>CAZWQY010000010.1:50970-76592 GCA_964636295.1 uncultured Lentisphaeraceae bacterium | reverse complement strand
ACACTCCTCGGACAGGATGCGTCCCGCGCGAACTGCCGCTAGTCTACCAAACGCGACCGCACGCTGTCAAGTCCGGCGGCAACCGAAGTCTAGCCGCTGGGGATGTCACCGCCCCGAACGGGACATGGCGACGCGATTGCCCGGCAGGAAGCGCACAAAGCCCTTCAGCCGCAGCTGAAGCGCAAGAGAGTTGACGCGCGCGACCGGAAGCTTCGTCTTCCGCACCAGCTCGTCAATCGAGACGCCCACCTCGTCGACGTGCAGCATGACAAGCGCCTCCTCGACCGAATACGGCGGCATGTCCGGATCTGTCGGCGGCGGCACGTCCGCCGACGCCGCCTTCGCCGCGCGCGACGGAAGAAGCTCGCTCATCGCCTCCAGCACGTCGTCCGCATGGCGCACGAGAATCGCCCCGTCGCGGATGAGCTGCAGGCAGCCGGCGGACATCCGGCTGTCCACGCGCGCCGGAACGGCCATGACCGTGCGGCCGAGATCGGCGGCGATGGCCGTCGTGATGAGCGTCCCCGAACGGGCCGGCGCCTCGACGGCGACGACGCCGCGCGCAAGCGCCGCGACGACATGGTTGCGGATGGGAAACGTCTCGCGGTCGGGCGGCCGCCCAAACGGGAATTCGCTCACGACGGCGCCGCCCTTCTGCACAATCTCGCGCGCGAGGTCGCGGTTCGCCTCCGGATAGAAGCGGTCAAGGCCCGAGCCAATCACGCCAACCGTCACGCCCTCGGCCGCAAGCGCGCCGCGATGCGCCTCCGCGTCAATGCCGAGCGCCAGCCCCGAAACGACCGCCCACCCGGCTTTCGCGAGGTCAAACGCCAGCCGATTCGCGAGATCCTTGCCGTAGGTCGTCGCCCGGCGCGTGCCGATGAGCGCAATCCCGGCTTTCGCGAGGGCCGTCACGTCGCCCTTCACGTAAAGCGCAAGCGGCCGCCCCGACGCGGCACGCAACGGGGGCGGATAGTCCGCGTCTGCCGACGTGAGAATCGTCACGCCAAACTTCTTCGCCTGCGCCAACTCGGCCGCCCAGTCGACGACTCCGCCCGTGCGCGAAACCTTTTTCGATTCGGGATAGGCGGCCCAGGCCGCCGCGACGGAACCCGCCCGCTGCGCCAGTTCCTCAACCGTCGCGAACCCGACGTGATCCGTCAAGTTAAAGGCAACGTAAGCCTCGCGGTCAGTCATGGGAGAAGTGGCAGCCCCAAGGAGAGTCGAACTCCTCTACCAAGCATGAAAAGCTCGTGTCCTAGCCGATAGACGATGGGGCCAAGTTCAACAGGCGCGTAGTATATCATATTTCGCGCGTGCCGCGCAAGTGCGGCACGCGCCCGACGTTCAGCCCTGCTGCTTTTGCTTCAGGGCCTGGCTCACCGCGAGCATGCGCTCGGAGAGATCCAGGAAGCCGACGTCGCTCGAATAGACGTCCTTGTAGTACTGGTACGCCTTCTCGAGGTCGCCCGCCGACTCGGCGCAGAGGCCCAGCTGATAGACGACGTTCTTCTTGAGCTCGTCCATCGTCGGGATCGCGTCGCGCGCCGTCTCAAGCTGCATGACGCCCATGTCGGTCTGCCCCTGCGCGAGGAAGCACATCGCGAGGTAGTAGAGCGCCCAGAGACGATCCTTTGGCGACTTCTGCGCGAGCTGCAGGTGCGTCAGGGCCTCGTCGTAGTAGCCATAGGTGTAGTACTGCTTGCCCAGCTCGAAGCGCAGGTGCAGGTCGTTCGGATAGCGCTCGACGCGCTGGGCGAGGTCGTCGAAGACGAACTGGTTCTTCTCGCCCTCCATGTTGACGGCCTCCTCCTCGCGGCCTTCCGCGCGCAAGGCGTCGATCTGCTGGTCGTAGTACTGGACTTTCGTCTGCGAGAGCATGCGATCCAGTTCCGGATCCATCGTGCCGGACGCCTCGATCGCCTGCTGGAGCACGTCGATCGCCTCGTAGTAGCGCTTGCCCTGGATGTAGATGCGCGCGAGCGCGCGGCGGGCGTTCATGTTCTTCGGCTCCGCCTCGATCTGCTTGAGCTTCTCCTGGATGAGCGCTTCCGCGTCGTCGCCCGTGACGACCGCCTTGTTCGCGGCGTCAAGCTTCGCGGCCTGCTCCTTGTTCGCGATCAGGTTCTGGAAGCCGCCCTTCTTGCCGACCGACTGCTCCCAGCCCGCGTTCATCGTCGCCCGCGCCTCGGTGTTCTTGAGGAGCTGCAGGACGCGCTGGTCGCCGGGCTTGAGCGCCGCGAGCTTCTGGTAGGCGTCGCGCGCCTTGTCCCAGCGGTTCGCCATCGTGTAGTAGGTCGCCACGCGCTCCAAGAGCGCCGGATCCTTGTTCGAGCACTCGTAGGCCGCCTCGACCGAAATCGCCGCGTGGTCGGCCTTGCCGGCCGCCTCCGCCGCCTTGACCGCCGTCTCGATGTTGTCCGCGTCCAGCGGATTCTGCGAGAGAAGCTTCTCCGCCTCGGCCATCGCCTCGACGGCCTTGCCCTTCTTGATGAGGGCGGCGATCTTCTGCCGCGCCATCATGTAGCCGAGCTTCGCGCCGAAGCCGGCCTTGCCGTTCTTGCGGAAGTTCGCGATCTGCGCCGCGCGCAGGAGCTTGCGCGTCTCCAGGACGTCAGGCGCCGCCGCGACCGCCTCCATCAGCATGTCCACCGCGAGCTCGTAGCGGCCCGTCTCCAGGGCCTGCCGCCCGCGATTCGTGAAGTTCTGCGCCTTCTGCGCCAAGTCAACCGCCATTACGAAACCTCCAGTCGCGCGTCATCCAGTTTGCCGATCACGTTGCCGGCCTTGTAAGTCTTCAGCATGAAATGCGTCGCCGTCGAGAGGACGCCGTCGATCGTCGACAGATCCTGCGCGACGAACTGCGCAACGTCCTGCAGGCTTTCGCCCTTCACGAACACGAGCAGGTCGTAGGCCCCGCTCATGAGGAAGCACGCCTCGACCTGCTCGAACTTCGAGACGCGCTCGGCCAGCTTGCCGAACCCGCAGTCGCGCTGCGGCGTGATCTTCAGCTCGATCACGGCATGAACTTCATTCGTCTTCATGTTCACTTCTCCCATTTGAGATTGAGGACGTCATCCACGACCTGACGCGCCAGGTCTTCGGCCATCCGACCGGAGGCGTCGCGCTGCGCCGTCGTCAGGTCCTGCCCGACGGCGAACGAGGCCCGCGCCGTGTAGCGGCGGTTGTCAACCAAGACCTTGCCCGCGCGCTTGTCGATGACGGAAACCGAAAATTCGCCCGTCAGCTCGTAGCTGGAGATCCGCAGGCCCGAACGGCGATCGTACGCGACAGACCCGCCGCCGGCGGACACGACCGTCCCCTGAATCTCCAGCGCGGCGTCGCCCACGGGACGAATCTTGAACGTGCCCTCGCGCTGGAACTCGCGCAGAACCTGCCGCGCGGCAACGGCGCCGACCTCCTGGAGTTCGGACTCGTTTCGGAACGTCGGCACGGCCACCGTGCGCACATCGGCCGGCACGGACGGCCGCCACCGATAGTTGGCCCCACAGCCACAGACGAGGCCGACGAGGGCGACCGCCGCCCCCAGACGCAGACCGCTCTTCATTGTTCAGAACCTTTCTTCAATTCGGCGAGCCGCGCGCGGACTTCGACGGCGCGCGGGCTGCCGGGATGCTGCGAAAGAAACTTCTCGTAGGCGTTGATTGCGCTTCGCGTCGTGCGCGTCCGCGAATCATAGAACGCCGCGCTACGATACGCCTCCTCCGCCAGCAGGTCGTCGACGCGCGTGCGCATCGCCTCCAGCTCCTCGCGATCGGCCTCCCGGCACGACGCGAGTGCCATCGTGAGGAAGCCCAGCGTGTCGCGCGCACGCGACCGGTTGTAGGCGTGGTCGTCCAGAAGAACCATCCGCGCCTCGGCCTCGTGCCGCAGCGCGACACGCGCCTCCTCGGCGTCGGGATAGAGGTTGCGCAGGTTCTCGTAGACCTGCACGGCCTTGCCGTATTCGCCCGCCTTCTCGCGGAGCGCGCCAATCGTCAGCATCGCCTCGGCCACCCACTTCGCGCCTGGCGCATGCAGGACGCACGCCTCGTAGGCGCGACGGACGTCCACGACGTTCTCGAAGTGGATGAACATCACCTCCTTGCCCTCGGCCTTCATCCGCCGCGCGACGTCGTAGAGCTTGTCGGCGATCTTGTCGTAGTCGATCTGAAGCGAGTAGAAGTCAAGGAGATAGCGGTATTCCGCAAACGCCGCCTCCGTCTCGCCGAGACGCGAGAGACACAGCTCGGCAAGGGCCTGCTGGGCCTTCGCAGCCTCCGTCGCCGTCGGCCACTCGCGCACGAGCGCGTCCAGCTGGCGGCGCGCCTTCCCGAAGTCGCCCGCGCGAATCAGATCGACGCAGTAGGCCAGCTGGCTTTTCGCGTCCGCCCGGTTCGGCCCGAAGAGGAACGCGAACCAGCGCGGACTCTTGCGGGAGGGACTGACAATCTCCTTCTCGTTGTCGAAGCCGGGGTAGGCGTCCGTCGCATAGCGAACGCCCGTCTGCGGGCCACCGGCGCCCGGCGTCTGGAGATCCTGCGCCTCGGCCGGCCGGACGAAAAGAGACGCGGACAGAGCCGCGAGAGAAAGTGATAGGAGCGTCTTGTTCACGCGCCACATTATACCATAATCCCGCGCCGTCCGTCTCTTGCGCATCACGCGCGCCTCACCAGAACTGCCACTGTCCGCACCGAATGACGTACAACCCCAGGACGAGGTTCGTGACGACATGCGCGACGATCGCCGCGAACAGCCCCAGCCGCTTCGCCAGCAGGCCGTAGACGAAGCCCGCCACCGCGCCGACGTGCCACCGGTCGCCATGCTCGACCGCGAACAGGACGACCATCCACCCAAAGCCCGCGAACTCGACGAGCCACTTCCGGAAGAAAAGTTCCTCCGCAACCGGAATCACGAACGCGCTCGCCACCAGCTTGGCAACCGTCAGCGGCCAGCCGCAGACCATCGGCGCATAGGGCGAGGGCACCGACGCGGCGGCGGACGGAAACAGGAGGTCGGGCGCGACCCAAATCGCGAAGACGGCCAGCCCCGCGAGCGCGCCCACCCCCGCCGCATGCGCCCAGGCGGCCGCCGAGCGCGCCGTCGGACGAAAACACCCGAACGCGCCGCCGAGAAGAAGGAGCGCCGCCGTCACGCCGCCGCGCACGGCGTACATCTCCGCCGTCGTCGGCAACGCGGTCATCAACGCCATCCACGCCGCGTAGGGCGCGACACGCGCACAGGTTTCTCGGCTCACGACCTTCTTCTCGCGGAAATCCACGCAACAATCCTTTCTTTAGAACCTTGCCGCCCTTCGTCAAAGCGAAGGTCTGCCGCGCGACGCAAACGGCCCGCACAGGGCGCGCCGCTAGGCGAAAACGAGCGTCAGCGCGCCCGCCAGGAAGCAATACGGCCCGAACAGCCAGAACCAGCGCCCTTTCAGGGATTTCAGAAGCACGGCCAGCGAAAAATAGCCGACGACCGCCGCCAGCCCGGCGCCAAGGACACACAGCCCCCAGCCGACTTCCGGCAGCGCCGCGTCCGCGCCGGCGGCCTTGAACGCCGCGACGATCTCCAGCAACGCCGCGCCCGCAATGGGCGGCGCGCTCATGAGAAACGAGAACTCGGCCGCCTTCTCGGCATCGACGCGCGCCGCGCGCGCGGCGGCCAGCGTCAGGCCCGAACGCGATACGCCCGGCAGAATCGCAAGCGCCTGCGCGAGGCCCATGAGAAGCGCGCGCAGAAACGAGACGCGCGCCGTGCCCGTCGGCAGGAAGCGCGTCCCCGTCAGGACGGCCCCCGTGAAGAGAAGCGCGCCGCCCACCGCCCGTGGCGACGCAAACGCCGCCTCAAGCGAATCCTTGAAGAGCAGCCCCACAACGCCCGCCGGGACGGCCGAAAGGACGATCTTCAGCGCGTACGACCACGCCTCGGCCCGACCGTCCGACGAAGAGACGCCGAAGAGTCCCTTCACAAGCCGCCCCACCGTCTCGCGGTAGAACACGAAGACAGCGACAAGCGTACCGACATGGAGAAAGACGTCAAGGCGCATCCCGACCTCGCCCAGTCCCAGCAGGGAACGCCCAAGGACGAGATGGCCCGAACTGGAAATCGGCAGGAATTCGGCGATGCCCTGCAACACGCTCAAGACGAAGACTTCAAACATGACGGGCATTATACCACAGTTTCAGACGGCCAGCAGTCGAAGGAAAGACCCTCGTACGGACAGTTCCGCGAACGCGACGCAAAGTCCGCACAGCGGACGGTGCGCGTCTCGCCGACGACGACGCGCGTCGTGCGGCCCGCCAGCGACGCGACGAGCGGCGGCGGGAGAATCGTGCGCGGCAGTTTCCACCAGGCCTCGGCCCACGCCGCGACGGACATGCCCTCTTCCTCAACGAGCGCCCGATAGGTAATCGGGATCGCCGTCTCGAGTCCGACAATGCCATTCGCGGCCTTCGCATAGCCGCAGTCCTTCTGCGCTGCCGGATGCGGCGCATGGTCGGTCGCGAACAGGAGCGCGCCGGCCTTCACGCCCGCGCGCACCGCCGCGCGGTCTTCGCGCGTCGCCAGCGGCGGCGCCATCTTGAAGTTGCCGTCGTCGCCCGTGATGTCGTCGCGGCAGAGGAGGACGTGGTGGGGCGTCGCTTCGGCCGTCACGGGCAATCCCTCGCGCTGCGCATCACAGACAAGCGCAACGCCCGCCGCCGTCGAAATGTGCTGGACATGAAGCCGACAGCCCGTCACGCGGCAGAGCGACAGGTCGCGGCGAATGCAGTCGGCCTCGGAAAGCCCCGGCGCAAGCGCGTGTTGGGAGACAACAAGGCCCAGCGCGGCCGCGCGACGCATCGCCTCCTCCATGACCTTCGTCTCGACGACATAGCTGCCATCGTCCGTGAAGAACGCCGCCCCAGCCGCCGCCAACGCCTCCAGGTCGGCGACTTCCCGACCCAGCCGCCCCTTCGTCAGGCAGGCGGACGGAAACAGAAGCGGCCGCGTCCCGCCCTCGGCCGCGCGCGCAGCCGCCATCCGCTGATACGCCAGCTGCTCGACCGAATCGCAGGCCGGCGTCGTGTTCGGCATCGTGACGACGGCCGCGAACCCGCCGCGCGCGGCGGCGGACAGCCCCGACGCCGTCGTCTCCGCCGCCGGAACGCCCGGATCGCGAAAATGGACATGCACGTCCACGAACCCCGGAAATTCAAGTACCTGTCTCATGCCTCGCTCCTCTCCCTCAAGCCGTCGCCGTTTGCGGCGCCAACGCCGTGAACTGCGCAAAGAAACCGGGATACGATTTCGCCGCGCACGCCGCGTCGTCGATCTCGACGGCGGCATCGGCCACCGTCGCGCCAACGGCAATCGACATCGCGACGCGATGGTCGGCAAACGAGCAGAACGCCCCGCCGCACAACGGCCTCAGACGCCCCCGCACGACAAACGCCGTCTCGGAGACCTCGGTCGTGACGCCAAAGCGCGCGAGCACGCCCGCCATCGCGGCCACGCGGTCAGACTCCTTGAGCCGCAGCCGCCGAATGCCCGTGAAGCGCGTCCGACCCGCGCGACGCGCCGCGACGACCGTCAGCACGGGGAAGAGGTCGGGGCAGGCGTCCACGTCAACGCTCACGTCACCGGCCTTTGCAAAGTCCGCCAGCAAACGAACGACGGCCCGGTCGGGCTGGCGCGAATCCGCCGTCAGCCCCGCCTGGCAGGCGTCCGCGAGACGCACGTCGTTGCCAAGCGCGCGCATCGCCAGCGGAAACGCCGCGCCCGACCAGTCCGTCTCAATGCACGGCTCCGCCGCCGGCGCCCGATACCGCTGACGGCCCGCGACGCGAAAGCCCGTCGCCGTCTCCTCGACGGCAATGCCGTACGCGCGCAGAACGTCCAGCGTCATGTCCACATAGCCCCGCGAGGCGAGCGGCGAGGAAAGGCGGATCTCCGAATCCCCGTCCAAGATCGGCAAGGCGAAAAGAAGTCCGCTCACGAATTGGGAGGAAACGTCGCCCGCAAGCTCGTGCACGCCCGACGCGAGGGTCGGGTACGCGATCTGCGGACGGGACGCGAGCCGCCCTTTCATCTCCCATATCGGCGTCACGCCGCAGGCCGCGACAACCGGGCCGAGCAGCCGCCGCGTCGTCCCGGACTCGCCGCAGTCCAGCACGGCCGCGCCCGACGACCGCGCCGCCGCCAGCGCGCGCAGACACCGCTTGGTCGCGCAAATGTCGTCGCAGTCCTCGTCGGCGGATTCAAGGGAGACGAGCCGCCCCGCCAGAAACTCGGCGAGGAGGACGCGATGCGCGTGGGACTTCGAGACGGGCACCGTCATCGCGCCGCACCGCAGGCCTGGCTCAAGACGAATCACAGGGCCTCCTTTTCGAGGTCGATGGGCACGGCGCGCACGTCGCCCCAGCCACACGGAAGCGCGAACGTGACGACCGAACCGGCGCGTTTCTTGTCGCCCTTCATGAGCGGCGCAAGCGACGCGAGGGACAAGCCCCCCGGCAACGCCGTCGGCAGCCCCGCCGCCGCGAACCGCGCCGCCAGCGCATTCGGCCACTCCGCCGGAGACAGGCCCCGCCGCGCGGCAATCCGCGCTTCCTCGACGCAGCCGATCGCCACCGCCGCGCCATGCGAAACGGCATAGTCCGTCGCCTTCTCGACGGCATGGCCAACCGTATGCCCGCAGTTGAGCAGAATGCGCTGCCCCAGCCGCTCAAACGGATCGGCCCGCACAATTCCAACCTTAACTGACAAATTCTTCGCGATTTCGCGCGAAGTCGGAACATTTTCAGCGTCCCCTCGGGGGTCTGTCCCCACGGCGCAGGGGTCAGTCCCCGCCGAAATGATCGTGTGCTTGATCATTTCGGCCTTGCCGTCGCGCAGACGGTCAGGCGGCAGGGTCGTCAGGAAATCGCTGTCGATGACGACGAGTTTCGGCGCGTGGAACGCGCCCGCGAGGTTCTTTCCTTCGGGCAAGTCGCACCCCGTCTTTCCCCCCGTCGAGGCATCCACCATCGCGAGGAGCGTGGTCGGCACGTTGATCCAGTCAATGCCGCGCATCCACGTCGCGGCGGCAAAGCCCGTAAGGTCGCCCGTCACGCCGCCGCCCAGGGCCGCCACGACGTCCTTACGCCCCAGTCCCGCGCGCGCGAACGCCCCCCACAGGGACGACACCGTCCCGATGGTCTTGTTCGTTTCGCCCGAAGGAATGGTCGCAATTGGCGCAAGGCCCAGCCGCTCGGCCCAAATGGACGCGACCGTCTCGTCCGCCACGACGGGCCGCGACGCGAGAAACGCGCGCGCCAGCCCCTTGCCGCAGAGGACAAGCGAGTTGTCGAGGTCAAACCAGTCGGACACGCGGTTCGGGAACGAGGCGTAATGCGCCGCCCGTTCCTTCGCGCGATCGCCCAGCGGCCGCGTCCCGGCCGCCGCGTTCAGCCGCCGCGCCAGTTCCGCGTCAGACGGCGTGTCAAGGCAGAGAACCGTTCCACGCGCCTCGCAGAAGCGGCGGTTCGCGTCGCGCAGAAGCGTCCCGCCGCCCAAGGCGACGACGCCGGCGTCGCCGAGCCGCGTCAGCGTCTGCGCCTCAAGTTCGCGAAAGGCGGCCTCGCCGTCCGACGCGAAGATGTCGGGAATCGTCCGCCCCGTCGAACGGACGATTTCCGCATCGAGATCGATAAACGAAACGCCCAGCGCCGTCGCGAGACGGCGGCCGAGCGTGGTCTTGCCCGAAGCGGGCGCACCCGTAAGGAAGATCATCTGCGCACGTGTGCCGAGGTCAGTCTCAGCCCGCGATGAACTTCTCGCCGAGGGCGACGGCCTTGAGGTTGAGGTCGAGGAGCGCCGCCTTGCGCGCGCTGATCGTGTCCTTGATCGCCGCCGTAAGCGTCTCCGGCTTCACGCAGCCGAGCTTCTGGACAATCGCGCCAAGGATGATCATGTTCGCGAGGGAGACGGCCTCCATGTCCTTCGCCATCTGCGTCGCCGGAATGTAGACGACGGTGACGTCCGTGCGCCGCACCTTCCGCTCGATGAGCGAGGAATCGACGAAGATCGTGCCGCCGGGGGCGACCATGTCCTCGAACTTGTCGAGCGACGGCTCGTTCATCACCATCAGCACGTTCGGATGCGCGATGATCGGCGAACCGACCGGATCGTCCGAGACGATGACCGAACAATTGCACGTGCCGCCGCGCATCTCCGGGCCGTAGGAGGGCAGCCACGAGAGCTCCTTGTTCTCGATGAGCGCCGCGTGCGCCAGGACCTTGCCGGAGAACAGGAGACCCTGCCCGCCGAAACCCGCCATGATCGTTTCGTAAGTCATTTTACTTCGCCTCCTCGGCCGTCCGGTCCTTGAAGCATCCGAGCGGATAGAACGGAATCATCTTCTCCTCGACGAACTGGCACGCCTTCTCCGGCGTCAGGCCCCAGTTCGTGGGACACGTCGAGATCACCTCGACGAGCGAGAAGCCCTTGCCCTCGACCTGGTTCTGGAAGGCCTTGTGAATCGCCTTCTTCGCCTGGCGGACATGCGCGACGGAGTTGACCGCGACACGCTCCAGGTAGGCCGGCGCGTCCAGCGTCGCGAGCAGCTCGCAGATGCGGATCGGCATGCCCTGCGTCTTCGGGTCGCGCCCGTACGGCGAGGTCTGCGTGACCTGGCCGATGAGCGAGGTCGGCGCCATCTGGCCGCCCGTCATGCCGTAGATCGCGTTGTTGATGAAGATGATCGTCACGTTCTCGCCACGGCAGGCGGTCGAGACCGTCTCGCACAGGCCGATGGACGCGAGGTCGCCGTCGCCCTGGTAGGTGAAGACGACGTGGTCGGGGAGCGCGCGCTTCACGCCCGTCGCCACCGCCGGCGCACGGCCGTGCGACGCCTCGATCATGTCGCACTTGAAGTAGTCGTACGCCATCACCGAGCAGCCGACCGGCGCGATGCCGACCGTCTTGCCCTCGATGCCGAGCGCGTCAATCGCCTCGGCGACGAGCCGATGCACGATGCCGTGCGTGCAGCCCGGGCAGTAGTGATAGGGAACGTCCGTCAGGGACTTCGGCTTCTGAAACACGATGGCCATCTTATTTCGCCTCCTTCCGGATTGCGGCCAGAACCTCGTCGGCGCTCGGAATCATGCCGCCGACGCGATTGCACATGTTGACGGGCTTCGCGCAGTTGATCGCGAGCTTCACGTCCTCGTTCATCTGCCCCATGTTGAGCTCGACGGTGAGGAAGCCCTTCACCTTCGCCGCCGCCTTCGCGAGCGGCGCCTTCGGGAACGGGAAGAGCGTGATCGGACGGATCATGCCGACCTTGATGCCCTCCTTGCGCGCCGCGACGATCGCGTTCTTCGCGACGCGGGCGGTGATGCCGACGGAGACGACGCAGATCTCCGCATCGTCCATGAGGTATTCCTCCCAGCGGCACTCCTCCGCCTCCAGCTTCGCATAGCGCGCATAGCGCTCGTAGTTCGTCTTCTCCAGCTCGTCCGGCTTGAGGTAGAGGGAGTTCACGACGTTGTGCTCGCGCTTCATCTCCGTGCCCGTCGTCGCCCACGGCTTCGTCGCGGGAATCGTCGCGGGATCGACCGTGTCCTCCGGGAGAACCACGGGTTCCATCATCTGGCCCATCGTGCCGTCAGCCAGCAGCATCGCCGGCATGCGGTACTTCTCGCCAAGCTCAAACGCGAGGCGCGTCATGTCGGCCATCTCCTGCACCGTCGCCGGCGCGAGGACGATGATGTGGAAGTCGCCGTGGCCAGGGCCGCGCGTCATGAAGAAGTAGTCGGACTGCGACGGCTGAATGCCGCCGAGGCCCGGCCCGCCGCGCTGGACGTTGACGATCAGGGCCGGCAAGTCCGCGCCCGCGAGGTACGACATGCCCTCGGCCTTCAGCGAGATGCCCGGCGAGGACGACGACGTCATCGCGCGACGACCCGTCGCGGCGCAGCCGTAGACCATGTTGATCGCGGCAATCTCGCTCTCCGCCTGGAGGAACGTGCCGCCGATCTTCGGCATGCGCTTGGACATGTACGCCGCGATCTCCGTCTGCGGCGTGATCGGATACCCGAAATAGTGGCGGCAGCCGCAGCGGATCGCCGCCTCGGCGATCGCCTCGTTGCCCTTCATCAGAACTTTTTCACTCATGTTCGCGAGCCTTCCTAAAATCAGGCGCCTAGCGCTCGACCGTGATGACGCAGTCCGGACACATCAGCGCGCAGCTCGCGCAGCCCACGCAGGCCGCCGGATCCGTGCACTCGACCGGGGCATGCCCCTTGTGGTTGAGCTTGGTTTTCGAAAGAGCAAGGATCTTCTTCGGACAGGCGGTCACGCACAGTCCGCAGCCCTTGCAGAGGTCTTCCTTGAATGTCAACTTAGCCATGGTTTGTTCCTTTGGCGGAATAGTATACCAAAAAACGCCCGCCCTTGCACATACCCCATGGAAGAAATTGGTGCGACTAACTGGGATCGAACCAGCAACCTTCGGCTTCGGAGGCCAACGCTCTATCCAATTGAGCTATAGTCGCACGCCGCGCCGCAGACCGCAAACCAGCCCACGGCAAAACGGCGCATATGATACCATATTTTGCGACGGCGAACAAGGGGGTGCGCACACGCGCGTTCGCCTAGCGCTTTTCGGCCACCAGCTTCACCGGGCCGAGAAGACCCGACTTCTGGAGCGGATCGGAGACGGACGGACCCGAATAGACCGTCGGGCGAATCGACCACGGATTCTTCGGATTCGGCACCACGCGGGGCTTCTCCCAGTACCGCACGACCGAGCGCGTGACACGCTCCGCTTCCGGCAGGAAACAGTCGCCCACAAGACGGTTGTACCAGTTGTTCGTGTAGCGAATCTCAAGTTCGTTCGCCCCCGCCCGCACGGCCTTGGAGACGTCCACGTCCCACGGTTCGCACCACGCCACGCCGCAGTCCACGCCGTTCACGAAGACATGCGCCAGCCCCGTCGGCACCCGACCCAGCGACAGCCGCAGCCGCCGGCCGAGCACGGACGCAGGAGCGGTGAACGTCGTCTTGTACGTCGCCGTGCCCGCGAAATGGCGCAGATCGTCGCGCGTCGTCCACTCCACGAGCGCATCCAGCTCCACGGCCTTCGGCGGCGGCGCGGAAATGCCGTCCAGATAGGCGAACGAAACCTGCCACGGACCCGCCACGGCAACCTCCTCGCCCGACGCGAACGCGGGCGTCGCCTTCCCGTTCGGCGTGAACACGACGAAGCAGCTGCCGCCCACGGGCAGGTCAAGCGCAAGGCGCGTCTTTCCGTCCGCCTCCGTGCCGACGACCTGCGCAGGCTGGCGCGTCACGCGCACGGCATCCCAGACCTCCACGGCACGGCCGTCCACGCGGGCGTTGAAGACATGCTCGCCTTTCCCTTCGCCCGCCACGAAAAAGACGTCCGCCGCGCCAATCCGCCGATGCGTCGTCGTGAACTGCGCCTTCTCGTCCTTGCGGAAGCGTCCCCACGCCCGATAGTTGTCGGTCGGCGGCTCGAACTCGCCGTCGTCCACCCAGTCGCCCGCCTGCAGGAGCGACTGGCAACGCCCCATGTACTGGACGAACGCCGTCAAATCGCGGTTCCAGGTCACATTGCGGTTGATGTGCGACCCCGCGAAGTATTCCAGCCCCGGCACGCCGAATTTCTTCGGCGACGTCGTGTAGGTGTGCCAGACGATCTGGTTGACGCCATCGGCGAACACGATGTCGGCCAACGGCTTCAGAAACGCCGGATCGACCGACCAGTGGCGGTGCATGTGGGTGAACGCCTCGACGGAGGCGATGCGCGAACCCGCGCGGTGCGCCGCCTCCACAATGCCCCGGTAGAACGGACGCATGTTGGCGTTGGCATGGCCGGTGGACGGATGCGTCCCGTTTTCGCGCACGGGCCAGAACTCGCCCTGCGGGAAGTCGTTGCCGTTCAGGAACTCGAACTGGTCGCACTCGCCAAACGTGCGCGGATCGCGCTTCTGCCCGCCCCACGGGCCACCCGATTCGGAGAACGCAATCATGCCATGCTCATGCGCCCACGTGCGCACCGCCACGTAGAGGTGCTGCACCATCATGCGTCCGCGCGCCCGGCGCATGTCGCGCATGAACGTCTCGGACGGAAGATCCTTCAGGCGGAATCCCGCGAGGATCGGCATGTTCGGACGGAACGCATACCCCGTGTCGGCGGCGAAGTCCTGCTCGAACGTCGCGCTCCACGTGGGCATCGTCCCCTCCCAGCTCACGTTGTAGAGGCCCAAGAACGTCTTGTCCTTGCCCACGAGTCCGGGAACGCGCGCGAGGATGGGCGCGATGACGCGGTCGAGATGACGGCGCACGGCCTGGCGGTCAAGAACGTCGATGTCCTGCTCGCGGCCCTTCTGCGTCGCCCAGCCGAAGCGGAGAATCGTCCAGTCCGCACCGAGCGACGCGCCGTCGGCCGCCGAGGCGAGTTCGCGGACTTCCAGCGCGTCGGACGCGATGAAGCGCGTGGTGTCCTCCTCCTTTCCGACGTTGCCTTCCATGGAGAGGAATCCGTCGCCCGCGTTCGCCCAGTCCGTGCGGACGGCCGGCTCCTTCGTGCGGACGGCGAAGACCGTCACGTCACGGTAATGCGGGAAGTCGGGCTTCTCGAACACATCGCCCGGCAGGTAGCGACGGCACTTGAGGAACTTCGGCGAATCCGCGCCCACGTCCATGTCGCCGCGCAGATGGCCGCCCGACGCGGCGACGTTGAGCGAGACCTTCACGTCGTGGCGCGCGCCCTCGCGAATCACGTGCGCGATCAGGTCGAACCAGGCCTCCGACCCCCAGCGGATCGTCGCGGGCGGATTGATCACGTGCTCTTCGTCTTCCCAGTAGCCACGCGAATCCGTGATCAGCATCCCGCCGAAGCCAAGCCGCGCGATGTCGGCCATCTCCGCCGAAATCGTCTCGCGGTCGGTGTGCGTGTTAATCCAGAAATAATACGTCCAAGGCCGCGTGTCGCGGGGCGGATTCGCGAAACGGTCGAAAAGGTCGCCAGACGACGCGACGACGGACTCATCCGCTGCCGACGCGCCGCAAGCGCCCGCAAGAACCCCGGCGCCAACCAGCGCGATCGTTAACCATTTCATGTTCATTTAACTTCCTTTCTTTGCATTTTTTTTTCATAAAACCCGAAATCAGTCCAACTGGTCTCGCCCAACCAGCGGACTCGTCAACGCCGCGACATCGGCATCCGAAATCACGAAGACGGCATCGGACGAGCCGACCGTCGCGTAGCGTCCGCCGCCAACCGCCGGCGCGCCGACGAAGATGTTCCGGCGAACGGCGTCCGCGCGGTCGAGATCGACCGCCAGCGTCAGAAACGGACGCTCCAGCCCATAGGCGGACAGCTCGCTCGCCATGACCTTGAGCTTTTCGACGCGCACGGCCTTGAGGGGCGCGAGCGCGCCCAAGACACGGGCGATCCCCGTCGGCGAGGCCACCGACCCTTCGGGCGCGGACTCGACGTTCCAGACGCGGCGATCACGCGCGAAGACGACCGAGACACCGCGCGCATCGTCCGTCGCGCGCGTCGCGACCAGCCGCTTCACGTCGTCGGCCGCGCAGGCGACGATCTCCCGCGACCGCAGCTGCGCGAACCCGCCGCCCGTCGGGAAAAGGGCCGTGCGCGCAACGGAAACCGCCCGCGACGACGCGCCGAGGGAGACGGCGACGCCATCCGGATCGAGATCCGCCGACGTGAGGGACAGGATGCGCGCCAGCAACGCCTCGACGGACGCGGCATCAGCCGGCGCGGAAATGGGCGCGTCCAGTCGCCAGCCCGAGGCGTCGGCACGCGAAAGCGAGAGCGTGAGGCCGCCATCCGCCAGCGTCACGAACACGACCTTTTCGGGCGAATCCAGAAAGAGCCGCGTCTCGACAAAGCGCGAACCGTCCTGCAAGGCCTCGTCCTTGAGCGCAGACGGGACGGTGACAACCGTGCCGGCGGCATGGAGAAACGCATAGACCGTCTCCGCATCTGCGTGCTTGCCGAACGAAATCGACGAGTTCCGCCCGCCCGAACGCTTGAGCGTGACCGTGACCGCCGTCTCGGGGTCGAGTCCATACCCCGCCAGAAGCGAGGCCGAGGCCTGCCCGCTCTCGTTCGTCGCGCCCGTCGGCCAGACGAACCGGGTGGCCTCCGCCGTCATCAGATGAGACAAGAACGTCGAGACGACCGTCGCGGCGGCCCGTCCCTCTCCGACCCGCCAACCGTCCCCCTCCCGCTGGAACGACAGAATGGCACCGGGATTCTGCCGAACGTCGAACGCGCCGACGGTCGTTTCGCTGAAGCCAAACAGGCGACGGCGGCGCAGCCGCTCCACGGGCAGATCGACCGCCGCCAGCACGGAAGAGGGAACGATCAGGACGGACGGCTCGCCGTCCACCGACGCATAGACGCCGTCGCCCGACGGGGTCAGCAGGCCAAACGAGAGGGAAACGCGCGCCGTCGCGTTCGAGAGGCCGACGCGGAGGGGCGGCTCCTCCAGCGCGTAGTCGGCGCGCGTACGTCCCCAGCGCAGCAGCTCGGCGTCGGAAATCGACTCCGTGACGCGCGCCTGCGCCAGCGTGTCCAGGAGCTTGAGGACGACGGGCGTCTCGGCAACGGCGGCGAACGGCCGGCGCAGCCGCCACGGGCCGTCCTTCTCGATCTGGATGACGGGCTCGCCACGTCGCGACAGCGTCAGCCCCGTGCTGTCCGCCGCGCCTTCGCACAGGAACGCGCGCGTCGCCACGCGCGGCTTTCGTCCGCCCAGGTTCAGGACGACCTCGACCGCGACCAGCACGGCAATGGCAAGCAGAAGGAAGAGAATGGCCTTTCGGTTCGTCATGCGCGCAGTCTCCTTCTCAATGTCGCGCCCGCGAGAATCAAGAACACCACGGCCGGCAGGACGCCGACGGTCAGGACGGCGAAACGCGCCCGCGCGGCGCGGTCAAGCCCCGAGACGAGAAGCCCCGCCTCCGTGCCGCTCGCGCCCACGGCATCCGTCCCCGACAGATACGCGACGCTGTTCAGCAGGAAGTCGCGGTTGGCGTTCGCGCGCGCGCCGAGCGCGCCGTTCAAGGCGAACGTCGCATCGCCGATGACGACCAGGCGCGTCGGACGGATCGCGAGGTCGTCGCCCGCCGCCGACCCGCGCTCGACCGCCGCCGCCAGGACGACGCCGTCCAGCGACGCCAGCGCGGAAAAGCCGATGTGGTCGGCCCCCGCACCCGAAACGGCGACGGCAGAGGGCACAAGCGCCGTCGGACGCTCCAGGACAATGCGCGACCCCCGCAGCGGCGCGGACACGGGATGATCCGAGAAGTCCGTGACGATGACGTCACTGCCCGAAAGCGTCTTCGCGCCCGTGAGCGCCGCCGGCGTCGCCTTGACGCCCCATGTCGCGAGAAGCGACGCGAGGCCCGAACCCTCCGACGGGCCGAGCAAGACCAGGAGGCGGCCGCCGGCCCGCAGATAGGCGTCCAGCCGATCCAGCTCGACACGCGAAAAGGCGTTCTTCGGACCCGACAGGACGAGCAGCGCGCAGTCGTTTGGAATGGTCGCCGTCGCCGCCAGGTCGAACGGGGCGTTGCGGTAGCCCTCGCGCGCCAGCTCGCGCGCGACGTTGCTCAGGCCGTAGAGCCCGTAGCCGTCCAGCGTCGCCTCGCCATGGCCAACCGTCCAGTAGACGTTTCGCCGCTGGGACGGCGTCGTCAGGCGACGGATCGTGGAGGCGCAGAGGCGTTCGCCGCAGCCGTCCTTCAGCGGCAGGACGACGAGGCGACGCCCCTTCTCGAAGACGAGGGAACTCTCGGAGACGCCACGGGCCGCCAGACGCTCCGCCGCCGCAATGTCCCAGCGCGGATCGACAAAGCGGATTTCCAGACGCGCGCCGCCCAGCGAGGCGGACGCCTGGCGAAGCGACCGCAGAAGATGGCCGAGCGGACGGAAGCGCGCATCGCTGCGCGACAGGTAGCACGTCACGGCGATCTCGCCCGACGATTCGGCGAGGATGCCGCGCGTCCGAGGCGAAAACTCGGCGGACAGCCCGACAACCGGCAGCTCGACCGTGGCATCCACGCGCGCCGCGAGACGCACGACGAGCGCCGCGAAGACGACGGAGAGGGCGAGGACGATTCCCGTCGAGACCCGGAGCGTCCGCGCGCCGCGCCCCACAAGCCGAGTCGCCGCCACGCACTTCGTGGCCACAAGGAGGCAGACGAGCGTGACGACCAGATAGGAAATCAGCGTGCCGAGCGAGAACGTCCCCAACGCCCCGTCAACCGCATGCGCATCAAACGGCAGCTCGCCGAAGGCCGTCGCCCCACGCGACGACCAGAGGCGAAGCCCCGACCACAGCGCACGCGGCAACGCCACGAGCACGACGACCGCCGTCGCGGCCGCCGCGGCGGCCTGGCGGAACATCGCGCTCAACGCCACGGCGGCGGCCGTCCAGAGAAGCCCCTGCACGCCCAGCGTCAGCAACGGCGGCGCCAACGACAGCAACGAGACGCCCGACAGGGCCGCCGGCGCCAGGAAAAGAAGCGTCCCGCCGAGCGTTGCCAACGAAAGGACGAGCGCAACCATTAGGAGCGTCCAGACGCCCAGGAACTTGCCGATGACGTAGTCGCGTTCGCGCACCGCCACGGAGAGCAGCCCCATCAGACGGCCCGACTGACGCTCGTCGCTCCAGACACCCATCGCGAGAAACGCGGCCAAGACCGGCAGAATCGGCGCCACGCTCGACGCCCAGAGGGCCGTGAGCGGCAACGTGCCGCCCTCGGCCCGGTCGAAATTGAACGCGAAGGCCGCCGCGCCCAGCGCCAGGAACCCCGCAACGGACAGGGCCGTCGTGTAAAGCCCACGGGCGTGGCCGATGGTCCGCCCCCACGTCACGCGCACGGGACTCATCGCGCCCCTCCTTCCAGCGCCGCATCCAGACGCGCCCGCAGAGCCGAGGCCTCCAGCCCCGTCGTCTCGACGGGGGAGACAAGTCCGTTGCGCAGGACGAGGAAGCGCGTCGTCCAGCGCGCGAGGTCGTCGAGCTCGTGCCCCGTCACGATCACGCTCGAAAAGGCCGCCGCGTTCGAGAGCAGATCCCCGGCGGCGCGGCGCATGTCCGCGTCCAGCCCGGCCAGAAAATCGTCCAGCAACAGGACGCGCGGCCGCAGGAGGATCGCGTCGGCGAGCGCGACGCGCTTGCGGACGCCAAGCGACAGCCGCTTCAGCGGCACACCCAAGCAGTCCGAGACATGGCAGATCTCCGCCGCTTCGCTCACGCGGCGGCGGACGCGCTTCGCCGGCTCGCCCTTGAGGTTCGCCCGGTAGCGCAGATAGTCCTTCACAGTCATGTCGTCGTAGAACGCGGGCGCCTCCGGCAGATAGCCGACCTGCCGACGATAGCGGAGCGGCCGCGCGAGGGCGTCCTGCCCATCGAGCAGGATCTGGCCCGAATCGGGCATCGCCAGCGTCGCGAGGACGTTCAGAAGCGTCGTCTTGCCCGCGCCGTTCGCGCCGACGACACTGACGACCTCGCCCGGCGAGACAACGAAGGAGACGTCCCGCAGAATGGGACGGCTGTGGTACGAGAATGCGAGGTTGCGGACTTCAATCATCGCGTCATCCGTCGAGGAGGCTCCCAAGGCCCATCGCGTGCGAGGCCTTGAGCAAAACGAGATCGCCGGCCGAGACATCGAGCCGGAACTTCTTCTTCAGCTTCGCGAGATCCGTGTAGACGCAGTGGCAGAGGCACTGCGCCGACTGCTCGCCAACGCCGATCACGAGCGGGATCTTCAGGGCCATCGCGTGCGCGAAGACCTTGCGGTGCAGAGCGAGCGCGTCCGGCCCCAGCTCGAACATGTCGCCCAGGACGGCGACGCGCTTGCCGTCGCACGGCATGGCCGCGAGCGTGTCGAGCGCGGCGATCATCGCGTCCGGGTTCGCGTTGTACGTGTCGTCGATGAACGTCGCGCCCCACTTCTCCCGAAGACGCCAGCGCGCGCCGGGGAGGGAAAAGCCGTCCAGCGCGACGCGCGCCTGTTCGCACGTCACGCCGAAGCGCGCGGCGACAGCGAAGGCGAGGGCCGCGTTCGCGGCGAAGTGCGGCGGCTGGGGAAGGGACGCGCCCAGCAGGCCCGCCGGCGGCTCGACCGCGACGGGAACGGCCGTCGGCGCGCGCGCCGCGAGCGCGGGCGCAAAGTCGTCCGCCGCAGGGAAGACCGAAAAGCCCTTCGCCCGCGCGAGCAGCGTCCCCTTCTCCTCCGCAATCCCCGCGCGCGACGCGAAGAACTCGAGGTGCGCCGTGCCGACGCCCGTGACGACGCCGACGTCCGGCTCGGCGATGTCGCAGAGGGCCGCGATTTCGCCCGGATGGTTCGAACCCATCTCGACGACGAGGAAGTCCGCGTCTTCGGGACAGTTGAGAATCGTGATCGGGAGGCCGAGGTGGTTGTTGAAGTTCCCGTCCGTCGCGTGCGTCTTCCCTGCGCACGAGAGGAACGTCCGCAAAAGCTCCTTCGTCGTCGTCTTGCCGGCCGAGCCGGTCACGCCGACGACCGTCGCCTTGAGCGAACGGCGGTAGTCGCGCGCGAGGGCCTGCAGTTCCGCGAGCGCATTCGGCCCGCCGATCACCTTCGCCGCGCCCTTCGCGCGCGCGTCCGGGATGAAGTCGTTGCCGTCCGCCTTCTCGCCCTTCAGCGCGACGTAGAGCATCCCCGGCTTCACGAGCCGGGAATCGAACGTCGCGCCCGAAAAGCCAAATTTCCCCCTCATGCCACGCCGCGCGAGGAGTTGCGGTAGAAGGCGACGAGCTCCTTGATTTCGTCGAACGGCTCGACGTCGTTCTCGACGCGCTCCAGGGCCTGCGTACGGTTCAGGCCGTCGCGGTAGAGGAAGCGATAGGCCTCCTTCAGGGCCTGGATGACGTCACGGCTGAAGCCGCGCCGCGTGAGGCCGACGACGTTCGGGCCAATCACCTTCATCGCGCCCTCGACCATGTCCGTCAGCATGAACGGCGGCGCGTCCTGGCGGATCTTCGTCATGCCGCCCACCATCGCGTGGCGGCCGACCGTGCAGAACTGGTGGGCCGCCGCGCAGCCGCCGACGATCGCCCAGTCCTGCAAATGCACGTCGCCCGCGAGCTGGACGGAGTTCGAGCAGATGCAGTGGTTGCCGAGGACGACGCCGTGCGCCGCGTGGCAGTAGCACATGAAGAGGCAGTCCGAGCCGATCACCGTCCGCTCGCCGTCGGCCGTGCCGAGATGCACCGTCGCGAACTCGCGAATGACCGTTCGGTCGCCGATCTCGACGTAGCTGACCGACCCGTCGCGGTACTTGAGATCCTGCGTCTTCATGCCGATGCAGGCATAGGGGAAGACCTGGCACTGCGTGCCGAGCGTCGTGTGCCCGTCGAGAATCGCGCCCTGCTGGACGATCGTGCCGTCGCCGATGCGGACGTCGCGCCCCACGTGCGCATACGGCCCAATCTCCACGTCCGCGCCGAGCTGCGCGCCGTCCTCGACAATCGCCGTCGGATGAATCTTCGCCATGAACAACACTTCCTTTCTGTCAAGAAAACTTCAGAGATGCCGGCGAACGAGCCGCGTCGCCAACGCGAAGCAAGCCACGACCGGCAGCCAGATAAGGAACCAGGGCCGAATGGCCGCGCGCTCCTCGCACGAGAGCATGAGGATGACCAGCACGTAGTAGCCCAACGCCACGACGAGCGAAATCGCCATGCCGACCGTCGACTCCCGCCGCTGCGAGCGAATGCCCAGCGGAATGCCGACGAGAACGAAGCAGATCGACGCCATCGCGAAGACAAACCGCTTGCTAAGCTCGACCTTGTCGCAGCTCACCTCGCGGCGCGCCAGGTCGCGCTGGGCCTCGGCGACTCGCCCGTCCGCCGCCAGCTGGCGCAGACGGGCCTCGCGCCCGCGAATCCGGTCCAGCATCTCGAAGAAGCGGAAGTCCTTCGGCCGCTTGTTGTAGCGCGCGCCCCGAATGGCGTCCTTGAGCGTGTAGACGAACCGGTTCGCGCGCGCCATCGTGCGGTGCTGCGCGTCCACGGGATCGACGGTCATCCGGTAGAGTTCGAGGTCGATGTCCTGCTCGCGCTGCGTGACGAGCGCCTTGTCGGCCGTGATCATGCGATCGACGCCCGGCGTCGAGTAGTCGAGGACGACGAGGTCGTGAAGCCAGTTTCCCTCCTTGCGGGCAAAGTAGATCTTCAAGTCCTTGAAGTCGTCGATGACGCGCCCCGGCTCCAGGAGGCTGATGCCCGTCTTGACGGACACGCGCGTCTTGAGCGTCCGCCGGATCTCATGGCCGCGCGGCACGACCTCGTTGTTGACCCAGAAGCTCAACAGCGTGCAGCAAAGACCGAAGAGGACGGGCCATTTCATCACGGCGAGGAGATTGATGCCGCACGCGCGCATGGCCGCGATCTCGCTGTCGGCCGACAGGCGCGAGAAGACGAGAATCGCGCTCACGAGCAAGGCGAGCGGCATCGACCACTGCAGGGTCTCCGGAATCGAGACGACGCAGAACTCGCCGACAAGCGACATCGGCACGCCGTCCATGATGAACCCGACGATCTGGACCAGGAGGCCAATCGTCAGCACGAACGAGAGGACGAGGAACGCAAGCGCGAAACTCGACAGAAACGAGCCGAAGACGTAGCGCTCAATCGTTTTCATCGGCAAACCACGGACGGGTCTTCCCTCACGCGAAGCGAAGCACGAAATAGTTCCGCTTGCCGGCGCGCAGGACGGCCACGCCGTCCTTCACGTCGTCCGCCGCGAAAAGCCGCTTCTCGTCGACCTTCGCGTCGTTGAGCGACAGGCCGCCCTGCTGGGCCATCCGCCGCGCCTCGCCGTTCGACTTGAACATTCCGGCCGCCGCCGCGACGGCGAAGACCGCCTTGCCGACGCAGTCCGCGAGCGCAACCGTCGCGCTCGGCACGTCTTCGGCCTTCGCGACGTCCGCCGCCGTCTTCTTCGCGTAGAGGGCCTCGGTCGCCGCCTGCGCCTTGCGAAGCCCCTCCTCGCCATGGACGAGGCGCGTGATCTCCTCGGCGAGTGCCTTCTGCGGAATGCGCGCCTCGGGGTTCGCCTTCATCTCGGCCTCCAGCGCGGCAATCTCGTCCAGCGACCGCAGCGAAAAGACCTTCAGGTAGCGGATCACGTCCGCGTCCGGCGTGCGCAGGAAGTACTGGTACCAGTCGAAGACGGGCGTCATCTCGCCGTTGAGGAAGAGCGCGTTGCCCTCCGACTTGCCGAACTTCTTGCCCGTCGAGTCGAGGAGCAGCGGGAACGTGAGGCCGTAGGCCGTCTTGCCGCGCATCCGCCGCACGAGATCCGTCCCCGCCGTGATGTTGCCCCACTGGTCGGCCCCGCCGACTTCCATCTGGCAGCCGTAGGCGTCGAAGAGATGCAGGAAGTCGTTGCCCTGGAGAATCTGGTAGGAGAACTCGGTGAACGTGAGCGCGCCCTCGCGCGCCTCCAGGCGCTTCTTCACGGACTCCTTCGCGAGCATCTGCGGCACGCGGAAGTTGATCGCGATGTCGCGCAGGAACGCGATTGCGCTCGTGTCCTTGTACCAGTCGTAGTTGTCGACCATCACCGCCGCGTTCGGCCCGTCGAAGTCGAGGATGCGCGCCAGGTTCTCGCGGATGCCCGCCTTGTTCACGGCGACCTGCTCGACCGTCTGCATGTTGCGCTCGGCCGACTTGCCCGACGGATCGCCGATGAGGCCCGTCGCGCCGCCGACGAGCGCAATCACCTTGTGGCCCGCCTGCTGGAAACGCTTGAGGACGATAATGGAGACGAGGTTGCCGGCCTGGAGCGAACGCGCCGAGGGGTCGAACCCGCAATAGACCGTCATCGGCTTCTCCAGCGCCTTCTCGATTTCGGGATCCGTCAGCGCCTCGACGAGTCCGCGAGCCTTCAGCTCTTCAATCAGTTTCATGTGCACATTATACCAAATTGCGGAAACGCCTACTTTCCCACGTTCAGCACGCGGAAGCCAATCGCCTTGAGACGCGCCGCGTCCAGGCAGTTCCGCGTGTCGTACACGAGCGCCGGCTTGCGCATCGACGCATAGATCCGCGCCCAGTCGAGCGACGGATAGAGCGTCCAGTCCGTCATGAGCACGACCGCGTCCGCCTCGGCGGCGGCGCGGTAGGGGTCGTCCTCGTAGACGACGTCCGGGCAGTCCGCCAGGTCGCGCCGCGCGTTTCCGAGGGCCTTCGGGTCCGTCACGACGAGGCGCACGTGCTCGTCCAGCAGGAGGCGCGCGACCTGCGCGGCCGGCGTCTCGCGCGTGTCGCCCGTGTCGGCCTTGAACGCGAAGCCGAAGAGCGCGATCCGCTTGTTGGCGAGCGTGTTGAACAGTTCCCTGAACAGCCGCGAGACGATCCGCTCCTGCTGGTGGTCGTTCATGCGCACGACGCCCATCCAGTACTCCGCCGCCGTGTGGAGGCCGAAGGTCTCGCAGAGGTAGACGAGGTTCAGGACATCCTTCTTGAAGCAGCTGCCGCCGAAGCCCGGCCCGGCCTTGAGGAACTTCGGCCCGATGCGGCGGTCGGCGCCGATGACGCGCGCAACCTCGTCCACGTCCGCCCCCGTCGCCTCGCACAGCCCCGCGATGGCGTTGATCGAGCTGACGCGCTGGGCCAAGAACGCATTCGCCGCCAGCTTCGTCAGCTCGGCCGACCAGACGTTCGTCGTCAGGATCCGTTCGCGCGGCACCCAGCCGCCGCAGCCGTCGGCCTCGGCGCAAAGCGACCCTCGATAGACGCGGACGAGCTCCGCCACGGCGGCCTCGCCTGCGGGCGTCTTCGGCCCGCCGATCAGGACGCGATCCGGCGTCAGGAGGTCGGCGATGGCCGTGCCCTCGGCCAGGAACTCGGGATTCGACAGCACGGTGAAACGGAACTGCTCGTGCGTGCTGAGAATCGCCTCCATGGCCGCCGCCGTCCGGACGGGCAGCGTCGACTTCTCGACGACGATCTTGTCGCCGTTCGCCCACTTCGCGATGTTGCGCGCCGTCGCCTCCCAGTACTGGAGGTCGCTCGCACGCCCCGCGCCGCGACCGAACATCTTCGTCGGCGTGTTCACCCCCACGAAGATGATGTCGTTCTCCCGGACGGCGCGTTCGATGTCCGTCGAGAAGAACAGGTTGCGGCCGCGCACCTCGCGCACGACGTCCACAAGCCCCGGCTCATAGATCGGCAGGGCGAAGTCCGGCGCGTTCCACGCCGCGATCCGCGCCGCGTCGATGTCAACGACCGTCACCCGCCGATCGGGATTCATCTTGGCGATGACCGCCATCGTCGGGCCGCCAATGTAGCCGGCGCCAATGCAGACAATGTTTCCATTCATAGCCGAACGCTCCTCCTGTTTTCCTGTTTCGTCCTGACTCGTGACATTCCAAACGCGCCCTCAGTGCCGCCAGGTCGTGTGCAGGCCCGACGACGAACCGCCAGACGAACGCCCGCCGCCGTAGCCGCCGCGCGAGCCATACCCTCCGCCGCCGTAACCCCCGCCGCTGTAACTGCCGCCGCGATTTCCGTAGCCGCCCGCACGGCCATAGCCGCCTGGACTGCCGTAGG
>CAZWQY010000010.1:41688-50870 GCA_964636295.1 uncultured Lentisphaeraceae bacterium | reverse complement strand
CCGCCGCGATTTCCGTAGCCGCCCGCACGGCCATAGCCGCCTGGACTGCCGTAGGCGGGCGGAAAGCTCGCGATGCGCTTCACGGTCACGAGCTGCGGCGGAATCTCCCGCAGGAAGACGGACGCCTCGACGGGGAACATCCCGCCGTCCGGCGTCTTGCGCATCTGCGGCGAAAAGAGGTAGAGCCTGTCCTTTGCCCGCGTGACGACGACGTAGAAAAGCCGCCGCTCCTCGTCCATCCGCCCTTCCTCGACGGCCTTGCCCGACGGGAACAGCCCCTCGGAGAGCCACGGCACGAAGACGACCGGCCATTCCATGCCCTTCGCCTGGTGAATCGTCGAGAGCGTCAGCAGATCCTGCGTCGGGTCGTTCTTTCGGACGTCAAGGTTCGTCATGAGCGCGACGTCCGAGAGGAACGCCTCCAGCCCGCCCTCGTTGCCGGCGATCTGCGCGGCCAGTTCCTTGAGGTCGGCGAGACGATCCTCGGCCTCCGCCTCCTCCCACGCCTTGCGCAGGTAGTCCTCGTAGAAGAGGTCGCAGAAGTCCTCGATCAGCTCGCCGATCTCGTCCGCCTCCAGGTGGTCGTAGGCGCACTCGAAGCACTTCGCGAGCGGCGGCCAGAGCGGACGCGCCTTCGCGCCCAGCAGCTTGCCGAGCGCGTCGCGGCAGTCCTTCGAGCGTCCGTCGAAATTCCGCCCCAGCTTTTCCCAGTACGTCTTCGCGCTCTTCTCGCCGACGCCCGGCAGCAGCTCGACGAAGCGCAGGAACGACAGCTCGTCCGTCGGGTTCACGACAAGCCGCAAGTAGGCGAGCACGTCCTTGACGTGGATCTGCTCGAAGACGCCGACGCCCGACGTGATGCGGAACGGCACCTTCATCCGCGCAAGCGTGAGCTGCACGTCGATGGACTGGAAATGGCTGCGGTAGAGCACGGCCATGTCGCCGTAGCGGTAGCCGAGCGCGCGCGCCTCGGAGACGAGCTTGTAGATCTCGTGCGCCATCGTCTTCGCGTCGTACATGCGGTAGACGACGGGCTTCTCGCCGCGTCCGCCGCGATGCGGCCGCAGCGTCTTCTCGAACTGCTGCGGCGCGTCCTTCATGACGACGTTCGCGACGTCGAGGACTTCGGGCACCGAACGGTAGTTGCGTTCGAGCTTGATCGTGCGACAGGCCGTCCAGCGGCGCGGGAACTCCATGATGTTCTCGATCTGCGCGCCGCGCCACGTGTAGATGCACTGGAAGTCGTCGCCGACGGCGAGGATGTTGCGGTGCTTCGCCGCGAGGATGTCGGTGAACTCCGCCTGAAGGCCGTTCGTGTCCTGGTACTCGTCGACGAGCACGTAGAGGAAATGCTCCTGCAGCATCTCGCGAACGCCGGCCGTCCGCTCGCTCGTCAGCAGCTTCAGCCCGTTCACGAGCAGATCGTCGAAGTCCATCGCGCCCAGCTCGCGCTTGCGCGCCTCGTACTTCGCCGCAATCGCGGCGATCTTGTCGGGATCGACCCCCGCCGCCTTCGTGAGCCACCGCCGGGCGATGTCCGCGACGGGCCGCCGCTCGTTCGCCGCCTCGGAAATCATCTTCGCGACGGAATCCTTCTTCACGAAGTCCTTCGGGTCCGGCACCGACGCCTTGATGAGGTCGCCGAGAATCTTCTTCTGGTCGTCTTCGTCAAGGATCTGGAAGCCGGGCGCATAGCCCAGCCCCGACCCGTAGCGGCGCAGGAGGCGCGCGCAGACCGAATGGAACGTGCCGGACCAGATGGACGAGACGGCGTCGCCGACAAGCGTCTCCGCCCGCTCGCGCATCTCGCGCGCGGCGCGGTTCGTGAAGGTCAGGAGGAGAATGCGGTCGGGCGCAACGCCCTTCTCGATCAGGTAGGCGACGCGATAGACGAGCGTACGGGTCTTGCCGGTCCCGGCGGCGGCGAGAACGAGGAGCGGGCCGTCGCCGGCCGTCGCCGCCGCGCACTGCTCGGGGTTCAGGAGCTTGGAAAAATCAGTCATTCGACGTATTATACCAAAACCCCCGATTCGCCGAATGGGACAGGCCTAGACGCCCCAGATGCGCCGCTGTTCGCGCGCCTGGGCCTGAAGCATCGAAAAGCCGTTCTCGACCCGGCAGCCGGCCGCCGCCGCGCGCGCCATCAGGGGCGTCACCTCCGGCACGTAGCCGAGGTCATAGACGAGCTCGCGCCCCGTGAAGACGTAGTCCGGAATCGGATCGACCGGCGTCGCGTTGACGAAGAGGTCGAAGCCCGCGCACGGCGTCCGGCGGTGGAAGACCTCGAAGCGGACGCCCAGCCGCCTCAGCGCGGCCTTCACGGCCTGCGCCGCGCCGCCGTCGCCGAGAACGGCCGCCCGCCTTCCGCGCAGTTCGCCCGCAAACGCGACAAGGGCCTCCGAAAAGCCCGCGACGTCCGTGTTGTAGCCGACGTACTTGCCGTCCTCGAACGAGACGGTGTTCACCGCGCCGACCTTCTTCGCCAGCGGATCGATCCGATCCAAAAGCGGCAGGATCGTCTGCTTGTGCGGAATCGTGACGGCCAGCCCCCGCATCCCCATCGCCTTCATGAAGGACAACGCCTCGCGCGCCGTCTTCGCCGGAAACGGCACCATCACCGCGTCCTCGTCCTCCGCCGCAAACGCGGCGTTGTGGAGTTCGGGCGAGCGCGTCTTCTTGAGCGGCCAGCCCGTCACGCCGAAGAGCGTCGCCGCGCGCGAGACCGAGCGGAAGCGATACGTCCGCACCAGTTCCTCCGGCGAGATGTGGCCGATCGACTCAAGTCCGCCGACCGAGCAATACGTCCAGAGCGAATGCGTCCGCCCCGCCAAAACGCGCGTCGCCAGTCCCTGCGCGCCCATCGCGAGCGTGACGTGCGGCACGTCCGTCAGATCCTTCGTCTCGCGGAAGAGCCGCGCGACGTCCGCCATCGACTTCGGCTGGCAGGCGACCTTCGCGATCGCGCCCGCCGCCCCCGAAAGCGCACGGCACTTCCGGTCGATGTGCCGCACAGGCCCCGTGAAATCGTGGACGGGGTTGATGCGCCGCCCGTCCGAGAGGACGGTGTGGTCGATGTCCTTCGTGAAGATGACCGGCAGCCCCGGCGGCAGACGTTTCGGGAAGTCCTTCGCCTTCCGGCGCTCGGACGGCTTGAGGAGGTCGATGCGCAGCTCGACCATGTCGGTGAAGTCGCGCTGCGACTCGTACTGCGCCAGATCCTCCGCCAGCGTCGCGCCCGTGAGCGTCAGGCAGATGCGCGGACGCGCCGCCTCGTCCGCCAGAATCGCGTCCGCCAGCGCAAGCGCGGCGACGGCCTCGACGACCGGCACGGCGCGGCGGACGATGCACGGGTCGTGGCGGCCCTTCATCGCGAGCGTCGCGGGCCGGCGCGTCACGAGATCGACCGACTGCTGCGCCGTGTAGACCGTCGGCGTCGGCCGTAGCGCGACATGGAACGTGACGGGCATGCCGCTCGTCCGCCCGCCGAGAATGCCGCCCTGCCGGTTCGTCGCCGTCCGCACGGCGCCGCCCTTCCCGACCACGAACGCATCATTGAATGCGCTGCCCAGCATCTCCGGGGCCTGAAGGCCGTCGCCGAAGCTCACCGCCTTCACGCCGGGAATCGCGAAGAGCGCGGCGGACAGCGCGGACTCAAGCCCGTCCGCAAGCGCGCCGCCCAGTCCGGCGGGAAGGCCCGTCGCCGTGCAGACGACCCAGCCGCCGACGGAGTCGCCCGCGTCGCGCGCCGCCTCGATCGCACGCACCTGCCGCCGCGCGTCCGTCTCGCCGTGAATCGACTCGACCGCCGCCTCGACCGTGATGCCGCGCGCCGCGAGCAGCTGCTTGCACAGGCCGCCCGCCGCGCACAGGGCCGCCGTGAGCCGCCCGGAGTTCTTGCCGCCGCCCGTCGGGATGACGCCCATCTCGACCCACTGGCCAAAGTCGGCGTGGCCGGGACGCGGCACCGTGCGGCCCGCGCCGTAGTCCGCTGGGCGCGCGTTCGTGTTCCGAATCTCGCCGCGAATCGTCCCGCCCGTCGTCACGCCGCGCGCGACGCCCGCCGTGAACGTCACCGCGTCCGCCTCGCGCCGCTGCGTCGAGAGTCGGTCGCGTCCGGGCGCGCGCCGCTCCATGAACGCGGCAAGCGCCGCCGCATCGACCGCAAACCCCTTCGGGAAACCGTCCAGCGAAAAGCGAATCGCCCGCGCGTGCGAAGCCCCGCGCACCTCCAGCCTCAAAAACCTTCCGAACATCCTTCCGTTCCTTTCACTTCGACACGGCCGCCGTGCGGACACAGACAAGCACGTCGCCCGCCGCCGCGTCGCAAATGTCCACCGCCGCGAGGCGAAGACGCGCGGCCTGCGCCATCGGACGATGCCCAATGACGCACGGCGCCAAGACCGTCCGCCACTCGTCCACCAGCCCCGCCTCGGCCAGCGCCGTCGCGAGCTTCAGCCCGCCCTCGCAGAGGACGTGCAGGCAGCCCCGCGCGCCCAGCGCACGAAGGGCCTCCTCCGCATCCCGAAAGACAAGCGTCTCGTTCTTGCCGTCCGAAAAGACCTGCGCCGCGCGCGGCAATTTCCCCGACTTCGAGACGACGACGCGCACAAGGTCGTCATTCCGCTTCTGGTGGCAGAGGAGCGAGGGATTGTCCTGCCGCACCGTCTCGGCCCCGACCAGAATCGCGTCCACCTCGGCCCGCAGACGCCCCGTGCACGCGCGCGACGTCGCCGACGAAATCCAGCGGGCCTGCCCCCAGTCGTCGCAGATGCGCCCGTCCAGGGACATCGCGAGCTTGACCGTCACGTAGGGAAGCCCCGTCGCCACGTGCTTCGCGAACGGCGCAATCAGGTCGCGCGCCGCCGCGAGAACCTGCGGGTCGCCGCGAAACCGCGTGCAGCGAATGCCGCGCGCCGCGAGCACGCGCGCGGCGCGCCCGCGATTGACCGGATTCGGATCTCCCAGGGCGTAGACGACGCGCGGGATGCCGGCGGCGACAATCGCGTCCGTGCAGGCCCCCACGCGCCCCGGACGGGAACACGGCTCCAGCGTGACGTAGAGCGTCGCCTCCGCCAAAACGGACGCGGCCCGCGCGCCCAGCCGCCGACGCGCGCTTTTGATCGCGGCGACCTCGGCGTGATCCGTCCCGGCCCGGCGATGGTAGCCCTCGCCGACGACTTCACCCTTGGCGACGACGACCGCGCCGACGGGCGGATTGGGCCGCGTATGCCCGCAGCCCCGCCGCGCGAGCGCAAGCGCCCGCCGCATGAACTCACTGGATGGACTTGGCATACCGGTCGAGGACGCCATTGACAATCGTGCGCGTCTTCGCGGCGGAGAACCAGTTCGCGAGATCGACGGCCTCGTTGATGACGACGGCCTTGGGGACGTCCGTGTTCGTCATCTCCCAGACGCCCAGGCGCAAGACCGCGCGCTCGACCGTGCCGAGACGATAGAGATCCCAGCCGACGAGGAAGGACGTGATGAGGGCGTCGACCTCCTTGAGCGACCCCAGAACACCAGCGACACGCTCCTCGGCAAACGCCTTCAACTTGCCGCGCGCGGGCTGCGGGCCGCCGTCCTCCTCGTCCAGGTCGAGGATCTGCTCCCAGTATTCGGCCATGAACGCCCCCACGTCCTGAGGCGGGTTCAAGTCCGCCGCCGTCAACATCTGAATCGCCCACTCGCGGGCCTGTCTGCGTGTCGCCATCATGTCAAAGAACCTTTCGCTGGATATTATACCAAAACCGTCCGATGCAGGGACGCGCGTCAGTCCCGCCGCCGCGTGAACCGCTCGCGCAGACGCTGGAAGACGGCGTAGAGAGCCGGCACGAAGATGATGCCGACGAACGTCGCGAGCAGCATGCCCGACATCGTGCAGATACCGATCGCCCGCATGGCGCCCGACCCCGCGCCCGACGCGAACGCGAGCGGCAGAACGCCGATGATGAAGCTCCACGCCGTCATCTGCACGGCACGGAAACGGAGGTTCGCGCCGTTGTAGGCCGACGTGAGAACCGAAAGGCCGCGCGCGCGCTCCTGCTTCGAGAACTCGACCATCAGAATCGCGTTCTTCGCCGCGAGGCCAATCAGCATGACGCAGCCGAGCTGCGCGTAGACCGAGAGGTCGGTCTTCGTGAGCCAGAGGCCCGCGAACGCGCCGACGAGCGCGAAGAGGACGGAGAGCATCACGGAGATCGGGATCGTCCAGCTCTCGTACTGCGCGACGAGGAAGAGGTAGGCGAAGACGAGCGCGAACGCCATCAGGATCGCCAGCCGCCCTTCGTTCTCCTTCTCCTGCGACTGGACGGGTCCCCACTCGACGTCAAACCCCTTCGGCTTCGGCGTCGTCTCGATGAGGCGCATGAGGGCCGACGAGGAGACGCCGGGCGCGGGCGTGACGTCGCACCACGCCGCGAGCATCTTGTTGTAGCTCATCGTCTCGCGCGTGCCGCCGACGTATTCGATTGTGCCAAGCGAGGCGAGCGGCACGGTCGAGCCGTCCGCCGTCGGAATGCGCACGGCCTCGATGTCGGCGACGCCGACGCGGAAGTCGGGATCGTTCTGGAGCTTGACCTGGTAGACGCCGCCCTTGATGTTGAAGTCGTTGACGTAGTACGAGGCGAGCTGGTTCTGCAGGGCCGCGAAGACCTTCTGCGGCGTCAGGCCGAGAATGTCGACCTTCTGGCGGTCGAGCTTGAATTCGAGCTGGGGCGTCGAGCAGGTGAAGCCATGCTTCGCCGCCTGGACGAGCGCGTTCGTCGACAGGGTCTGGACGAAGGTGTCCGCCGCCTCCAGAAGATCCTCCGGCTCGCAACCCTCGATCGAGCAGAAGTTGAAGCCGACGCCCGCGCTGCCGCCAAGGCCCTTGATCGCCGCCGGCTGCGTGAGCAGGTAATCGACCTGCGGGAAGTCCATCATGACCTCGCGGATGCGCGCCATCACCGTGTCGATCGACTTCTCCTCCGTCTTCCGGTCGTCCCAGTGCTCAAGGCGCGTGAAAACGATGAAGAGGTTCTCGCCCGAACCCCACATGCTGTTCGAGCCGCAGCGCTGCGTGCAGGAGGAGACGCCGGGAATCTGCCGGATGCGCTCGTAGATCGCGTCCTGCACGGCAATCGAGCGTTCGAGGGTCTGGCCCTCGCTCAGCCGCGCCTCCAGCGAGATGTAGCCACGGTCTTCCTTCGGCAGAAAGGCCGTCGGCACCTTGCCGGAGATGAAGTAGAGCGCAACCGCAAACGCCGCGAAGAGGAGAAGCGTGACGAGCGCGTGGCGGATGAAGTAGAGGACGAAGCGGAGATAGCCGCGACGGAACTTCTCGAGCGTCCAGTTGAACGGCGCGAAGACGCGCGCGGGCGTTTCGCGCGGCGGCTTGAGCAGGTAGGCGCAGAGGACGGGCGAGAGGACGAGCGCGACGACCGTCGAGAAGCAGAGCGCGACGCACATCGTCACGGCGAACTGCACGTACATCATGCCGACCATGCCCGAATAGAAGACGAGCGGCAGGTAGCACGCGAGCGTGACAAGCGTCGTCGCGATGATCGCGCCCGTGATCTGCGACATCGACTTCTTCGCGGCCTCCTTCGCCGACAGCCCCTCGCGGAGCATGAGCGACTGGCAGTTCTCGACGACGACGATCGCGTCGTCAACGAGCGAGCCGATGACGAGGATCAGCCCGAACATCGTCAGCACGTTCAGTGTGTAGCCGAGCGGATAGAGCACCGCGAACGTCGCCAGGAGGGAGATCGGAATCGCGATCGCCGGGACGAACGTCGCGCGCGCGTCCTGCAGGAAGAGGTAGGTGATCGCGACGACGAGGAGGAGCGCGATCACGAGCGTCGCGAACGTCTCCTTCAGGAAGACGAGGGTGAACGCCGTCGAGTCGTCCACCAGCACGGCCTCGACGCCCTTCGGCAGGCGCGAAATCCACTTATCGACCTCCTTCTTCACGCGCTCGGCCGTCTCGACCGAGTTCGCGTCCGGCGCCTTGTACGCCTCAAAGTAGACGGTCGGCTGGTCGTTGAAGCGGCTGCGGATCGTGTAGCCCTTGCAGCCCAGCTCGACGCGCGCGATGTCCTTGACGAGCACCTGCGCGCCGGTCTGCGGATTCGAGCGGATGACGATGTTCTCAAACTCCTCCTTCGTCTTGAGGCGGCCCTTCACGTTCAGCTTGAAGTTGAGGTAGCGGTTCGCGTACTCGCCGCCCACGGAGCCGGCCGCCGCCTGGACGTTCTGCGCGAGAATCGCGTCCTTGATCTCGTCGATGGAGATGTCGAGTCCCGCGAGGCGCACGGGGTCGAGCCAGATGCGCATCGCGTACGTGCGCCCGGACGTCTGCACCTGGCCGACGCCCTCGACGCGGGCAATCGCGTCGGCGACCTGCTTCTCGACGAAGTTCGAGAGCTCCATGATGTCCATCTCGCGGCCGTCCGTGACGAAACAGTACATGACCATGCGGTCTTCGGGCGACTTCTTGACGGTGATGCCGTTCTGCGTCACCTCCGTCGGCAGGCGCGTCTCGGCGCGCTTGACGGCGTTCTGCACGTTCATGAGCGCGACGTTCGAGGGCGTCCCCGGCCGGAAGACGCAATAGCAGTTGTAGAGGCCCTTCGACGACTTGGACGACTTGTAGTACCAGATGTCCTCGACGCCGTTGATCTCGTCCTCCAGGATCTGGCCGACGGAGGCGTCCAAGTCCGTCGCGCTCGCGCCCGTGTAGGTGCACGAGACGGTAATCGTCACCGGCACGATCTGCGGATACTCGGAGACCGACATGCGGAAGAGGCAAATCGCTCCGCAGAGCGTAAGGGCGATCATGGCCGCCCACGCGAGCTTCGGACGGTTGATGAAGATTTCGGAAATGCTTTTCATCGAGTCTCTCTCTTGTTCCTGTCTCTTTCTGAAAGTGGTGAATTATAGCATAAGATGCGCGACAGCACCGCGCATCTTGCAAGGAACCCGCGTCATCGCTCACGACAAAGGTCATCTGTGACCGTCAGCGAAACGGAGGCCGTCGCGCCGTTCGCCGTCGAGCAGACGACCGTATGGACGCCGGGCGCGAGCGCAAGGACAAAAGGCGCACGCCCCTCCGTCGTTCCGGCCGCATGGTCGTCAACGAACCACCACAGGCGCGCCCCGTCCGGATGGCCCGCCACGCGGAAGACGATTCGCTGCTGGGACAG
>CAZWQY010000010.1:0-41588 GCA_964636295.1 uncultured Lentisphaeraceae bacterium | reverse complement strand
CACAGAGTGCCGTCGCCGACCGTCCCCGAAGCGCGGCCCCCGCCTCGACGCGCGGACAAAACGGACTCGTCGGCAACCCCGTCTCCGCGCAGACCGTGCGCGTCACGAGCTCGTCCGCCGGCGCGGCGAACCACGGCCCGTCGTCGCGTGGATAGAGCGAGCGCGCAATCGTCCACGCAACCGGCGCGGCCGCCTTGGCCCCGACGACCGTCTGGTCGCCGAACCCGCCGGACTTGTGTCCGCACCAGACCCCCACGACAAAATCGGGATTCCACGCAACCGTCCAGGCGTCTCGGTACGCCGCGCTCGTCCCCGTCTTCCACGCGAACCGAGACGTGCGCACGTCCGCCACATGGCCCATCGCCGCGCCGCTTCGCTCGTCGCCGGACAGCATGTCGGAGACGAGATAGCTCGCGCCGCGCGAATAGAGGCGCGTGCCGCCGCCCAACGCACCGTCCGCCGTCCCCTGCCGAAGCGCCGTCACGGGACGATAGACGCCGCCGCGCGCGAACGTCGCGTAGGCATTGACCAGTTCCAGCAGCGACACCTCGACGTTTCCAATGGCCATGCCCAGCCCAAACGTCGCGTCCGCCGCGCCGAGATGCGCAAAGCCCAGACTGCGGAGATTCGTGCCGAATGCCTCGACCCCCACGCGATTCAGGAGCTGCACGAACGGGATGTTGAGCGAGAGCACGAGCGCATCCCGCACCGACACCGCGCCACGATGGGCCGCGTCGAAGTTGGCCGGACGATAGCCCTTGAACGTCATCGGCACATCGTCCAGCCGCTCGCACAGCGTGGCGAAGCCGCCGTCCAGCGCGAACGCCGTCAAAAACGGCTTGAGCGTCGAGCCGGCCGGACGCGGCGCCAGGGCCGTGTTGACCTGCCCCGCCTCCGGATCAAAGTAGTCGCCGCTGCACGCGAGCGCGACGACGCCTCCCGTCTCGACCTTCAGCACCACCGCCGCCACGGAATAGCCGCCCTTCTCGGCGGCCGCGTCAACCGCGTGCGCGACAGTCGCCTGAATGTCCGCGTCCAGCGTCGTGACGAAATCGCCGCTCCGCCACGCGGCCTCGCCCTCACGCCCCAGATGCCGCAAGACCCAATCGCAGAAGTGCGGATGCCCGAACGGACGGGGCGCGCGGCAGACGACGGGCACGACGCCCTTCGCGCCTTCCAGCTGCTCGCGGGTGATCAGGCCCCTCGCGCGCATCCGGCCCAGCACGTAGTCCCGCCGCCGAAGCGCCGCCGCAAGCCGCCGATCGGGACGGAAGCGCGACGGGGCCTGCACCATGCCGGCCAGCAACGCCGCTTCGCCAAGGCCCAGTTCCTTGGCCGACTTGCCGAACCACCCGACGGACGCCGCCTCGATGCCGACGAAGTTCGACCCGAACGGCGCGCGGTTGAGATACTGCGAGAGAATCCACCGCTTGTCCCGCGCCCGCTCCAGCTTGAGCGCCATCACGGCCTCGCGAAACTTCCACAGGTACGTCTTCGGATGCGGACGAATCAGCCGCACGGCCTGCATCGTGATCGTCGAGGCCCCGGAGATGCGCCGTCGCCCGAAGACGTTCTGGACGAACGCCCGCAGAATCGAGAGCGGACGCACGCCGGCATGCGTCCAGAACGAGCCGTCTTCCGCCGCGACCACCGCCTTGACGATCCAGTCCTCCGGATCGGCGACATAGGACGGCCGGCAGTCCACGTCGTTCGGGCCGAGCGACACGCGCAAGATGCGCCCGGCGGCATCGCGCAAGACGACCCCGCCGGGATACGCGACCGCGTCGCCGTCCGGCGCGTCAAGGACGAACCACGAGACGGCCAGGAGCAAGGCGAGCGCGGAGCTGAGGATGATACATCCCCTCCACAGACACGCCCGGAAGCGTGAACGCGCCCGCCGAGACCACGCGCACCGGATAGAGAACCTTCGCTTCATAGTCCTTCTTCAGTTCGAGACGATTGGAAAAGACGAGCATGCGGTCGTCGCGCGCGTCCGTGCGCAAGACCCAGCCCGTTACCTGCGCGCGCGTCGCGCCGCCCACAAACGCGCTCGGGTCCAGTTCGCGATGCACGGGTTCGAAGGCGCCGGCAAAGAGGTCTTCGATCACGAGATCGCTCACGACGCGCGAAACGTCGCTGGTCAACGTCAGCTCGGCGACCAGCATCTCGCCCCGCAGAAGGTTCGCGAGGTCGGCCGGCGTACCGTCGGGCCGCAGATAGCGCCGCGCGAGGAAAAGGCCGCGCGCCTCGTTCGTCTCGCGCTGCGGATCGTTCAGCCACTGCTCGCGCACCGTCACGAACGCCGTCGCCGCGCCTCGGTTCGTCAGGCAGAGAGCCGCCGCGTCCACAGTCCGCGTCGCGCGCGCCCCCAACGACGGGCTGTCGGCCGCCCCCTCGCCACCGACGCCGACGCAGACCTTGCCGCCCTTCACGGGATGATGCTGGTAGTACGCGCCAATCGCGAGGAGCGCATGGGCGTTCTCCGCCGTCGTCCCCCAGCTGAGCCGCGCCTTGTCCCGATGCGCCGTGAGATAGGCGATCAGGCCAGGAATCTGCGCGTCGTTCGGATCGAGGTCAATCCGGGCGAGAACCTGGAACGCCGCCTCCTTGACCGACTGCGGATTCAGCGCGTACGCGAGCAGCGCGGCGGCGCGCGTCCGGTCATGGATCGCCGCGAACGCCCGTGCGAGCCGCGCCCGCGACAGGGCGTCCAGTTTCTTCCGGCTGTCGTAGAGCCGAAGCATGCGATCCTTTTCGGCCACGCCCGCGCGCGCAAGCGTGTGGCAGGCATAGGCCGACACGCAGTCGTTCGTTCCGAGGGCCCAGCCCCGCAGGAACTTCAGCACCGTCTTCCGTGTCTGCGGACGCACCCCATAGCCCGCCTTCTCGGCCTCGACCAAAAAATGCGCGGCATACAGCGACACTTCCCTGTCCCACGGCGCCGACGTGCAGTCCGGCCAGACGACGAAATCGTTGCTGCGCACCATGGACGCGACGCGCTTGACGCCCGCCGCCACGACATCCGCACGGTTCGTCGCAACCGAATTGAGGACGCCGCCAGCGGCGACGAGCGGAAAGACGCGGGACGTCGTCTGCTCCAGACAGCCGTGCGGATAGTCCGCCAGCCAGTCCAGCGCCGCCGCAAACTCCGCGAGCGGCGAGTCCCCGACCGACACCGCAAACCGATGCGCCTCGCCCGTGGCCGCGCGATGCCACGCCTGACCGGGCTCGAGGCGAACGACCTCCGACCGACTGCGCCACGCCACGGCTGGGCGCACCGGCAGCTCGATCGTCGTCTCATGACTTTCGCCCAGCCCCTGCGCAGTGAACGTGAGCGTCTGCGTTCCCGTCAGCCGTCCGCCGTCGGGACACGCCCGGACATTCGCGAACACCACGTTCGTCGATTCGCCCGTGCGCAGGAAGGCCTCGCCAGCCGCCACGCCGCCCAGCGCGAACCGCACCGCCCCGTCGGCTCCGCTCGCGTTGCGCAGCGTCAGCGTCGCGGCGAACGTGTCGCCGGGCGCGACGAAGCGCGGCGCGTCGGACTGAAGGATGAGCTTCGGCACGACTTCCTTCTGGAGGCACGCCGAACCCGTTGCCGTCGCCGAATACGCGACGGCCGTCACGCGGACTTCGCCGACGAACGGCGGAAGATCAAAGACCGCGCGACCCTTCCCGTCCGCCAGCGCGACCTTGGCCTTCCACTGCGCGAGCGGCTTGAACCGCCGCGTCGGCACGGGACTGACGCGCCCCAGCATCTCCGCGCCGAAGCCGCCGCCCGTCTTGCGTCCGCTCGCGCGCAGTCCGTCCTCGACGACGGGCAGAAGCCACCCGTAGAGATCGACGAGCGGATGCCACCCCTCGCGCGGACGACCCAGCCAGTCGCGCGGATTCGGCAACCGCTCGTCCGTCAGCAAGTTGATGCTCTCGTCCACGAGCGTGACGACGGCCGCCGTCGCGCGCGGGGCCGCAACGTCCACGGCCACGCGAATCGGCTCGTGTCCCGACGCCTCGCCGTTCGGAATCGAAACCGCCGCGTCCAGCGTCACGTCAATCTCGTTCTCGACGGGCCGCACGCGAACGGTCGTGACGCCGTGCGCGCGCGCCGCGAGGTGCTTCGCGCGGGCGGATACGCCCTGCACGACCGAAATCGCCACGTCAACGTTGGGCGCCCAGGCTCGTTGGACGGGACGCAGGACGACCTCGCTCGTCGCGTTCGTGAGATTCAGGATCTCCTCGTAGACCACATCGTCCCGCATCACCGAAAGCCGCGCGAACCCGGCGAACGGAGCCTTCACGACAAGGCGCGGACGTTCCCCGACGCGGTAGAACGCCTTGTCCGTGCGAATCGCCACGGCGGTCGGATCGCTGAGCGGCGCGCGCACGACGTCATCGCCCCAGTCGCTCAAATAGAACGTCCGTCCAAACGAGACGCCCGTCACCGGATCCTCGACCGTCAGCGCGTAGTCGCCACAGGCACTGACGGGCAACGTGTACGAACACCGACCCAACGCATCGACCGTCAGCGGAATGTCTTCCAACACGCTCGTCCGAATCCGCTCGCAGTCCCACGTGCTCTGCTCGTCGTCGCGCGTCCGATAGGAATAGACGGAGTCGATTCGGTCGATCCGAGCGACGAGTTTCCGCGCCTGCGCGACCAGCGAGCCATCCGGCGCGACGCACACGAAGTCGACCGTCACGGGCGTCGTCTTCGGACGCTTCAGCCAACTCGGCAGGTTGGAGCCTAGGTAATACGGATAATAATGGCAGACGACCGACTTGCGCGCCGTCGCCGGACGTCCGCCGTCCTCGAAGACGACGCCCTGCCCCGTCGCCCGCACGGCGGCCTTGGGAAGCCCCGAATCCGCCCAGATCGGAGCCTCGTAAACGCATGTCCCGTCGCCGTCGAGAACGCGCTGCGCGAGACGGCGAAAACAGGGCTTGAGACCGCGTTGCTCGTCTCCGAAGGTGAAGCCTTTCCACTGTACGGGCGCAAACGGCACGTCCTCGAACACGACCGCGCCCTCGCACGCCAGCGCACGGGCCGGTCCGCCGAAGAAATGCTCGGCCGAGACGCGGAACGTAAAGTTCGAGGGATGCACTCGGCTCTCGGCCGCGACGCGGACGCGGATCTGCGGCGGCGCGAACTCCTCGACCTTGATTTCCCGCGTCGCGAGAACGCCCTGCTCGTCCTTCGCCCCCGGCAGGGCGACTTGGATCGTCCACTTGCCGCTCGGCTGCTCGGCGGGCACGCGGAAGCCCTCATAGGCGAGCGTCCCATCCGCATCCGTGACGAGCGTCTTCGTCGCCAGCACATTCCCCTGCGGACTTTTCAGCGTCAGGGCAATCGGCAGCGGGCGCGGCGCGCAGTTTGTGCCATTGCGCAGGAGGGCGTGGACGAAAATCGGCTCTTCGTGCCGATAGATGCCGCGCTCCGTCCAGACGAAGGCATCCAAGTCCGAGGCCGCCAAATAGTTCGGCCGCGCGCCGTCCGTCGATTTCTCGTCAATCTTCAGCCGAGAATCGGAAAGCGCGAGAAACGTCATGTCGGACGACGTCCAGACAACGAGGGCAAACGGCTTCCCCTTCTTGCTGTGCGGCGACGCGAACCAGCCGTTCGCGTCGGTGTTGCCCGCAGCAAGCAGAATGTTGGCTGACGAGTAGACCTCGACGCGCGCGGCCACCACCGGACGGCCAGAGGTGAGGGACGTCACCCACACGCCAAGGCCACCCGCCCCTTGCCGCACGCTCAAGCCGAGATCGGACAGGCAGACGAGACGGTAGCGGTTCGGATTGTACTTGGGGTTCTCGCACCATCCACTGCGCCACCCCCATTTCCTCTCCTCTCTTGGACAGTCGCCATTGCGAACAGTCAAGAGATAAACACCGCGCGCCGACCCACCGTCGTTCATCGCAACGGGAAACGGAACGAATTCTTTCTGGCAGGGACGATTGACACACCGCAGCATCCCCGTTTCGCACAGCCCCGCGAGTTCGTCCGTATCCTCGCCATCCGCCGGTCGGTCGCCCCAGTCACGTCTGTAGACGCTCTCTTCGCGCGCAAGCATCTGAACGATATTGCGCGGCTCGACACGACAGATCTCCGTCGCGACGTTCGTCACGCCAAGTGCCTCGATGCGAAGTGCCTGCCGTCCGCCGGGCGGCAAGTAGCGGCCTCTGTCGCCAAACGCGACAGAGGGCTTGGGATCGTTGCGGCGAAAGACATGGACGAAGTCGTTCGAGAGCGAAGTCACGGACTGCGGATTCTCTCCCTTGCCATACAGCGGAAAACCCTTTCGAATGCGCAAGGTGAGGTTCGTCCGGTAGGCGAATTCGCCCGTGATGCGGACGGTCGGTTCATGGAGGCTTCGTGAATAGCTGTACGGGGTCGTATACCGAAAACTCGGACGCCCCTCAATAAGCGGGCCGACCTCGACATAGTTTCGGACAACCTCCATGTCCGGTCGTTCGTTGAAGACAACCGCCAGTTCTCTGTCGCCATCATACTCGACGCGCTCGACCGCCAGTGCCGCCGACGCCGTCGTCGCGACGATATTCGTCGACATCTCCGCCAACACCTCCGCAATAATCGCCTTCCGCTCGGCAGCCGCAAGTTCGTCGGCGGACAGTCCCGCCAGGACGTCACATCCTTGCTTGGCGTCAAACGCGCGGACGCGCTGGTACATCAGCCCAGCGGTCGTCACCGCCACCGCCGCCACCACGGACGGCACCGCCAGCAAACCGACCTGCATCCATCTTCTCTTCGAAATCATCTGATCTTCCTCCTTTTGTCTCTTTTTTATTTCAATTTCTCAAATCACGACTTAATCTATACGTTGGTCGCAACGTGATTCACGCCTCATTGGTTTAGCCCGCCTACTTCAACGATCTTTCTAAAGACAGGATGCACGAAGTAATAGGCAACGTTCTTGATGTCGGAATGAAGGAATCGCCCGCCCAACTTCCCATCAGATGGACGAGGCCAAATATTCGCCATGTAATCACTTGTGTTCATGTCAAAAGATACTATTCCATAATTATTCAGATCCATTCTCCCTGCCGGAGGAGAGAGAGCTGGGATGCCCTGTGCGAGATGAAAATCCGTTTCAAGACGAGTGGCAACGGCATTGGTCAGCGAAATCGGATAAGGACTGAAGACAGTGTTCGTCGCAAACACAAAGTGATCAGTTGCGACATTTGCATCATTTGCGCCCCACATCTTGAAACCGAGCTGGTTTTTCTTGAACCCCCACCCACTCCATTCTGTCGTCCCCATAAACCCCAACAATGACTTGCGGCCTTTCCAGATTTCCTGTTTGTGCCAAGAATAGCGATCACCCCAATTTCCGGAAGGACTGAACCCGTTGTACCACGATGGATTGTGCGCATCCGCATACAATTCCAGAATCTCATCGCCTGACGAATAGAAATTGATTACGACAGGAATAACGTTCGCGAATCTGCCGCGCCATGTCAATGCGCTTCGTGCGTCGCTAGAAGGGAAGAGCTTATGCCATTCCGAAGCCCAACAAGCGTTCGTATAATCAGTCCATTCATCATGTACAAGGACGTTCGCAGGAGACAGGTTGGCAAGTGAAGGAACAAACGCCTCGGACGGGATAGCGGAATTGAGCATGATCAGCTTCTCGACCCGCATCCCGTAATCCTGAATCGCAGCGGCAGCCACCATCGTGCCAAGGCTATGCGCGATAACAATGCGCCGCCCCGGCACGCTGTTCACATACGGCGCAAGACGTGATGCCGTCACAAAGGCATTGGAAACGTTTACCTGGTAATTGTACGAAGGTCCGATGTCAGACTCCCACGCAACCGGAAGAAACTCCATGTTCGCGCCAGCCTGCCATAGCCGCTTGAACATTTCCGATGCCCAAACGCGGGCGTTTTGTTCGCTCACGTTCGCCCCATGAATGAAAAAGACGTTAGCCTTTTCCGCTGCCAATGGTCGTAGCAACGTGAAGAATGCGACAAAACCGGCGACGGACTTTCTCATCTTTGCCTCGCGTCCTCAAGGTTCGTGTCGTTGGCCTTGGCGTTGAACCATGTTTTCATGCGCAAACCGAACATATGCCCCGATCGTTCGCCGATGCGCCCGTAATGGGCTTGCACAACTTCCCCGACCTCATTGGTCACGGTTCTCACTCTGAAAGTGAAGAATTCATCGTCTCGCGGTAGCTCCACGACTTCCGGCTTACCAGCCCGCCTGTCAACAATGTACACAATCGCTTTCCTGTACACCTCGTTTGTGGCGGCCGCGTATTCATACCGAAAGTCGCTTGTTCCGTCAACCTTTCGCCGATAGAACCCGTCAACACAGTTCGGTGCTGTAATGGTCAGTTTCTTGCGAAACGAAAGCAAATTGCCTTGATCCTGCCACACCTCGTAGAGCATATGCAGATCGTCATGTCTGCCGTCGCCGTAGGGCGGACACCATTTGAACGTTTCCAGATCCAGGCGTACGACCTCGTTCGTCGCAGGAATGGGATAAAGATAGTCCACCGCGTGAAACGCCGTCGTCACAGGATTGCGCATCTTCTTTAGAAAAGCCGTCGTCTCCACAGTTCCGTCAGACCATTTGCGCAGACGTTCCGCGTCCTTGTCAGACAACGCCCTAAAAGAGGGATCCATCTTTGTTTCGTAGTAGCCGTCCTTGCGAACCCATGCGTGGACTTCCCCAATGCACTTCCCTCTGGCCGAAAAGAATCCGTCCACATCCGTTTTCCCGCGCTTGACATCCACCTTTTCCGGCGCGGTATAAAACGTCACGGAAATTGTCGCGCCCGGCACGGCTTCGCCTCGGTCATCAACGACTTTGACTCTGACATCAGCCAATGCACCGTCAATGATTGGGCTGTAAGCATAAAGCGCATTCGCCATTGCCAGAACAAAAGCAAGAAGCATGGAACTCTTTTTCATCTTCACTTTCTCTATGAGGCCTTGGAGCGGATATTATCTCATATTTTCCCTCGCTTCGCGCACGCGCGGATATCTGCGGAGGAAGACTTATTCGCCATCCAACAACCGTCGATACCGCCGCACAAGCGAAGGGTTTGGCGGGATGTCATGATAGCCCTTCTCCGAAAAGTTCAACATTGCCCTGCGCGCCATCTGCAAGACTTCGGCGTCCGCACAAGAGTCCTCCGCCAAGCATTTGATGTCTTCATAGCCATCATACCACAAACCCAGCTTGGGCTTCAGCCGCGCCAACTGGTATTTGACCACGGGCGAGTTCCTGTCAAGCCGCGTCGCCGCCTTGAGAAAGAGCGCCGCCGCAGAGACGTCGCCGGTCGAATCAAGACACAAGTCCGCACATCGCGCATAGCCTTCGGCGCACCCCAATTGACCGGCACGAAAGAAAGCGTAAAATGCCTCTTCATACGACAAGTACGCACGCTTTTCCCACTCCGCCGCCAACGTCTCATCAAAAAGTTTGCGGCCGACCCGCATTAGGTCATCCGCCGTCTCCCGATGCGGCGGCAACGGGACTTCCGCAACAGACGGCAGAATGTCAGGAAACGCCGACAACGGATCGTCCGCCAGCCAGTTATCCTTTAGGAGCCAGCCGTCGTAAGGCGCGCCGACAACCACCGGATCACGATAGAACCTTTGACACAATTCCGGCAATCGACACCGAACGGCCTCCAAATGGTCATAGGCCAGCTTCGGTTCGCCGTAGCGCAGCAACCGTCCGCGAAATGCATGGCAAAACCCCCAGATCCGTTGCGCATCCGAAAGCCCACGAGCCTTTTCCGCCAATTCCGCCGTCCGACGATAGACTTCGGCCGTGCGCCAGCGATAGTGGAAGCGATTCGTCTCGGTTATCTTCCGTATCGTCGCAACGACCGGATTGTTCGTCGCCCAAACGCAGGGATACATCCCGTTGCAGATCATGTTGTCCGGCTCAAGTTCCGTCCCGAACAAGATGTCCGCATTCTGACGCAGGAAAGCTCCCAACGTCAGTCCACAGTACACGTCAGACGCTTGCGGATTCTCGGCGTTGACCGCCTCCAGACGCGCCGCCAGCTGCGCGTAGCGCACGGCCCGCACATAATCTTCGCCGCGATGAAAATAGGGAATGGCTTCGCGACAGCGTCCCGCGCGCATCAGGCGCTTGGCGTAAATCGTCCGAATATAGGCGCACATCTCTTCTGCCGTATTCACGAGGAGGACACGTCCCTTTGTCGCCAGCGTCCGCGAGCAATGGACGGCCCAGACCCGCTCGAACGGCGGACGTTCCACACAGGACAGCGTCCATGGGTGTCGTGTCGGCTTCCACGGATGCCGCTCGATCATTTCGCGCAGTTCCTCTAAAGAAAGAATCTGCTCCGCGATCAACGCGACGTCTTCCGGACACCCGCCCCGTTCCAGCCACAGGGCAAGAGCCTCTTTGGGGCGACCCGCGCTCACGAGGTCGCCGCCTGCGATGGCGGCCAGTTCCGCGAACGTGTTCAGGGCGACGGACGTCTGCGGCATTTCCGCCTCCGTGTAGTCGGAGAATGTCGCCAGATGTCGGCGGACGGCCTCTCTGCGCGCGGGGCCTGGCGTCATTGCGCGAATCTCAAGGTTCGAGAGCAGCCGCGCATATTCGCGCCGCCCGCCCAAAAGCGTGCGCGCCTCCTCCAAAGGAATGCGCAAGGCGTAGACGGGCCAGTTCACCTCGCTTTTCGGCGCCAGTTCCATCGCCACCTTCTTGACAATTGGCAGGTCTCGATTCACCAGGCCGATTCCGACAATGAGGTCTCGTGCGCAGGCATCCGCCGCACAAATCTGTCGGATGACCTGCTCGCGCGCCTCTCGGCTGGCCGCGTCATCCAGACCATCCGCAAGGCGAAAAAGACCGACCAAAAGCGGATTCATCTCACCTGAACGCTCTCCCAAGTGCTCGGATGTCCAAAAAGCGTCTGTTCTAAACCACGAACTCCTGTAGAGATCGACTGCATTCGAGGCGCGCCATTCCTTTTCCGCCGTCCCGCCGATCACCCAAGCGTGGAGGGCTTTCCGGAACCACGCGGCAATCTGCGGGGCGTCGGCACGCGACCAGTCGATCGTCGGCAGACGTTTCGCCTTCTTCAGTGCGGCCGCATTCGTCGGGATTGCTCCGTCCCGAATGTCCGCGAAATGCCACTTGGCAATCCTCGCGACATGCGCATCGACGTTGACGTTTGGGAAGTGGTCGAAGACAATTCGCGGATTGTCCAGCGCGCCCGCATACGCAGACCCGCCACCCAGGGCTAGGAATAGAACGAGTTGTTTTACTTTCATGAGATTACTCCTAATAAATGTTTCGTTAGTCATTTAGGTCAATTGCCGAGCGCGACGGCGAAGCGCAGCTGCTCGACGCGGTTCTCCGGGATGTCGGCAAGGTACTCCGCCGTGTTCTCGTAGTAGACCCTGCTGTCCGTCGGGAGTTCCCTGCGCGTTCCGAGGATGTCCTCGACCACCGACGCGATGCGGTCTTCCGTGACGTCGTCGCGCTTGAGGAGCTCGACGAGTTCGTAGGCCTTCGCCTTCGCCTCGGCGACCTTGGCCATGCTGTCCACGTCAAACTCGTCTTCGACGGCAAGCTCCCCAAGGTACTCGCGCTCGTCGAGCGACCCGCGAAGCGCCGTGTCCAGCGCGATGTCCGCGTAGCTCTGGGCCTCGCGTGACGTGGCGTAGCGGACTTTCCGCCTGCTCAGGGGGAGCTTCTTCGCGTCGTCCGCCTTGATCACCGCGAGGTCGGCGTCCGTCGCATGGCGGAAGTCGTTCGCCACCGCGTCATAGACGAGCGCCGAGTTCTTGACGCTTCCGCCGAGGCGATCTGCGATGTCTGTCGCCACCGCGACGTTCGCACCGATGGACTCGATCGCGTCGTCCGACCGCGCGGCGACGCCGCCGATGACGAGCGAGAAGAGCGTGTTCGCCACGTTCTCGTCGCTCATCTTCGAGTAGCGGAAGCCGTTCGAGATGATCGCGTAGATCGCCCGGATGAACCTGAAGAGGCGGGAGAAGATCGAGCGCACGCCGGAGCGCGTGAGGGTCTGCCCCTCGACGAACTTGCGGAAGTCCTCTGCGGCCTTCTCCTCGTCGAAGAGCATGTCCGTCCCCTGCGCGGGCTTTCCGAAGGCCTTCTGCATCGCCTCGACGTCAGCCTCCGAGAACATTCCGAGCTGGCGGAACATCCCGACCATCGCGTGGAAGTACTCGTGGTAGACGCGCGTGTCGGCCTTGGTCCCGCCGAGGTCGATCGCGCCGCAGAGAACGGCCATGCCGTTCTTGTCACGCGTCCACGCGGGCTTGTTGAGCGTCGCCGCGCCGACGCTGTACTTGCGGACGAACGCACAGCGGGCCTCGACCGGGAGGCGCATGAAGTCCTCGACGGTCTCGATGCCGAGAGCCTTACCCTTTGCCGCGATGAACGACGCGGCATAGGCCGGCGAACTCGCGAGGGAGACGACCTTCTCTTTACTGGAGATGTGGTCTTTCACGTTGACCGTGATGACCGCGCGTGCCGCGTTGCCGGACTCGGCGAAGACGTTGCCGCGAAGGTTGCCCTTGATGGTGAAGGTCGTCTTGCCCGTGAACTTCACGTCCGCCCACGAGCCGACGAGCGCACGCATCGCATAGGCGATCTTGCGCGCTTCGGGGTCGACGTCCTTCTCGTCTATCCCCGGCTCCGCGATGGCAGGGCCCTTCTTGAGCTGCTGCGCAAGCCGCGTGCCGAAGGTCTCTGGCCGGGCCATGTCGGTCACAGGATGGAGAAAATATTCGGCAATGCGCGGTAGAAGGCCGTCCCCCGCGAAGATGTCCGTGATGTAGCGTCCGTCAGGGTTTGCGCGCGGAATAACATACTTGCTGTACTGTCCGACCTTTGGAATCGGAATGAACTTGGCGGCGAGGTACCAGACGGAAGATGCGTTCGGGTCGGTCTTGCGGAGTTCTTCCGTCCGCCGCTCCGCCTCTTTCTTGCGCCGCTCGGTCTCCGCATAGGCCTCAGCCCTCCGACGTTTGTTTATGAGATTAACGACCGCGCAACGCCAATATGCAACGGGGTCACGCATGTCGATGAATCCAAGGAACCTCCCGTCAGGGACTTCGTCCGTCAGCGGGATGAAGCCCTCCGCCTCGACGAGAACCTGCGCCTTGTCCTTGCGCTTCAGCTTCCAGCCGCTCTTGACGGTCGGAGCGAAGTTCGTCGCGATGGAGTAGTCGTAGAGGTCGGGGTCGGTGCGCCGGTTCTTCGCCTGGCGGTCAGACCACTTCGCGTAGACGTCGCGGTAGAGGTTGAGGAGCGACGCGCCCTGCACGGACGGAGCGCCGACCGTGCGCGTCGTCATCGCGATGTAGAACGGGAGGAGCTCGTCGAAGAGCGTCTTCATCGAGACGGTCTCGAACTTCTCGACGATCTTGATCGCGCGCGGATGTCGCGCGCCCACACCTTCGACTCCTGCGTCTGGGTGAGCTTGAGGCCATCGACCGCCTTCTTGTCTTCCTTCGCGTCGCCTGTCGGCCTCAGCCCCGCGCATTCCGCGAGGAGGGCCTTGAGGTTGTCGACGGTGAGGTCGAACGACTTCGCGATTGTCGAGTCCTTGGCCTCGACCCACCGAGTTCCCTCGCCTCGCACGAGGCTGTTGGAGAGGTGGCGTTCACCCGCGAAGGACTTGCCCTCGCGGATTTTCTTGACGAGTTCGTTCGCGTAGTTGACGAGGACTTCCGTCCCGCCCGCGAAGGAGGACTGGATGCTGTAGAGGTTGTCACCCGCGTGCCCGTAGCCCTTGCGCTTCTTCGACGCGCCCTCGAAGTACGTAAGGCCGTCCGAGGTAGGCGCGGCATACTTGGTGTCCTTGCGCATGAAGAAATACCCGAACGCCGGGTTTGCCTCGACGCGCTTGCCGTAGTGCTCGGTAGAGGTCGTGCACAGCATCCGCGCGACCTCGAACAGCGTCTCGATGGCGCGGCGGACGTGGAAGACGTCGCTGCTCACGTCATGCGGCGCGTCGGAGTCGTCCGCGAGGCGGTCTGCCTCGGCGAGCTTCGAGAGCCATGCCGCGTTCTCAAGCGGCGTACGGTCACCGACCGTCTGGAACGCCGCGATGACGAACGGGCTAGTCTGCCCCGCGATCTTGGCGTGGAAGTCGTCGACGTTGCGACCCGTCTCGAAGTCGCCGACAGGGTCGAGGGCGAGCGCGCCGATTGCCGCACGGGCGAGGTTCTCGTTGCCCTTGTGGTCGGCGGCGAGCGTGAAGAGCCTATTCCGATTTTCGCCATAGTCTCCTTGAAAATCGTTGCGGGCGGTCGGCATCGTGTCTGCCGCATCCTGCACAATCCGGCCGATTGGCGCAAGACCGTACTCGGTCTCGTAGGCCATGCGCGTGACGGCGTGCATCTTCTTGAAGAAGTCGAGGAAGTCAAGCCGCGTGTTGCCATCCGACCCTACGAAGAGACCCGCGTTGCGAAGGTTCTTATCATTGCTCACATTGCCAATCAGTCGGCTACCGTGTTCGAGGATGCGACGGTAGACCTGTGAGGCCCACGGGAATCCAGGGTCTGCCGCGACATAGTTGAAGGCCCCGCTGAACTCGCGCGCCTGTTCCAGAAGAATGCTTGTCTTCTGGAACTTGATGAACTGTCCGATGAGATCGAAGATCTCTTTCTTCTTTTTCTCGTCGTTCAGTAGTCCGCGCGAGTTGATCTTCGTCGTGCCTTTGATGGCATTGATGACCTGCTGCGGGTCAGCGGGATCGACGTTCGCCAAGCCCTTTTCCGTCGCGATACGCACACACTCCTTGAGAAGGTAGACAAGGTATCCGGGGGTCGTTCCGTTCGGGTTCTGCCCCTCCTTCGTCCCGTATGCGAGGTACTTCAGGACGGTGTCGGGGTTTACAAGTCCGTACTTTTTGCAAAACTCGCCATCCTTTGTCGCTTGGTACATGGCACGAACGAGGAACTGCTCAACACGCTCGCCCTCTGCGGGAGCGGGGAACGCCGAGTTGATTTTGGTGGTCTTATAAAGAATCGGGCCAAAGCCGACGTCGAAGTCTGCCTCAATCCCGAAGAAGTCCGCCCAGCTGCCCCTCGCCTTGCCGAGGAGGGTCTCGCGGATCGCGTTCTTGAAGCCGAGCTTGTCCGCCGTCGCGGAGGTCTGCATCATGTAGTACCGCGAGCCGAAGCTGTTGACGTTCGTGACGTACTCGTCGATGATCCTGTCCGCCTCCTGCTTTGTGGTCGGGAGCTTCTTCGCGTACTCGCCCGTCTTCTTGTCATAGCCGAGGAGGAAGTCCGTCACGAACGCGTTGAGCATTCCCTTCGTCCACCCGAAGCGGGCGCAGATCTGGCTCTTGCTGTCGTCAGACGTCACGTTCGAAAGCCCGTCAACGAGGTGGATGAACTGGTACCACTCGGTCGGGGTGAGGTTGTGGAAGAGGTCACGGTCACCTGCGCAGTAGTACCCCGACGCCCACGCGAAGTGGAGGGACTTGGCCAGCGACACGGCGCGCGCACGGGCGTCGTTCGCGTCGTTCGCGTACGCCGTCACCCGTGCGGCGAGCGCGGCTTCGGAAAGACGACGGCCTTTCGGGATAACCTTCTTCGAAGTCGGGTTCTTGAAGTCCTTTCCGAGGAGCTCGTTCTTCTTGCCCTCGGACCCCGGAAACGCCTCCATCGCCTGGGACGCGACGCCTCCGAGGAACGAGACGCGCTTCGTCGTCGCTTCGGGGCACGGGAGATTCCGCGCCATGTCCATGATCGCGCGAACGAAGCGGTTGCTCGTTGTCTGGGACAGCGCGTCGGAAAGGCCCAGCACGGTCTCCCCGGATTCCGGGTCGACCTTCTCCTGCACGTAGCCCTTCTCGCGGAGGAGCTTGAAGTAGTCCTGGCGCGCCTTGCCGTTGTACACGAGGTCTTCGCAGATGCCCTCGAGGTCCTTGCCCTGTGCGTCGCCGAAGACGGAGTCGAACTTGTCGAAATTGCAGAGGCCCGTGTTGCCAGTCGCCTGGAGGAACGCAATCTTCGCCTTGTCGCCGTCGTGGTCACTGCCGAGGATCTCGTTCGTGAGCGGGTCGGGGGAGACCATCGCGTCATAGCCCGCGATGTACTTGACGACCGTCCCCTTCGCGGTCTTGAATTCCTTCTTCCGCTCTGTCACGGGGATGCTCGCGCGGACGACCTGCGCCCAGTTCGTGCCGTTGTACGACGGGGTGCGCGGGAGCCACGTCATCGTTCCGCCGAGGAAGATGTGCGACTTGCCCGTGCCGTCGTTGTGGACGAGGTCTTGGTCGGCCCACTGCACGGCGGAACGGTCGAACATCCGCTTGCCCCGCTCCGAGGGGTCGGCGATGAACAGGTCGTCGAAAGTCGTGTTGCGGATGTACCGAGGGATCGCATCCATGGACTGCCCGTGATGGTCGACGAACGCGGACATGAGCTTCGCGCGCATCTCGACCTCCGCAGAGCCCTTCTTCTGCTCGGCTTCATGGATGTCGACGAACGCCTTTTCGATGGCGAGCGCGCGGTCCTCGTTCGTCGGGTTCGAGTTGCCTTCGAGGAAGAGCTTGTCGAACTTCTCCGAGTCGAGCCACCAGCCGTAGCGGAAGGTCGAGTCGCTCGTATTGATGGCGCAGAGGCCGAGGCGGCGGCTGACCTTGTAGAACTTCTTCTCCTTGTCCGTGTAGACCACGGAGCCGTAGTTGAGGTCGCGGAGCATCTTCGAGTCCGAAAGCATCGAGATGCGCGGACGGCCATGCTCGTCGTAGAGGATGTTCCCGTCCTTGTCCTTGACGAGGGAAGCGCCCGCGCCCGCCGAGATGAGCGGCGCGTCAACGCCGTACACGGGGATGTTGAGGTGCTGGCGCTTGCGCGCCCACGCCGTGCGGAAAAGCTCCTCCATCATCGCCATGCCATCGGGGGACTCTCCGCGAACCGAGAGGTCGCGGAGCCCGCTCGACGTGCGGATGAGAGACCCGATCGCCTCCTTCGACCCGAAGACCGTCGAGGCAAGCGCGCCCCAGTCCGCGAGGATCGAGAAGACCTCGAGCTGCGCGTCGTAGTTCGCGAGGTTCGGGTCGCGGAGCTGCGCAGCGGCCATCGTCATCGCGTCCGTCTCGTAGTTGCGCGCCATCCGCCCCGTCGTCGGCGAAGACGTGTGCGACACGTTCGCGACGTTGTAGGACGTAAGGCCGTCTTCGAGGTAGACGAAGTCGAGCGTCGGACCGTCCATGCCCTCGACCATGACGGCCTTGAGGCCCGGGAGGACTTCGGAGAACGTGGTCGGTGCCTCGCGGCCTTCGCGGTGCACGAGTTCGACGAACTCGAACGTCCCCGCGAACTCCGCGTCGAGGTCGAGGTTGTCAGGGAGCTTGCCACCTTCGCTCAGGTGGTAGCGTTCGTCGAGCGCGTCGACGAGGAAGTCGAGAATCGTGGCTTCCTTGGTCTCCGCGACGACCTTGTTGTCCTTGACGGACTGCTTCGTCCAGCGAACCTGCAGCCACTTGGAGATGAGGTCGCCGATCTTGTAGGAGTCCGCGTCCGTTCCGCAAGCCGTGTCGCGCGACGGGACGAGGCCCTTCATCATGTGTTCGGTCATCACGCCCTTGCAGTCGCCCTTGACGAACGTGCCGGTCTTCTCGGAGAACGGGGACACGCAGAGGGACTTGAGGAACGTGAGCGAACGGCCGGCCGTCGAGATGAGGTGGCACTTGAGCGTCCCGGTGCCCTTGGTCTTCGCGCACTGGCGCTGACGCTCTGCGCCGTAGCCGACGAGGAGAGTCGAGCCCTTGAGCTCCTCGTTGCCGCGCGCGTCGGCGTTGCCTTCGCGGGCGGCCTTGCGCGAGTTGAAGTTGAAGAAGACGTGCTGGTAGCAGTGCCCGAACTTGACTTCCTTGTGGGCGGGCTCCCCCGTCTCCTCGTTCGCGGGGACGTCGATGACGTCAAGGCCGATCATCGAAAGGCCCGCCTGCTCAAGAGACGAGACCGCGCTGCGCTTGGTGTCGTCGCCGAGGAGCCCAAGCCCGATCGACTCGCTGATCCAGTTCGCCGTCTCGTCGTAGGTCTGCGCGAACTTCTCGCGGAACGCGACCGCCGCATTGGCGTATGCGGCCTTCGCCTCGTTCTGCACGGCGAGCGCGGCCTTGACGGCCTCATCTGCTTCGCTCGCCTTGAGGGCAAGCGCGTCGCGCTTCTCGGCGTCGTTCGAGTCCCCGCTGACGAGCAGGTTTTCCAAGGCCTCGTTTGCGCGGTTCTTCGCGACAAGCGCCTTTCCGAGTGCGTCAGTGGCCTGCTTGAGGGCTTTCTTGACTCCGCCCAACTCCGCCAACGCCTTGTCGCGCGCGCCCTGCGTGACCTTGGAACCGAAGGTCTTCTCCAAGTCCTCCTTCGACTTCTTGTTCGAGAGCCTGTACGGGCACTGCAGGAGAACGGCGGAGGAGTGGTCGCCCGCGTAGACAGGGACGAAGAACGTGTCGCCCTCGCCCTTCATCTGGAGAGATGCACGACGACAGGCGTCGTAGACCTCCTCCGCGTCAAAGCCCTCCGTGATGTTCTTCGCGAGGATGCGCGTCCCGTCCGGCCAGACCATCTCCTGACGACAGCGTCCGAGGACACGCTCCCTCTCAATGTCTCCGAGCCGCTCTTTCTCTTCGTCCGTAAGCCCACGCCCACGGGTCTCCTGCGAGCGTCGGTCGTGGACGGCCAAGGCCTCGTTGACCGCGTTCCCGACCTCGTCCTTGAAGTAGGTCTCCGCCATGTAGCGGAAGCCCGCCGGGTCGTCCATCCACCGCGCGAGAATCGGAATGACTCCGCGCGACGTGATGGCGATGGAGCCGGGGTCGCCAGGGCGCACGCGGTCGATCTCCTTGTTCATCACCGTGTGCGGCAAGGACTCGACATAGTAGTTGAAGAGCGTCAGGAGCGGGCCCTGGAAGCGCGTGGATTTCTCGCGGCTGGACGCGAGAGCCCGCTGCGAGCTACCCGCCGTGAATACGGCAAGCGCGGCGGTCTCAAGCTCCTCCGCCGTAATCGCGCGCCGCGTCCCCGTGTAGGCGACGAGGGAAAGCGCCTCGACGATCTGCATGATGATCCCGACGCGCGCCTCGTAGGTCTTCGACTCGCCGACATAGGTAGCCTGATACGACATCGCGCCGGCAAGTTCGATGATGAACGACTTGTCGACTGCGCGACCCCCGTCGGTCATCCCCTTCGCGATGCGCTCAAGATATCTCATGAGCGTTTCGGAACGGAGGACGTTGCAGATCGGGTTCTCCGGTTCGCCGAGCACCTCGGCGATCTTGTCCGCGATGATCGTCCTGTTGTGGCGGATGACACTGAGGCAGTTGTTGACGTCGACGTTTTGGATGAACTCGCCGGTCGCTGGGTCTTCGATCTGGATTTCGAGGAGCTTGTCGGAGAACACGCTAGGCTCCCCGCGAGCCACGTACTTCGGGTCACGACGCTCGGTGTCCTCCATGAGCCGCTCGACGATGGTCTGCACCTCGGTGCGGCTCTTGTTGACGACGCCCGCGAGCGAGCCCGCGACTGCCGCGAGGTTCGTGCGCTTGCCGAAGTTCCCGACGTTCTCGATCGTACCCGTGTCGAGGTCACGGCCCGTGCCCTTGTCCTTCTCGCGACGGTAGTGCGCAGGGTCGCACGACGCGGCGTTCGCGATGAGCTGGGAGAACCGCGCGCGGTCGTTCTTGTTCATCACGGACAGGTACGAGAGCAGGAACGCGCCGACGTTGCCGTGCTTCCACTGGCCCTTGATGTATCCGGGGAACAGGTTCTTCGTGTCAGCCTCGTCGAGGACATGGTGGAACACGGCCTCGCGCTGGTTGTAGGTCGTGAGGGCCACGCCCATGTACTCCGTGCGGGCGCGGGGGTTGACGATGTCGTTGAGGAAGGCCGAGGACTCGTCCGTCGGGTCGGTCTCGACCTGACGCGCGACGAGCTCGCGGACGGCGACGAGGAACCCCTGCAGGTTCGCGCCCGTGTTCGTCGAGGCGTACCGCGCGAGGGAAAGGAAGTTCTTGAGGTCCTTGCTCGTCAGTTCGCGCGCGGCGTTGCGGTCGAACGCGCGGTCACCGGAAGCCGTGTCGACGCCCTCGTTGTCGTCCTTGTCGTCTTCCTCGTAGGTGAATCCGGGCCCGCGCTTGACGAGGTCGCTCCATCCGAGGTTCCCCATGTTCTGCACGGCGTCCGAGTAGACGCTCTTGACGAGCGCGACGTCCGCCGCAGGGAGCGCGGGGAACATCTTCTTCACCGCGCGCACGAAGGATTCCTCGGTCACCGCGTCGCCCGCGGAAAGCATGGCGTTCACGGCGACGACGAGCGCGGTCTTGCCCTGGCCCCACGTGAGGTTCGAGCCGACGTACAGGTCTCCGTCCGTCAGCCCCACGGGCGGCGTGGTCGTCCCGCTGTCCGCGAACTCCGGGGTCAGATCGGGCAGAGGGGAAGCCTCGCCCGAATCGACGGCGAAGTCAAGGTCACTGCCGTCGTCAAGAGCCTCGGAAGAAATGTCTTGGGAGTTCCTCTCCTCCTGAGATGCGTTGTTGTCCGTGGCTTCCGAAGCGGGCTGGTCGATCACCTGCCGCAGGTTGGCGCTCGCCTCGTCGACCTTCTCCTGCGCCTTGACCGCCGCGTGCGTCTCCTTCTCCTCCATGGCGGCGAGTTCCTCGGCGCGTCTCTGGGAAGCGGCGGCGACGGCAGCTTCCTCCTTCGCGATCTCTTCGCGGACTTCTGGAGTGTCGGCCTGTTCGCGGAGTTCCTTGATGCGACGGTTCGCCTCGGCGATCTCCCGCGCGGACTCGGTCGCGGCCCTCTTCAGCTCCGTGACCTCGCGCCTGACACCGGAGAGTTCCTTCCTCGCGGCATCAAGAGCGTCTCTCGCTCTCGTGACTTCCCCCTCGAGCGCCGCGATGCGTTCGTTGGGGTTCACGTACGTGCCGTCGGACTCGGCCTTCTGCTGTTCGAGGGCAGCTTCGACGGCACTCCGGACGAAAGCCTTAAGCTCGTCACCCCTAAGCCCCGACTCGCTCGCCAAGGCCTCGTACACGGCCATCGTGTCCTGCACGCGCCGATCATTTCGTTTATATTCGAGTTCCCACTCAAGTTCCGCGATGCGCTCATGGAGATTGACGTATGCACCATCGGTTTCAGTTTTCTGCCGCTCAACCGCATCAGCGACAGCATCTTGAACATATCTTTTAAGTTCGTCGCCCTTAAGTCCCGTGTCCCGTGCAAGTACATCCCATGCAAGTACAAGAGTCTCGTAGACGGACATGGCGAATTTGAGTTTACGCTCAAGTTCTGCGATACGGTAATCGGGGTTGACGTATGAACCCTCTGATTCAGCTTTCAGTTGCTCAACCGCGTCAGCGACAGCATCTTGAACAAACATTATAAGTTCGCCGCCCTTGAGTCCCGACCCGACGGCAAGGCTCTCATAGACGGACATCACATCCTCACTCGTAAGCATACGCCACTTCTCTCGCTTTGAATTAATAGTACAAATTATCGCTCAACTCGCCAGACCTTAAGACATTTTCCCTAGCAGTTCCACTCAATAAATGTCTGCGTTTCGTTTATTTGTACGCTCATCATGGGCATCGCCAAACTTCGGTCGCCGATACCCCTTCATTGAACCGAAGTAGCTAAACGGTGCGCCAAAATATCGCGTTTTCTTTTCCGCTTCGTCGTGCCGTGGTGCTTCTTGCCCACTGGCTTTGTCCGCAACATCTCTCGAATGCCCCGTGTTCTGCAACGTCCTTTTCACCGAACGAAAGACATTCTGCCGTAAGCGGTCCAGTCTCTTCAACTGAGGCAAAACTGGCCCATCCTTCTCCAGACGGGGGAAGAAGACTGACAGCCAACTTCGTGCCGAAGCCGAGGCAACCGGCATATCAGCCCGCCCGACGCCAAGTGCCACCATGCGCATTTGAAACCGCTTGTACAAGTCGTGCCATGAATAGGCCTTGCGATATCGTCCATGCGCCGCTTTCAGATTATGCGCCAGCAGCACCTTCTCCCGCTTCAACTTTTCGCAATGCTTCTTAACCGTCTCTTTGCGGATGCGAACAGCCCCGTCGTACCGAATCTGGTGTCCAAGGAAGTTGACCCATTTGGTCGATGGCACGTCATCGGACGGTGCTCGCCACGGAGTCGGCTTTTTAGACTTTGCGGTGAAATAGGCGGCCCTCCCCGCCACATCCTTCGCAAAAGCATGTATGGGCAACTTCAGTTCCTCAACAGCTTTCAGATAGCGGTTCAACGCTTCTTCGCATTTACGCGCGTCAGGATGAATGATAATGATGTCGTCGCAAAATCGCGCGTAGAACAAGTCCGTGTCCGTTTCGGGCGACACGGCTCGATCGACGGCATCCATGACGACATTCGCCAACACGGGCGAAAGCGCGCCGCCTTGCGGAATGCCGAGCGACAATTCCGAAAGATTCTCTACCGGATAGAATTTACGAATCGCCGTCTCCTTCACACGTTCGACGCAAACTCTCTTGGCGACAACCTCTGGGTCTTCGCTCGCTTCCAGATTGCGCGGAAATGAATAGACATCCAAATAAGCCTTCAGAATCCGCCGTGCACGTTCATCGGGCCTTTTGTTCTCATCAAGACGCATTACAAGCAAATCGTAGGCGTTGAGAATCACGTCATGATTGATGACATCAAAAAACTTCTGAATGTCGCAGTCGGCAACATACAACGTCTTGCCAACAAAGCGCTTCCTGAACGCGACAAGATCCTCAATCGCTTTATGCAACGAGAACTCTCGACCATTGCGTCGAAAGGCATAGCTGTGCCGAGAAAAAAGAGGGTCAAACACGTCTCGCAGATAGGTAGACGTCCGACCGATAAGAACACGGTCTGCAAGATTCTCAAAACTCGACAGACAGCGGTACGCCTCTTTGCGAGACTCCTGCTCCATTGTCTTCACGCGCCCGACATTCTTTCGAATCAGGGCAATCCTGGGCGGACAGAACACCACATCACCCCGAAGCACCCTTTTGCGCGCCGAATCACAGAAGTCCAGCAATTGTTTACCCCATGTCTCCGGCAAACACCCAGCCTTTTGCATTCCACACACAACGCGCACAATCGACTCGGACGAGATTGTGTCCGTGGACTTCCCCGCCCGCATCTCCTTCTTCCCTCGCCGCCACAGACGACGCGGCGGAAGAAGTGCCGACAGTTCATCGCACGGGTACCGGTCTTTGGGGGACTTCAATCCCTGAAGCCGGCTCCAGTACATCTGGTGAACATGGCGCTTGGCGGCAACGCTGACGCGCAGCGTCGCCAACGTCTTCACGATGGCATTGAACGCGAAATATCTCTCAAACCTATCCATTTCAGTACGAAGAAGAAGAGGAGGTGCGCGTCGTGGCATTTAAACACGTCTGAACTGCCCTTTGTCAGGGCTTTTCACCACAAGGAGCATTCGCCTTTTACCCTTGCTCAAAACACGGACTTGAACCGTCACGACGCACACCCTCCTCCAAAATCATTTTGTCTCCTCAAGTGTCACGGCCTTCCAACTCGCCCTGTTCTTCACACGGTCGAACGAGCGAACGGCAACTCCGCGCACACACGCCCCATTTTCAATCTTCCCCACAAGGGGGTCGGGCACGAAGACGTTCCCATCGACAAAGCCAAACCGTCTGCCCTCCGGAAGTCGAAACGTTCCGGTGAAATCCCGTGCGAACGAGGGCAGTTCCCCGTCCGTCAGAACCGAATAGGCCAATACGGCAAACGCCTTTCCTTCGCGGATGGAAACCGCCAATTCGCAGACCGTTCCCGGATCCAGGGTTTTCAACGCGGGATGGACGGCCCAGTCGCCAAAACAAGTCTCACCGGCATCGCCAAGTACGAAATACGACTTCCCATGTCGTTCGTCATGCGCCGAAAGGACGCCCGCCTGTTTCGGATAGACATCCCAGTCGTCCGCGCCCTTGCGTCTCTCGACCTTCAGAACCGCTCTCTTCCCATTGTCCGCATTCACCCAAACCACAAGCGGTGTACCAGGCTTCGCCTTTTTCAAGGCGGCAAACGGTTTCGCTTTCACGCGAACCTCCCGCTTGGCCGAACCGTCCTGCCACCAAATTCTGACAATGTCCGCCTTTGTCTCCCTGTCGACATATCGCGCCGTCACGACGGCGGCAACGCTCGGCACGTTCTCAAGGACGACCGCGTCTGCCTTCTCGCCCAGCTTTTTGTAGAGCGACGCGTTGTCCTTCGCCGGCGCCACGCCATCGATCTCGTGGACACGCGGAACGACTCGCCAGCCCTTGCTTTTGCGAATTGCATCCACCTTGCCGTATTCAAAGGCTGCCTCGGGCATCATGCCTTTCGCCAGAAAACACTCGGCGAGCATCTTGTGTACCGCCACAATAAACGACTCGTCCTTCACGGGACACAACATCGCACGACAGAGACAGGCCAGACGCCACTCGACATCCTGCAGGTACGTTTCCGCCAATATCTGCCAAACCCAGAATTCCGACATCTTGTGTCGCGCCGTTTCAATGACGTACCTGCGAGCCTCTTCGCCTTTTCCCTGTTCGACAAGAAGTTTGCCACAGTAGTACGGAAACCACTGCTGTTCAGGGGAACGGCCGACGGCCTCGCCGACAAAATCAACCGCCCAAGGGAAACGCAAAACCAACGCGCACCCAACATCATCCTTCACGCATCCACACCTATAGAGCGCCGACACGACACCCTCTGCAAGAGATGGGTACTTTTCGGTTGGCTTGTCCTTCGGAACGAACGGCTTCCAATCCTCGTCGGAAAGATTCTCCAGTCCCCATGCCCCAACAACCTCAAGATACTTTTGGGCAAAACTGCGAGGCATGCCCTTCCCGAGCGACTTGGCGATCTTGGTATAGACGCGCAGTACTTGCGAATACGCGAGAGAAGGTTTGGGAAGTTCCGTCAACTTTTCAACAAGGCAGAGCCTCATGACGTCTCTTCCGACTTGGGCTCCTGTCGACTGCCCTTGTCCGAACACATCCGGCAAGAAGTCCTGCGCCGTGGGCGCCCATCCCTCCTTCAACGCGGTCGAGACATAACGGACAAACGCCCATGTCGCACCCAACTGCGCTTTCGCATCGGCGGCATCCAGCTTGAGCGCCAGCAAATACTCCTTCAGGGCTTTGCGATACTGTTTCAATCCATCATAGATTTCACCCAAAGCAAGATGTGCAGATGTGTTCTGCGGTTCGTTTTCGACAAGCTTGATCGCAAGCCCCAACGCCGCGTCCAGATTGCCTCCTTTCATCAGCGCACGGACTTCACCTGCCCCGTCAAGAAAATCCTTGGCCTTGCGGATGTCGGACTCTCGGCAGTTGACGAGTTTTTCATCCCGTGCCTTCAACTCATCCGGATACTTCAGGCACAGCAGTTCGCTCAAAAAGAATTGCACCAGCTTGCGATTCTTCAACGTCTCCATCGACTGCCGCAGACAGTCATGGAGCGTCCAGCCAAGCGCACGCAAATTGTCTACGTCATTTGGATTTGCAAGATAGATTGCCCGTTGTTCGTTGAACGCCTCCGCCAAATGGTCTTCGGTCGCCAGATATTCCATCTTGTAATGGCGGATCTGTTCAATCAGAATCCTATCGTATTCAGACTTTCCATCTATCTTCAACATGGAAAGTTCTTTGACAATGCCGACGATCCGTTCATGATACGACTTCTTTTTTTCAAACGCCTCCGCCCGCAAGGCCTTCACGGCGCTCAACGCACACCATCCAAAGACATTGAGCGTTTTTTCCGGATTGACGTTGAACAGCATCTTCGCAAGATAATAGGAGGCCACCGCCGCCCCATTCCCCTGCTTGCGCAGACGAAAGCAGCGCTGAATCGCCCCCTGAATGTCGGTTGAGACAATGTTCAACCATTCGGTTCGAGCCGCGCTGTTGTTCTTGTCGGAATATGTGGCGATCGCGGAATCAACGTCCATCTTCGTCAAGTCAGTCATGAAATCACCTCCTCGGCATCAGATGGTAATCTTCCAAACCTCATTGTACCTTCGCTTTTCATTCTGTTGGACGACAGAATCACCTTCGCGTGGACCACAGTAATATACATTAAAGCACTGTGTTTTCCCATTCTCGTTAAATACATCCAACCCCTTTCCTATTGCTATTACCCGTGTTGGAGTGCAAATGAATCTATCGTGGAAATATGGATCACTTGTCGGCGTGTACTGAATTACTTGAATTTCTATGCGTTGTTCATCCCCGTTCGGGAAGATTTTTGTTTTGGCAGACTTTAAATGGCATACAACATTTTTTTGTTCTGCATCGCAACACGTCAATACCTTGAACTGGCACTTACGATTTGCGCTGTTTGACAACAATCCTATCCAACGAACCAATGTTTCGCAGTTCTGTTGGACTTTTTTATCATCCTTCAATAAATATCTATCGATGATAAAAAAATCCGTGTCCGAACAAGAAAACATTTCCATGTCAGCCGTTAAATCTTTAAAATCATCATTGACACCATATGTTCTCCTATTTGAACGACGCAACCTGTATTTCTCCTTATCCTTTGACATGAAATATTTCTCTAATGTAGAGCAAGAATTATCCTCTCTCCACTTTTTATCTGAAATAATATATTTAGGCGGACTGACAATATCACAATTGACCAGACAATCATTTAACTCTTTATTTGCATCTATATGTATTTTCCGAAATTTATGCGCCGTTTGTTGCGGGGTAAGAAACCAATTAACCACGCTACTCTTTTGTTTTCCAATGAACTCGCTTGCTTGCGCCAATTGTTCTCCCAAATATCGCAGCGGATCAAGGCATTTAAGGTTTATATCCACAAGAAGCCGCGCATTGTCAAAATCAACCAAATTGCACAGCTCGCGCACATAGCCAATGAAACTTCCCGTATCATCCTCTTTGAGACGATTTGCAAGATAAGCGTAATCAACTAGATAATCAACTATCATTGTTAATCCTCAAAAAGAATTCGATCACGCTCTCCGAAGAAACCATTTTCATCAGGCCAAAATTGAACCGATCCATTTGAGTCGAGCGGACATTCCCGAACTTCCGTGCCACTCTTCATTTTCGTCACATAAAGTATTTGAATGTCATCTGGCGTAACACCAATTCGCCCGTCACGCACCACCTGCATCACCTTAAGAATCATCAACTCGCTATGGCACTCAACAACACACTGCCTTTCTTGTTCCGCCAAGACCTCACTCAATAAGAACATCGTAAGTGGAGACAGTTGCCTCTCGTTGACATGAGACTCCGGCTCCTCAAGCGCAAGAATTCCATTCTTTTCTTTGCGCCACTCGAATAGCTTAAGAGCCGTTTCATATAAGCCATCAATACCGGCACCGACATTACGCCGCTTAACGTCAACTCCAAAAATTCGATCGCGAAGCGTAGCCCTGTCTTTGCAAGAATACGGAAGATTCAGCGCATCAAAGAACCTGTCTACATATCTGACAGCCTCGCTTCCCAACAAAACGCTCTCGTCAAGAGATGAATTCATACCCTCGTGATGAAGCAATCGGCTCGGACGTGCAGCTTCTGAATGAACAACATGCGGCCAGTACTCTTTTGCCCATTCCTTGCATGTTTGATCGTTATTTGAATCATTTCCAGCCGGCACGACGCGATTGTCAGACGGATCTGTCCAACCGATATACTCAAACACCCCCTTGGCGTCCTTGGTCTTTGAATACTCGTATACAGGCAACTTCCCTTCTTCTGGGCAACCAGAAAATGACACACGCATCTTGATCTGGCGCAACGTTTCGGCTTTAAAGACCGTTGCCGAGAAATCGGAATCAACTTTCCTAACGTCTCCGTTAAGAGCCATTCGGAGCAATTGAAGAAACGTGCTTTTGCCAGCACTGTTGTCTCCAAACAGAAAATTGATTCGCTTCAATCGAAAATCTACGCCTGGGTCGCCATAGCACTTATAGTTTTTGATCTGTATGCGTTCAACCATTTTTACACCTCGCCGTTATCCTCAAATTTTCCATGAACACTGTTATGCGCCCAGCCATGATATTCGCGATACATGGAATTCGCATGAACGATTCGTTCAGAGACACACAAACAAAATCCGCCTCCCTGAAAAACCGACATAACGTCTCGCCGCGCGGCGCGGAAAGACCGAGTCGCAAGGTCGCGCGAGGGTGTTCGCGCACTCGCACGGAATGGCCGCTTAGAGGGCCTGTACGCGCTTGCTAAAGAACAGGGGGGGGGGGGTAATGGTCGCGAAAAGCCCGTCAGAGGCGGCATTTCGCGCAAATGCGCGCACGCGGCGCACATCCTCACGACGTGCGCTCACAACCCGATGCATGAACCTCTTCTCGTACCCAACCACAGTGCTCAAAATCAAGTTGTGCGAATTGTAGCACAGACGGGCCTCGTCCGTCAACTCCTCACCAGCCGAAGTGTGCTATACTATCCACCGTGGCGACAATCCTCCATGTCGATATGGACGCCTTTTTCGCGTCGGTCGAACTTCTGCACCACCCGGAGTGGCGCGGGAAGCCGCTCGTCGTCGGCGCAGGACCCCACGAACGCGGCGTCGTCTCGACCTGCTCCTACGAAGCCCGCGCCTTCGGCGTTCGCTCCGCCATGCCCTCGCGGACGGCCTACGCGAAGTGTCCGCAGGCCATCTTCACGCCGCCGCACATGGATCTCTACCGCGCCGTCTCCGCACGCGCATTCGACGTCTTCGCCCACTACTCGCCCTACGTCGAGGCCGTCAGCATCGACGAGGCGTTCCTCGACGTGAGCGGCACGCTCCACCTCTACGGAAACGACCCGCGCCGCCTCGGCGAAGCCCTCCGCGCGGAGATTCGCGCCACCTGCGGCGTGACCTGCTCCGTCGGCATCGCCCCCAATCGCCTGCTCGCGAAAATCGGCTCCGAGGAGAACAAGCCGGACGGCCTCACAATCCTGCCGACCGGCCCAGCGGAACTCGCGGCGTTCCTCGCGCCGCGTCCCGTCAGCGTACTCTGGGGAGTCGGACGAAAGACGGTCGAGGCCCTCAAGCCCTACGGCATCCTCACCTGCGGCGACCTCCAGCGGATGAAGCCAAACGCCCTCGTCTCGCAGGAGCTGATCGACCTCGCGTACGGACGCGCATCGGCAACCGTCCACTGGGAACCGCGCGAAGAGAAGTCCGTCTCGCGCGAGCACACCTTCGAGACGGACGAGTCCCGTCGCGACGTCGTGCGCGCCAAACTGCTGGAACTCGTCGGGGACGTCGGCTACCGTTTCCGCCGCGTTCCGCGCTGGGCGACGACGGCGCGCCTCAAAATCCGCGACGCGGCCTTCGAGACGCGCCTCCGCCAAATTCCCTTTCCCAAGCCCGTTCAGGACGACATCGCGTTCCGCGCGGCGGCCCTCGCCCTGTTCGACGCCGAATGGCCCCAGGGGACGTGTCCGCACGGGGCCGTGCGCCTCATCGGCTTTGGCGTCACGAACTTCCGCACGACACCGGACGACGGACAGCCCACGCTCTTCTCAACCCCCGAAGACGCGGCGCGGGAGCGACGCGAACGCCTCTCCCGCACCCTCGACAACCTGCGCGCACACGGCCACCGGCTCACGCCGCCCGCAGCACCCTAAGCGCGCGCACCGCACGCGGATTACTTGTCCGGCGCGGCGCGCGTGAGACGCGCGACGAAGCCACCGCCCGCCGCCAAACGAGCCGTCCAAGTCTCACCCGCACGAATCGTCCGCGTCTCGTGGACATAGTGCATCGGGTTTTCGTCCGCATCCTCGGCATCGCGGAAGACCTCGGCCGTCCAGACGCCCTCGCCCAAGAACGACGTGTCCATGCGGACGGTTTGCGCCGACCCGTTGCCGATGGCCGCGACATACCAGTCGCGCCCCGTGCGACGCGCAAGCGCGACATGGCTTTCGGGCGTGCCGTCCAGAGCCTTGACGTCGTCCCACACGGTCGGAATCGCGGCCATGAACGCCAAGCACTCCGCCTCGCGCATGTACTTGGCCGGCGCGTCGCACAACATCTGCAGGGGGGCTTCGTAGAGCGCAATCATCGCCATCTGGCGCGCGCGCGTACCGACCGAACCCGGATGCCGCCAGAAGCGCGTCTCCTTCCACGTCTCCGGCCGCGCCCAGTCAATCGTCTTGCGATCCATGCGCGGATAGCGCGCGAAGGTGTAGTTGTCCATCGCGCCCGGCGTGTAGTCCAGAGGCCCGGCGAGCATGCGCGAATAGCAGATTCGCACGTCATGCGCGAGCATGTCCGCCTCGCCGGAAAAGATCTTCATCATCTCCAACCCATGGACGCCCTCGTAGTTCAGCACGTTCGGATAGGCGCGGCTCATGCCCGTCGGACGATGCGCGCCATGGTAGTCGAGAACCAGCCGATGCCGCGCGCACGCATCCGCAAACGTCCAGAGAAACCGCTCCGCCGCCGCGTCGCCACGATCCATGAAGTCAACCTTGAACCCCTTCGCGCCCATCGCCGCGAAGTGCGCCGCGACGCGCGCCTCGTCGCCTTCGGCCTGCGCCCAGCCCATCCAGAGAATCAGCCCCACGTTCCGCGCCGCGCCGTACGCGATCAGATGCGGCACGTCCACCGCCGGGTTGAAGTTCCAGATGTCGTTCTTGACGCTCCAGCCTTCGTCCAGGATCACGTACTCGAGCCCATGCTGCGCGGCGAAGTCAATGAACTGCTCGTAAGTCTTCGTGGTGCAGCCCTCCGCCTGACCCTTGTTCCCCCAGTCGTTCCACCACTCCCAGATGACCTTGCCGGGCTTGACCCAGGAGAAATCAGCGCCGTCTGCCGCCGCCGGCGCAAGGGCCATGACAATGTCGGACTCCAGCAAGCCACGCGGCTCGTCCGCCAGCGCAAAGACGCGCCACGGCAAGGCGCGCGTCCCCGCCGTCTCGACAAGATAATCTGCTTTCGCCGTCACGCGCCAATGGATCTGACGCACCGCACCCTTCCGACGATCAACGCCCGAATCGTTGGCGACGGCCGTCGGCCACGGCGCAAACCGTCCGTCGTACGTCTGCGTGTCCGCGCGCCGCTGCAAGTCCCAGATCGGATAGTCCCGCACGCCCGCCTCCGTCACCGCGACCGTCTTTCCGCCCGTCGTGCAGACGAACGGCAGGTAGAGGCGACGGCTTTCAATCGCATTCGCCCGAAGCCCCTGGCTGACGGACTCCTCGCAACCCGAATTTCCGCTCTGCTCGTAGTTGACGAGACACGCCGCGTCGCCAGTCGGCAGCGTGACGGCCGCCGTCTCGTTGTCGATGCGGACAGTCCCGTCGAACTTCAGCTCAAAGCGGTAGGCGACACCGTCGTTTCGCGCCGCGAGCGCGAGACCCCAGTCGCCGAAGTCAACGAACTGGCCATTTGCGGACAAATCGACGGATGCCTTTCGGTAGACGGGCGTCGCCAACGTCCCGGACACCGGCCGCGCCACCACGGCCCGCGCCCGTGCGCCATCCGCCAACTCGCGACCGTTCACGCGCAGACCAATCGGCGTTTTCGCCACGAGCGTCACGCCATCACGACGGACGTCATAGCGCAGCGGATTGTTCCAGAGACGAATCTCGTTCCGCCCATCCGGCGACACGGCCACGGCCAACGGGCTGTCCGCCGCGACCTTAAATGTCCACTCGCCCGCGCCGACCTTCTGCGGCGCAACGCCCGGCAACCGAACGTCCGCCGTCGTGCCCGACGGAACCGTGACGCGCACGGCAATCGTTCCGTCCGCCGCACGCCGCCAATCGACGGCAACCATTCCGTAGGGCGTTGCGGTCGAGGCCGACAGGTGCGTCAGTTCCGGCAGGAAAACCGGCTCGATCACGATCTCGCGAAACGCCGGCGCCGTCGGAAGCGTCACCGCGCTCGTCGAGTCCGCCGCCTCGGCCAGACGAATGCCCGCGAGATACTGGTAGGCCCAGCCGACGAAGTCGCCGAACATGATGTGGTTGCGCGACGCCCCGTCGCCCCAGTCCTCCCAAAGCGTCGTGCCGCCCTGGCGAATCCATTGGGCCGGCGAAGGCGCGGTCGGATTCGTCAGCATCCGCCAGACGAGATCCGTCCGGCCCGCGCGGCTCAAGGCGCGGAAGACGTGCTTCGTGCCAAGCAGCCCCATGTTCACGTGACCGTCCGCCCGCTCGACCGCCTGGACGAGCCGCTGCTCGACGGCCGTGCGCAAGGCCGGCGGCACGATTCCGAACGCGAGCGGAAAGGCCTGCGCCGTCTGCCCGCCATCGTCATAGACACCCTCGCCCCGGTAGTACTTCGCATGGATGGAGGCCGCCGTCTTCGCTGCGCCCGCATCGAGCCGAGACGCATCATCCGCCCGTCCCTTCACGCGCGCGATCTCCGCCGCGATACGCTGCGCCTGATAGTAGTAGCACGAGCTCGTCAAGCCGACGGACGGCATCTTGCTCACTGGCACCCAGTCGCCGAGGCCATGCGTGACCAGGCCGTCCGCGTCCGCCTTCGTCGCCGTGTAGTCCAGGTAGCGGAGAATGTGCGGATAGGCTTCGTCGAGCAGGCGACGGTCGCCGCGATAGATCCAGAGATTCCACGGAATGACGGAAAGCGCCGAATCCCACGCCGGGCCGTTGCCCCAGTGATAGCCCCAGCCCGACGTCGGGACGATGCCGGGAATGTTCCCGTTCGGAAGCTGCGCGTCGAAAATGTCGCGCAGCCACTTCTCGTAGCCCGCCGTGTTTTCAAAGCAGTACTGCGCCAGTTCGCTCGCGATCGAGGCATCGCCCGTCCAGCCGTTCTTCTCGCGATGCGGACAGTCCGTCGGCACGCCGTCCGTGAAGTTGCTCTCGTAGGCCTTGACGCCCGCCGCCATCAGGCGATTGAACAGCGCGTCCGAGCAGTCAAACGACCCGACGACGGGAAAGGCCGTGCGGACGAACCGTGCCGTGACGTCCGCCTGTTCCAGCGGACGGCGCAGACCGCGCACGACAACGTAGCGGAACCCGGCGTAGGTGAAGCGCGGCTCGTACGTCTCCGTCGCCGCGCCCGAACAGACGAAATGGCTCGTCTGGAATGCCGCGTCCGCCGACGGGAGGACGCGATGCGACGCCGTGTAGCGGAAATGCTCATCGACCCGACGCGCCCGCGCCACCTCGTTCGAGAGGGACTTGTCCCAGAAATTGATGTCATGCAGACCATCCCGAACCGACGGCACGGCCGGACGGCCATCGGGCGCCAGCCGCTCGTCGTAGCGAATCGAGACGACGTCGCCCTTCGCCTGTCCGCGCACCGTGAGCCGCACCCAGCCGACGACATTCTCGCCGAAGTCCAGCACGCACCCGCCCGCAAACGGCAGGACGCGCTTCACGGAGACGTTACGCACGACTTCCGCGCCCGGCTGAGCCTCGGCGACAAGCCGCCCGGACGGCCCAGAGACCTCCGCCGCGCGAACAGACGCGCGCGACAGTTCCTGCGCGGCGGGATTCCGCACGCCCACGACCTCGCCTTCGAACAGGTCGTCATAGGCGACGGGGCTCTCGACCTGCCGCCACGTGCCATCCGTCACGACGGTCTCCGTCGTTCCGTCCGCAAAGACAATTTCCAGCTGCGCCCGGCCACGCGGAAAGTCGCGCCACAGCGCCGTCTCAAAGTTCCAGACCAGCGTCGCGCGCAAATCATACCAGCCGTGTCCGAGCAGGAGGCGCAGTTCGTTTGCGCCCTTCCGCAACTTTCCGTCGAGTTCGTAGGTCGAATAGAGGACACGCCGCGCATAGTCCGTCGGCGCGGGATCCAGCACCTTCCGCCCGATGCGCGCGCCGTTCAGAAAGGCCTCGTAAAAGCCCACGCCCGTCACGTGAAGCGTGGCGCGCGTCACGGGCTTGGAAACCGTGAACGTCGTCGCGAACGCGGGCGAAGCAGTCTCCGTGCGCAACTTCAACTGCCGCCCGAACGCCGTGTCACGCACACCGCCCAGTTCCGTCACCGCGCCGTTCGGCGAAGTCCAGTCCGCCGCGCGCGTCACGTGCGCCCGCCCGCCGGGAAACGTGATGCGCGCAAGAAACGCGCGGACGTCACGAGGGGCGTGGACGCGAATCGGATCGACCGGATCGCCGGCCGTGCGAGGCTTGTCGGGAAAGACGCGAACCACGACCTGGTTCGGCCCGTTCGTCAGATAGGGCGTCAGGTCGCGGAAACGCGGAAATCGCCAGTCATTGACCATCCCCGCCCACGTGTCAAAGAGCCGTCCGTTCACCCGAATCTCGGCGCGGGTGACGCCGGCGTGCACCATCTCGACCGCCTCGCCGGGACGAACGCCCGCAAAGTCGAACGAACAGGCGAGCATCGTCACGCCCTTTTCGTCCGCCGGCGCCGTAATCCATCGCGCCGCGCCAAAATCGTAGTCGGGGCGCGTCTTGGCCGCCGGACCAATCCACTTCGCCCGCCAGTCCTCCGGACGCAGGACACCCATGACGAACGTCGCCGGCGCCGACCAGCCGGATGCGCGACCGTCGTCCCCCCACGTCCGCACACGCCACGTCACGCGCTGTGACGTCGCGAGCGGCTTGCCCGGCCAGTCGATATTCACGCTCCGGTCGGACGCGACGCGGCCGCAGGACGCGCCGTCGATCTCGATTTCATAGGCCGTCTGCCGCGCCGTTCCCGGCGGCAACCGCCAGGAGAGGCGCGGACGCGGCGTGTCGAGTCCAACGGGATTCTCCCGATACTCCGCCGTCAGCCCCGTCGGCACGTCCCCACCGCCCGAAACCAGCACGCCCGTCAGCTGGCATCCGAAGCCCTCGCTCTTCTCGTTCCGTTCGGCCAGCGTCTCGACCTCAACGACATGGCGGCCCGGCTGCCCGCGACAGAGGAAGAGCGACGGCGTCAGCCACCACCACTGGTCGCGATAGCCGTCAATGCCCGTCGCGACCTCGCGGCCATCAATCCGGACGGAGAACTTGCCCCAGTTGAACGGCTTCTTTCCGACGCGGTAGAGGAGCGCAACCGTCGCGCCCTCGACCTCGAAGACCAGCCGCCCGCCCGCATTCGTACAGGCAAGCCCCTCGCCCCAGCACCAGTCCCGAAGCGGAAAGAAGCCCGCGTTCGTCGTCACCGACAGTTCCTTCATCGTCCGAAACTCGCCCTGGTCGAACTCGGTTCCGTACTTCGGCTTCGGCAGCGGAGGAACGGCCGTCGCCGCCGCGCGGTTCTCCGCCTTGAACGCCGTGTAGGCCGCCGCAAACCAACGATTCAGGAGCGCGGCGGCGAGCGCATGGCCCACGTCATTCGGATGAACCGTGTCGGGGGAAATGTCGCGCCAGGGAATCGTCCCTTCCTTCACCAAGGGATAGACTGCGTCGCGATAGCTCACGTACGGCACGCCGTAGTGCGCCGCGACGGCCGCATGCAGATCCTGCCGGTTCTCGCCGCTCTGCCCGACCATGCCCAGCGCGATGACGGCGATGCCCTGCGGGGCTTTGAGCAGCTGCCGAAGGACGCCCTCGTAACTCGCCCCCCAGAGGTCGCCCCAGCCGTCGTTCACGGAGAACTCAACGACCACGACGTCCGGCTGCTTCGCCAGCACGTCGCGCCGCAGGCGAAAGGCGCCGATGTCCGAACCCGTCGCGCCAATGCCCGCGTTCACGAGGTCGATCTGGCTCTTCGGGAACGCCCGACGCCAAGCGGCCGCCAGCCGATCCGCGTAGCGGTTCGCCGCCTTCGTGGCGCCAGCGCCCTGGGTGATCGAACCGCCCACGGTGGCGATGCGGACGGGCTCGCCGCGATCCAGACGCGCCCAGACGCGCTCGAACCGCGTGCGGTCGCCCGCCACGCGCACGGACTTTTCCCCCAGTTTCTCGACGGACGGAACGGCGACCCCGCTTGGAAAGCGCGTCGGCAGATCGTCAAACAGCGGCGCAACCGTGCCGGCGAACGCGGTGGCGGCGAACGCCGCGCAGACGCACACGAGCGCACGCGCCCATCCCTTGCCTCTGGAACAAAAGTCCCTCATTTTTCCAACTCCTTATTGACTGTTCATTAATTCGCGGGGACGCGCGCGTCCTCGCGGACGACCTCGTAGACGCACGACGCCTCCTTCGGATCGGCCGCGACGTCCGCAACGAACGACAGACGCCCGTCGGCGACGCGCACGGGGACGCGAGTCCGCCGCGCGCCATCGATCGCCAGCGACCAGACGGCATAGGATTCGGGACGATCCAGCGCGAGGGAGACCTCGGCCCGCCCCGGCCGCATCCGCATCCGGTTCGTCTTGCCCCACGTCAGGAGGATCTTCCGGTCGGGATCGGCGAACTTCGTCTGCTCCATCTGCACGTCCGTCAGGTGCGCGACGAGAATGCGAGACGACGCGCGCAACGGCGCCGCGTCCAGCGAGGTCGCGTAGACCGTTGCGGGCGAACCCGAAACCGCCGCGCGCAACGCGCCCGCCGCCAGTTCGCCCGACTCGACGTAGCCGCCGGCCGTGCAGTCCGTCGCGACGAAAATCGCGCCACGCGCCGTATCGACGCGCACCTCACGGCCCTTCTCCGGCGGCGGCGGAAGGGTCGTCGGCGTCACGCCGTCGAGATCCATGCCGTACTTCGCCGTCCAGCCGACGCGCGCCGTCTCCTTGCGGTGAACGTTCGCCGCCAGCGTCGGATCGAGCGTCTGGAAGCGATTGCGGTCGTAGCCCAGGCGCCAAGTCTCCGTCAGCGGCTTCACGTCGCCGCGCAGGAAGAGCGCGATGGCGACCCGGTCGCCCAGGCGCTGAATCGGATCGTTCGCGATGTCGAATCCCGAGATGCCGCCGGCTTCCGGCTTCATGAACCCGTACCAGTCGCTGTGCGACCACGCAAAGCGCCAGAGTCCGCTCCAGTCCTGCAAGGCCGCCTCGGCCGCCGTCGCCAGCCCACCGAAACAGCGAATCGGCGACGGCCCGCAGTAGTTGAACTCCGTGATGGTAAACGGACGGTCGAAGAAGCGAAGCCCCGCGCAGGCGTGCGCGCCCGCCGTCTCGAGTTTGAAGGTGTTCACGCTCGCGCTATGGCTCGGGATCGACCAGGCCGGGCCGAGAAATTGCGGATGATCCACGTAGAAGTGCGTGTCCGTATAGTCATAGGCGTCGTGGCGCACGACCTGCGAAACGTCGAGGCCCGAGCAGTTCATGTTCGTGAGCGGCGCACGGCAGCCAAGCTCGTCGCGCAGAAACGCGCGCACCCGTGCCGCGAACCGCCGCTCGATGTCCTGCAGGAAGACGAGGAACGCCTCGCCATGCCGATTGTCGATGTAGTTCTCCGGGAAGCCCGTCGGGATGTCCCCGTAGATCTCGGGATGCGCCTTCTTCTGCGCGGCGAGCCACGTCTCCCATGCCCGCTTCCATCCCGGCAGGTTCGCGTAATCGTGCGTCCCGCCGGCGTCCAGCGGATTCTCGTTGACAAGCGAGAGGCCGACGAGGGCCGGCTCCTGCGCCAGCGAACGACCGGTGAAGGCGTTCACGTGTCCGAGGAAGAGACGCGCGAACGCCTTGTAGTTCTCCCACACGTCGCGGTTGATGACGACGAGCCGCTTGAAGTCCCACATGCCCATCTTGCCGTCGCGGTCGATGCCGACGCTGCGCCAGGTCGGAAAGCGCGAGACGTAGATGTCGGTCGTGAAGTAGATGCCGTGCCGCACACACGCCGCGACGAGCGCGTCAAACCGCCGAAGGGCCTTCTCGTCTGGCTTCAGCGCGGCCGGGTCGTCCTTGTCGACGAGACGGCCGTCGTGATGGTGGAAGCGGATGGCGTTGTACCCCGAACGCGCCAGCGTCTCGGTGATGCGGTCAACCGTCGATTCGGGCGGAATGTTGCCCGTGCCGCAGACATTGACGCCATAGAACCGCTGGGGCACGCCCGGCAGGTTCTCGAACTCGAAATGGCCGCCTTTCGCGACGACGCGGCCGTGCTTCCCCGCCGGGGCATCCGTCCGACGCACGGACGAGAAGTCGAGCGCCGAGCCTTCCTTCACCCACGGCGTCATCGTGACCGGCACCCAGCCCGGCAGGTCGGCGATCACGACCGGACGGCCGGCCTCCGGATTGAACGCGCCCGCGCCAATGAGGTCAAACGAAATGGGGAGCGACACGTTCCCCCGATACGGCGACTTGCCGGGCGCGGGAATCGCGACCGAAAAGTTCTCGCCGCCCCACGGACGACCGCTCTGCATCGACACCGCCGTCGGCTCGGCAAAGCGAAAGGCAATTCGTTTTCCGTCCGCGTTCGTCAACACCAGCTCCCGAACCTTTGCGGAGAAGAAGCCCGCCGTCTTTCGGTCGGACGGGAACGGCACGACCGTCCCGTCGGCGACGACCTCGCGCCAGTCCGCATACGGGAAGTTGGCCTGCAGGCCCAGCGCATTCAGCGTCGCATCCCCCGTCGGCGTGAACGTGTAGTCGGCATGGACGCCGCCCTCGGCCGACGAGACCTTCAACGTCGCCAAAATGAGCGGCTGGTCATTGTCCGGCTTGAGCTTGAAGCGGTAGACGCCGTCGGCATCCGGCGCGTCGCCCTCGTACCCGCCGTGGAACCACCAGTTGGCGGACGCGACATGCGCCTCGATCTTCGTCTTGACGCCCTCCGCGACAAGCCGTCCGCCGAACATCGGCACAACCGTATCGGCAACAGCGGCGGCGGCGAACGCCACGCAACTGCACAGGACGACGAAACGTCCCTTTCCATTCAATTTCAAGAAGTTCATGGTGAATGATCGAATTGAGAAATGTCACATGATGGATGGTCAGCGAATGATGACGGTAAAACCTGGCGCGACGACGCGAACATGGCCGCTCTCGTCCATCGTCGCCCGCAGCCGCGTCGCGGCGCCGTTCACCGTCACGCGCCATGAGGCAAGGTCGTCCGCCGTGAGCGCACCGCCCACGCAGGTCACGAGACTGGCGACGGATGCCAGAGAAGACCGCGTAGCCCCCGCCGGCAGATTCACGATCTCCAGCGTCTTGTTCCGGAGGGACGGCAACCCCACGATCGTGCCGCCGGGCATCGCCGCATCGACCTGAATACCCGCCGGCTGGCTCATCACGGCGGTGACGTCCAGCGTCGCCCCCGCATCGGCCCGCAACATCGCATCCGTCACGTCCACGTTCGAGGACTGTTCATTCGCATAGGCAAACGTCAGCGGCAACCCCGAAATATTGCCCCAGCGACCATCAAGATGCCAATAATACCAAAGGTGGTCATAAAGATTCTTCTCATAGAGTCCAGTGCGCGTGTCCGCGAGCGTCCAGTTCACGCCATCGGGGCTGGTCTCGATTGTCCAGGAGGACGGAATCGTGCCGCTGTCAGCAAAAGCATAGCTCCACGCCGGTGCGGTCGCGTCCAGATGCAAGCGGAAGGTGAACGAAATCTCGGACAGATCATTCGTCACGCCATTTTCAACGATGCCCATTACCCCCATCAATGCCCAGTACTTCCCCCAAAACAAGTTGCCAGCACTTCCCTCCGTCGCGAGTCCAGGGGATATAGGGGATATCAGAACCTCACCAGCGGCCAAATTCGTTGCATCCGTCACATCCCTCCGCCAGCGATAGCCGTTGTCCCTCTGATTAATGCAATTGCCGTCTGCGTCAAAGAGTCCGAACTGACAGAGACGCAGCGGCGTCAGCGTCTCGGATGCCGCTTTCCTCGTGATCGTCACGCGCCAGAACGCATTGGTAATGCCCATGCCAGAGAGCGAAAGCCGCCCCGACGCGGCCCGCACAAGTCCCTCGAACCGCTGCGGACACGCGGCTGATCCGCGCACAGACAACGCGCCCGCACCCGTCTTGACGAACGATCCCCTTGCGTCAATCGACACCAGCCGTTCAAGGGCCGTGTCTGCCGCGTTCGTGAAGACAAGCGTCCCGCCCTTCTGCACGACGAGCGGCCGAGGCGTGGCCGAGAGGAAACCGCTGGCCTCCATCACTTTCTGCGGCGTTCCGCCATGCATTACATTGTAGTTCTCGTCCTGCTCAATATTCCTGTTCTTCGCGAGAACCGGCGTCAACGCGTCGCCCAAGCCCGCAATCGTCGTCACGCCCGTAATGGAAAGGCCGCCGTCCACGAGGACAGGTTCCGTGACAGTCGCGTTGTCCAGCGTCAGCGTCCCCGTACCCAGTTTGCGAACCTTCACGTTCGCCGCGACATCCCCTTTCAGCGTACCGTCCATGTCGTCCGCGCCAAACATCAGAACGGCCGTCTGTGAATTTCTGTTCGTCGCGTAGCTGCACCTCGAGACGTCCAGGCTGTTCACGGTCTGCGTCGTTCCATTGAGATCGAGAATCGCCGTGAACGGAAAGCCTTTATCAATCTGAGTGGACGTTGTGTGCAAAACGACACCGCCCGTCCCTGTACCGTGGGGCAAGACATCGGAAACATCCGTCCGAATCTCAACGCCCTCAGCAATGAGGTCGCCCGAATGTCCCCACGCAACAGCCTTATCCAGCCAAATGCGCCCCCAGTTTTCAGCATTTCGATCCTTTGAGTAAAACAAAACGTCGCAGGCACCCGTCGTCACGACCGAGCGATCCGCAAAGCCGCCCAAGTACCATGCGTGCCAGCCTGGTTCAAGCCGGATGTTCGCATCCTTGTCACCCCGTAAGACAATCGGGTTCGACTCCGCCGCAAAGAACGGACGATACTGCCATGCGTCAGTAACCATAAAACCGCCGGCGAAACGAATCTCGACCGGGTGCGCACTTTCGTTCGTGATGTTCGACAGTTTGAACGGCCCAGCCTTCAGTTCCACGAGGGGCACCACGCCATCCGCATTCGCCGGTGTCTCGTCGGAGACCTCAATGGTCGGCCATCTCTTACTAGGCCACTCCCATCCGTTATCTTTCAGCGAAAGATCCACGCGAATCGCCCCCGTTCCCGCCCCTGTCTTCAGAAACGCGCTTTCGCCTTTGACGAACTCCGCACGACCTTGTAGCGCCAGCGTCGCGGTGTCTCCCGCATCCGGCGCCAGCTCGATGACGGCGCCCGAGGCGGCCGTCAGTTCCACGAGCGCATTTTCGCCCTTCGCCGTAAGGTTGTCATGCAGCGTCATCTTTGAGAACGTCAGGCTTTCGGTCGTGGTTCTCGGCGCGCCACGCTCAACAACAATCTCCTGGGCATTGACCGCAAACCCCGACGAGGCAAGGGTCAACAGCCCGACCGCCGATCCGAAGGCGGTCAAGAGGTATCTTTTCATACCCCCCCCCCCTCAAGGTGATGATGTCATTCGTGTTCATCTTTCAGTACTCCTTGTATGTGATTGTCAGAGTTGAACGAGAGAAGGTCGTCGCGCCCTCCATGCGGGACGGATACGCTCCCCTGCGGGTTTGGAATTATACCACACTGTCCACGCCCACTACAACAGGGTGGTTCGCCCCGACATTTTGTCCACGAATCTTCACGAATTCATACGAAGCTTCGTTCCTCTCAAGAAATTCGTGTTATTCGTGTTGATTCGTGGACAAACTCGCCCGCGTCAAGTGGTATTTAAACCACCCCAGCCTCACGCCTCTTCAATCGCCGAATCGACAATCGTGCGCTTCTCCTTCGAGAACGCGAGGCCGATCAAGGTCAGCGTCTTGCCGTTCCCCGCGAAGC
>CAZWQY010000009.1:0-77243 GCA_964636295.1 uncultured Lentisphaeraceae bacterium | reverse complement strand
GGGGGCGTTTTCGGGCGGGGCGCGTTGCGGCGCACGCGGCGTCCGTGTGGCGGGACTCGTCGCGGCGATTGTCTTGGCGGGCGGTTTGGCGCGTGGTGACGACTTTGCGGTGGCGGTGGACGAGACGCAGACGCTGACGGCGGCGGCGACGTATGGCAACATGGACGTCCAGGGGCAACTGATTCTCGACGGCGAGGCGGCCGGCGTCTCCGTGACGAACAAGCTGACGCTCGTGCCGGGTCGTGGCACGGTTACGGTGCGGAATAACGCTCGTCTGGCGATGTGGTCTAACGATGCTTTTGTGGTCGCTGCATCGGACGCGGAGGATGTGCCGACGTCCGTACCCGTCCTGAATCTCGAAGGGCCCGCGACGGTCACGATGGATATGGTGAACAAGTCCTCGGTGACGAGTTGCGTGGCGGTGAGCGGCACGGTGGCGTGGGGACGTCGTAGCGGTTACAAATGGAGTGACGGTACATTCGGCAAGGGCGGACCCTGGCGTGTAACGGTGGCGGCGGGCGGGCGCTTGACGTTCGATCATGGTAATCAGGGCGGACATCTGAACGATGCCAGGGACAGCAACGGGAAGACGGCGGCAGTTGTTTTCGACGGTGCGGGTGATGTTGCGTTTGCCCATCGGTACAACGCAGGTGCGGGCGGCGCATTTGCCGTCCAGGCGGGCGCGGACATTGCGAACACGGGCTGTTTGTTCATGCGAGGCGACAAGTCGGGCGTCTGGACGTTCTGCAACGGTTCGCGCGTGAACGGGCCGACCAATGTCGTGGCGCAGGGTGCGCCGTGCGCCTGGATTGTCAACGCGGGCGCGGACGTGACGGTTCGGAATCTGACGTGGAACCGGTCGGGCGACACGGTGAGTGGCACGGGCCGGGTGACAGTGGATGCGTCCGAGGCGGACGTGGTGGTCGCGGCCAATGTGCCGGCGTGCATAGTCAACACGACGGGCACGCCCAACACGCTCGCGTTCGTCAAGACGGGCACGCACGAGGCCGTGTTCGCCGTCACGAACCTGCCGGCGCTGACCGTCGACGCGGGGTGCGCCGTGGTGACGAACGACTGCCGGATGGGTCGGCTGGCGGTCTCCGCCGGGGCGACGCTGATCGTCGATGGCGGGCGCATCGTCTGCTCTGATATCGAAAAGCCCGGTGAGATCGTCTGCCGGAACGGCGGCGCGGTGTCCATCAAGACGGATGGCACGGCGGGCGACGAGGCGGGGATGCTGCGGACGCCGCTCTGGTCGATGACCGAACTCGTCAAGACGGGCGAGGGCGATTTGATCGTCTACGAACCGGAGGCGGTCGCAGGCTTCGTCCATGTGGCGGGCGGTGCGCTCCGTTTTTCGAAGCGTGGCCTGTCCGACAAATACTTCCGCCTCACGTTCAAGGAATGCTGGCCGTTCTGGTACTACGAATACGGGAACAGGAATGCACGTCTGAGCACGAAGATCGGCTTGTACGATTCGCAGGACAAGCCCATTCATATGGGCTGGGGATGGGATGCGGCCTACGGTACGCCCGCCATCGATCTGCAGGCGGGCCAGGTGACGGCGCCTGTCGGGACGGTGGTCGTCTCCGGGTCGCTTCATGCCGTCGTGATTGGCAACACGCCCTCGGAAAGCGGCTATCGGCCGGAATTCGACAAAGTCCAGACCAATGCGGCCGACACGGCGACATGGCAGGAAATCACGGCGCGGTTTTACGCGGACACGCCGGCCATTGATGGGCTTAACTTCAACACGGGGTGGGAACATGGTTCGCCCCGCGTCTGGACGGTGGAGACGAGCGCGACGGGACAAGACGGCTCGTGGCGGACGGTGATGGACGTCACGAACGCGCCCTCGCCGCCCAACAACCACCATCACGGATACATTGGCGGCGATATTTCGAAACCCGCCTACCATTTCCGCTATGTCGAACCCGGCGTGACGGGGCTGGCGGACGTCTTGCAGATTCAGGTGGACGGTGGCGCGGTGCTGGACTTCACGTCCAAGACGGGCGGGCAGACGGTCGATCGCATTGTCGTCGATCTTGCGGCGGGCGGCGGCACGGTTGGCACGGTGAGCAACGTCGTCTTCGCCGCATCGGGCGTCGTGGAGCTGAAGGGCGTGTCGCGGCTGCCGAAGGGCGAGCTGCCGCTCGTTTGTGCGGCCGCGTCGGGCGAGGAGAATCTGGCGAACTGGACTGTGGCGGTCGCTGGCAAACCGAGGCGGGGGTCTGTTTCCCTGTGCGGCGAGCGTCTGAACGTGAGCGCGGACGGCATGCTGTTGCTGATCCGCTGACGGGCGCGGCGACGCGCCTCACCAGAAGTCGGCAGAAATGGTAGAATTGGAGCGATTGAAACGGAAGGAACGGGAGGTCATATGCAGATGAACACGAGACGATGGTCGATGGCCCTGGCGGTGGCGGCGGGCGTGGCCGGCGCGGCGGTCGGCGCGCCGCGTACGACGAACCTGCTGTCCAACGGGACGTTCGAGACGGCGGCGGGCTGGGGCGGCGGGCCGTTCGACAAGGGTCCGGGCCGCTTCTACGTGACGAACGGCGTGGGGCGTCTGGAGAAGGATCGCGGGCCGGGTGCGACGCAGCTGCTGCGGCACTGTCCGCTCGGCGTGGCGGGGCGTCTGCGCGTCTCGTTCCGCCATCGCGGCGAGAACTTGTCGTTCGCCTACATCTACGAGCTGCCGTCGCCGGACAAGCCCGGCGCGTTCGTGCGCGTCAAGAATGACGCGGGCGGGGACTTGGGCAACTTCATTGACATCAAGGGTAGCGCGGACTGGGCGGAGTTCAGCCGCGAGATCGACCTTTCGCCGAAGGTGAAGGGCAAGTCCGGCGCGCGCATCCGCTTCCAGTGGCTCGTGTGGGGCGGCGCCGGGCCGCGCGCCGTCGAGCTGGACGACGTGATGGTCGAGCCGTTGCCCGCCAAGCCCGTTCCGCCGCCGCCTCCGCCGCTCGCGTTCACGGTGGAGCGTCTGCCCAAGACGATTCCCTACGGGCCGGTTCGTCCGATCGATCCCGTCCGCGCCGAGATCCGCGACGGTCTGTTGCTCAAGAACGGACGCCCCGCGTTCTGGGCGGGCAACGGCACGAATCTCGGTTCGGAGCAGGGCGGGCCGATGGGCATGTGGCTGAGCAAGCTGCAGGGCACGCCCGCACTCTCCATCTGCGAGGGCGGCGGCTGGCGGGCCGCGCTTGACGGCACGAACCTGACGTTCAAGAGCCAGATCGTGACGCCCTACCTGGCGCAGTATCGCGAGGCGGAGCGCCTGGGCTTCCTTTGCGACTTCTTCGCGAACGGCGTCTACAAGTGGTCGCCGATGCGTCCGATGGCGGAGGCGCATCCCGACATGAAGGAGTTTTTCTACGACCACGGACACTACATGAACACCGACCCCGGCCACCCCGTCGGGCGCGAGCTCCAGATCGGCAAGCGTCAGGCGTTCTTCCAGTACGTGAACGGCGTTTCGCGCGACGCGGACGGCATGGCCGTGCTGGAGCTGAGCCGCGAGCCCGGGCCGGAGCCGAGCAACGCGCGGTCGCGGCGGGACTTCCGCCGCTGGGCGCGGCGCAAGTACGGGACGCTCGACGAGGCCAATCGCGTCTGGCGCATGAACTTCGCGTCGTGGGACGACGTCGAGCCGTTGCATTTGCGCCAGACGGACGTCACGGGCTACATGGAGCGCATCCTCCAGATCCGCAAGATGCGGCGCGAGCACCGCGAACTCATCTGGGACTGGGTGGCGTTCCAGCAGGCCGACGTGACGGCGCAGGTGCGCCGCGCGGCCGAGGACATTCGCCGCGAGCTGCCGGGCATGAAAGTGACGATCGACGTGCGCGGGCACAACTCCGAGACGGCCCACTATGCCTCGCTTGATCCGGAGCGGCTTGACCCGCTAGAAGACCTCTTCTACATCCATTTTGGCTGGATGCCGTTCACGTACAACGACGAGCCGTATGACCGCGCGTCCGTCCTCTACCACGCCTCGTTCCCGCTCTTCTCCTACAGTTTCTTCCGCACGAATACGTCGCGCCCGATCGTCAACGCCGAGGACATCATCAACGTCGCGCGCCTGCCGAAGTCCGACGGCGCGGCGATGGCCCGCAACGACATCGGCGCCCTCCATCAGGCGCCGTGGAAGTTCCGGCTCGAATCCGTCAAGGACGAGGGGCTGGACAAGGGCTGGTTCAAGCCGGGGTTCGACGATGCCGCGTGGGACGACATGAAGGTGCCGGGCTGCTGGGACGAGACGGACGCCTATCGCGCCAAGCCCGGCGTGGCGTGGTATCGCCGGCGGTTCGTCGCCAACGCCAACCGGCAGGACTACGAGGACGGCTCCCACCAGTTCTTCCTCTACGGCAAGGGCGTGGCGCAGAAAGGAACGGTGTGGCTCAACGGCCACAAGGTCGGCGACGTGACGGGCTGGGACACGTCCTACCGCTTTGACGTGGGGGCGATGCTCAACTTCGGCGGCGCGAACGAGATCGTCTGGCGCGTGGACGGTGCGGGCTACCAGAACGGCCTCCGCTTCTACTGCCACATTCTGCCGAACGACAAGATCAGTCAGACGAAGCCGTTCGGCGCGCGCGAATACCGCCACATGCTCTGGACGTACCTCATGCGCGGCACGTCGGGCTGCTGGGTGTGGCCGTGGCACGAAGACCGTCTGCGTCTGCATTTGCCCGGTCTCCAGCGGCGGCTCGACGCGGCGGCGGAGATCGCGTTGCCCGACTTGCGTCACCGCACGGGCGACGTGGCGTTCCTCTACGGCTACCTGTCCAACATGGGGCTTCCCTGCGTCATTGGCGAGACGCACGAACGCTATTTGAACTGGCTGTGCGCGACGGAGTTCTCCGGCCTGCGCACGGACGTGTTTGGCGAGGGCCACTTCGTGCGCGACGTCACGCCCGAACGCTATCCGTTCCTCATCGTGCCGCACACGGAGATGGTCCGCAACGCGACCTACGCCCACTTCAAGCGCTACGTCGAGGCGGGCGGCACGGCCGTTCTGACGGAGGATTCGCTGACGCGGACGTTTGCGCGCTACGCGGACACCGACATCCGCGCGTTCGCGGGCGCGGCGCCGGCGGACGGCGCGCCCTACTCCGTCGTGCGGCGCGGAAAGGGGCGTGTCATCGTCGTGCGCGGACAGCCGGAGATGGAGACGGTGATGGACTGGCTTCGTGCGTGGCGCGCGGCGTTCGGCGCGGCCGCCGTGCCGGACGCGCCCGTTCGGGTGGCGTCGTCCAACACGCGGGAGCGTCCGCTCATCGAGCGCATCCTCGCGGGCGACGAGACGCGCAAGGTGCTCTATCTCGCGAACTGGGGCGGGACGGATCACGCCGTCACCGTGACGCTGCCCGAATCCGTGCGCGACTGGACGATTGCCGCGCAGTTCGAGGGGCGCACGGCGCGCGCCGCCGACGGGACGCTCACGACGGTCGTGCCGTCGCAGGACGTTGTGGCGCTCGTCCTCGCGAAGCCGGGGGCCGCGCCTGTCGCGCCGTTCGCGCCGTCGCCCACGCGGATGCGCGCGCTCGCGCATGTCGAACGCCTCTGCAATCCGCCCGCGCAGACGAACGGCGGGCCGCGCGTCCTCTTCCCGCGCTTCTCGAAGGCGGAGCCGATCAACAAGGAGATCTATCCGTACGTGCTCGACCGGATTGCCGCGTTCGGCGGGGTGTCCGAGGAGGCGCCGCTGGCGGAGTGGTCGCCGGAGCTGCTGGCGAAGTACGACCTCGTGGTCATCCCCGAAACGGTCACGCCCGCGTACTTCCGCGACCGAAAGAAGATGGAGCAACTGGGCGTCTGGCTTGACGCCTACGTGCGGAACGGCGGTTCGCTTTTCGTGAATGCCCACACGCCGTATTCGGTGAACGTCTATTCCTACGTCCTGACGGGTTGGATGAAGCTGGCGCCGTATCTGGGCGTGGATCTGACGGGTGGCACGTACGACGAGGGCCGCGCCGTCTTCGGCGACCCCCATCAGGTCTGGACGGATGCCCTGAAGCCGTGCGAACTGACGGCGGGTGTGCGGAAGGTCGAGCTTTACCAGTTGCGGACGCTCGCGTTGCGGCCGAACGAGCACGCGCATCCCACGGCCGTCGTCACGTTGCCGGGCGACGGGAAGGGCGCGGGCGACAAGGTCGTCCTAACGTCCGAGGAGCGCGGGAAGGGGCGCATCGTGATCAACGCCTCCGCCATGTCGTTCCAGCCGTTCCGCATCGAGAAGGCGGACAACGCGGCGTTGCTGCAGAACATCGTGGGCTGGCTGCTGCGGCGCGACGTCACGGACGCGATGCGCACGGACTTCCGCGCCAACCTCTTCCTCACGGAGGAGACCCTGCGCCGCATCCGCGCCGAGGACGAGGTTCCCGCGCCCGTCCGCTGACCCGCGCGGGGACCCGCGCAAGGGTCTCGTCAGATGCAACGATATCGCATGTTGCGCCTGAAAAATGCTATAATACGACCTCATGGCAAAGGTCAAGCTGACGAAGACGGAGCTGAAGGCTCAGACGGACGCGCTGAAGCGGTTTCAGCGTTTTCTGCCGATGCTTCAGCTCAAGAAGCAGCAGCTTCAGGGCGAAATCGCCGGCATTTCCGCGAAGGCCGACGCGACGCGCGCCGCCGAGCGCGCGGTGCGGGCCGACCTTGACCGCTGGGTTGGCCTGTTCGCGACAGACCCCGACTTGCTCGCGGGCCTCGTGAAGGTGCGTGACGTGCGGACGGGTTCGGCCAACATCGCGGGCGTCGCGATTCCGACGTTCGAGGCGATCGAGACGGACGTGAAGGAAGTCGATCCGTGGGCGACGCCGGCGTGGGTTGACGGTGCGGTGGACGTGACGACGAAGATTCTGTCGCTCCAGTGCGAGCGTGCCATCTACGAGGAACAGCGTCGCCTCGTCGCCGCCGAGCTTCAGCAGACGTCCCAGCGCGTCAACCTGTTCGAGAAGGTGCGGATTCCCGCCTGCAAGGAGGCGATTCGCGTCATCAAGATTGCCTTGGGGGACGAGCAGACCGCCGCCGTCACGCGCGGCAAGATCGCGAAGGGGAGGGACAAGTCGTGATCGTTCCGATGAAGCATCTTGACCTCGTCTGCCTTGCGTCCGAAAAGGACGCGACGCTTACGCGCCTTCGTGCGCTGGGCGCAGTCCACCTTGACCTCGCGGCGGCGAACGGCGCGTCCGTCGTGTCCGCCGAGGGCGAACTTGCCGATGCCGAGAAGGCCGTGCGGCTCATCCTCAAGGCGCGCGGCAAGCAGACCGACCTGGAGATTCGTCCGCATTCGGTTTCGGAGGTCTTGGCGCTCGCCGCCGACCGTGCCGCGCTGGCCGCCGAGGGGGAACGCCTGGAGAAGGAGATTCGCCTCTACGCGCCGTATGGCGACTTCGATCCTGCGCTCGCGGCAAAGCTGCGCGAGACGGTCGCGGGGCTGGAGGAGGTCGTCGAGCTGCCGGCGAAGCTGCCGGAGATGCGCCTGTCGAAGATGCGGGAGAAGCTGGCGCGTGTGCAGAACCGTCAGGCGATTGACGACGTGAAGATCGCGTCCGTTGACGAGCGGGCGATTCTGGCCGCGTTCCCGGCGATCCGCGACCGCATTGCGTTTGCGCAGGCGAAGGAACTCTTGGCGGATCGGGGTGCGCTCGCCGTTTTGTCTGGCTGGATTCCCGCGCCGCGCGTCGCGGCGTTGATGGAGGAAGTCCACGGCGGTTCGGGCGACTTGTTCGCGCGCTCGCAGGCGATTGGCTGGGCCGTGCTCCTGCGCGACCCGGAGCCGGGCGAGACGCCGCCGACGCTCATTGAGCCGCCGCGCCTCTTCCGTTCCGTGAAGGCTCTTTTCGCGGGGCTGGGCATTGCGCCGGCCTACACGGAATCGGACGTGTCCGTCCCGTTCATGTGCTACTTCTCGCTATTCTTCGCGATGCTCGTGGGCGATGGCGCCTACGGCGCGATTTTCTTCGCGGCGACGCTGGCTCTTCGCAGGAAATTGCCGCGTAGCTGGTTCGTGCTGCTGGCGGTCTTCTCGTCCGCGACGATTCTCTGGGGCGTTCTCTCGAACACGTGGTTCGGGGCGGGGTTGCCGTTCCTCGCGTCGTTGCCGACGGTGACGTGGCTGGCCGATCCGAGCTACAACCACATGATGCTCCTTTGCTTCACGATCGGCGTTTCGCACCTCATGCTCGCGCGCATCTGGAATGGCCTCTGCAAGTTGCCCGACTCGACGGCGGTCGCCGAGTTCGGCTGGGCGGGCATCCTCCTGATGATGTATCTCGTCACGAATTCGATCGTCGGCATCTTCCCATGCTTCCCGACTTGGGGGCTGTGGCTGGGCGGCGTCTCGATCGCGTCCGTCTTCCTCTTCAGCGTCAAGCCGTCCGAACTGAAGACGCATGGCGCGGAACTGGGGATGCTGCCGTTGAACATCATGTCGGCCCTGGGCGACATTATTTCTTACGTCCGCCTCTTCGCCGTCGGTCTTGCGTCCGTCAAGGTCGCGGAGAACTTCAACAGCATGGCGATCGGACTGGTGGCGGATGCGGACGCGATCTGGGCGAAGGCGCTCCTCTCGCTTGCGATGGTCGCGATTCTCGTCTTCGGACACGTCCTCAATCTGCTCATGGCGGGGCTTTCGATTCTCGTCCACGCCGTGCGCCTCAACACGCTCGAGTTCTCGAACCACAAGGGCATCACGTGGTCGGGCCTCGCGTTCAATCCCTTTCGCAAATCCTAACCTCTTGGAAAACAACAAGGAGAACAGAACATGAATGATGCAGCAATGATTGTCGCGGGCGCAATCGCCTGCTTGGGCCTTTCGGGCGCGGGTTCGGCGCTGGGCACGGGAATGGCCGCGAGCGCGGCGGTCGGGGCGTGGAAGAAGTGCTACGCGGCGGGCAAGCCCGCGCCGTTCCTCCTCCTTTCGTTCGTCGGCGCGCCGATTACGCAGACGCTTTACGGAATGATCCTCATGTTCACGATGTTCGGCAAGCTCACGGTCGCGGGCGCGGGCATTCCCTGCCTCGTCCTCGGCATCTTCTCTGGCTTTGCGATTGGCGCCTCGGCGTTCTTCCAGGGCCGTGCGGGCGCGGCGGCGTGCGATGCGCAGGCCGAGACGAACCAGGGCTTCACGAACTATCTCGCCGCGCTCGGCATCGTCGAGACGGTCGCGATTTTCACGATGGTCTTCACGCTCATCGCAGTCGGAAAGATCGGGTAGTGGTGGTCGAGCCTTTCGCCTCCGCTCGCCTGCGGCTCGCTCTGGCTCAAGGCTCGACGCGACCGGCTGATCTGCGGCTCGCTTCGGCTCAAGGCTCGATATCGGCTGTCAATGACTGAACGTCGGTTGCGTTTCGTTTGGTTCGCCGCCTTTACCGCCGTGTTTGCGGTGCTGGCGGCGTTTGTCTTCTGGGGGACCTGGTCGCCAGACGTCGCGCCGGTCATGCCGGACGACGCCATTGTCCATTCGACGGCGTGGGCGGATGCCTGGAACGCGGCGGTTCGGAAGTTCCTGTCGTCCGGCAAGTTCATTCCGAGCGACCTCCTCTGGAACGGCCTGCTCGTCTCGCCGTATTTTTGCCAAGAACTGAAGTATGCCGTCGCGCTTTACTGCGCGGGGTTGGGCCTTGTGTATTTTCTGCGTGGACGCGGCCTGTCGCGTCTGGCGTCCTATGGCGCGGGTCTGCTGTTGGCGTTCTGCGGCTATTGGGCCTCGCTTTTCTCCGCCGGGCATGGCGGCTGGTTCATCTGGATGACGTATGGCGTTTTCGCGTTCGGGCTGGCCGATCGGGCGGTGCGCAAAGGGAAATGGAAGAACTGGCTGCTTCTGGGCGCGTGTGCCGCGTGGGGCAGTTTCTATCAGCCCGACCTCTGGCTGCTTTTCACGACGCTGACAGGGGTTTATTTCGTCTGGTGCTGTGTGCGCGAACGAACGCTTCCGTGGAAGGGCGCGCTGCTGGCGGCGACCGCATTCTTTGTGATTGGCGCGCCGAGTTTCCGTTCGGCGCTCGTCAATGACCTCAAGGGCCGCGACGCGCAGATTGCCGCTGGCGAGACGGTCTCCGCCGCGTCGGCCAGTGACGAGGCGGAAAAGCGCTGGATCTTTGTCACGAACTGGTCGTTGCCGCCGGCGGAAATCGCGGAGTTCTTCATTCCGCGCCTCAACGGCGACACGAGCTGTCCGCTCACGCTGTCGATTGGCGCACAGACGGGGTCGGGCGTAAAGCCTTACACGGGTGCGCTGGGACGTCCGAAGGACGCGCCGCAGGGCAACTACCGCCAGCATTCGCTCTATGTCGGGTTTGTGACGTGTCTTCTTGCGTTCGCGGGCGTTGTCCTTGGCTGGCGCAAGTCGGACGCTCGTTTCTTTGCAGTCGCGGCAGTTGTCTTCTGTTTCTTCTCGTTGGGGCGGCATTGCGAGCCGGTCTATCGGCTTGTCTATGCGCTGCCGTTTGGCGACTACTTGCGCGCGCCCGTCAAATGGCATCATCTGACGGAGTTCTGCCTCTGCGTCTTGGCGGCCTATGGAATCGACGGATTGCTCGGCCTCGCCTGGCTGAAGGGGCGGCGTGGCGTCGCGCTCGTTGGCGCGCTTGTGCTGATGGGGGCGATTGACCTTGCGCGTATCGATCGGCTCTACTGTGCGCCCGTTGATTTGCGGCGTGTGCGCCAGACGAACAGCGAGATGCAGATGAACGTCTTGCGGCGCGCGGACTTCGCGAATCCGCAGGTGGCGGAGATGGTGCGGCGCGGCGCGGTCGTTTCGCTTGCGAACTACCTGGGGAATCCCGACCTCTACCTCGTCGAGATCCTGACGCCGCGCACGCCGTCGCAGGAGCCATTGCCGCCGTTTGGCGCGGCAACGTGGCTGGGCATCCTGTCGCTGATGGGAACGCTTGCCGTGGCATGCGGTTGTGCGCTTGCTCGCCAGAGACGGTGGGCGGAGACATCCGGGCCGGTCTTCTGGTCGGCGCGGCAGTCTGCGTGACGCTGACGGTGCTTGTTCGGACGTCGGGACGACGGACTGTTGTCGGTGACGGGGATGAGTCGCGTGTTTGCGGCTGTGGCGCGGCGTGTGGTATAATCTGCGGCATGGAAAAGCTCGCGACCGACATCTACACGTTCAAGAACCTCATCGGAGACGGCTTCACGTACGTCGACAAGACCGACCGGCTCTGGCCGCTCGTGAACCTGTCGATCGGTCGGCAGTTCTTCGTCGCGCGGCCGAGGCGGTTCGGGAAGTCGCTCACGGTGTCCGTCCTGCAGGCGCTCTTCGAGGGGCGGCGCGAGCTGTTCAAGGGGCTCTTCATCGAGCCGCTCTGGGACTGGTCGCAGAAGTGGCCCGTCCTGCGGCTCGACCTGGGGAGCGTCCAGCCCGACCGCGCGGAGCAGCTGGAGGGACTCTTCACGAACATCCTCGACGACGAGGCGCGCCGCAACGGCGTCGCGCTGCGGCGGGGCGAGTCCGCGCCGATCACGTTCCGCAACCTCCTGAACGACCTCGCGGCGACGGCGCCGGACGGGCAGGTCGTGCTGCTGGTGGACGAGTACGACAAGCCGCTCCTGAAGAACCTCAACACGCCGGCGGTGCGGGCGTTCCGCGACGCGCTCAAGGCGTTCTACTCGGTCATCAAGACGCTGGAGGGCAAGCAGCGCTTCACGTTCATCACGGGGATCAGCAAGTTCTCGAAGGTGTCGATCTTCTCCGACCTCAACAACCTCCGCGACATGACGATGGAGCGGTGCTGCGCGACGCTCTTCGGCTACACGCGCGACGAGGTGGTCGCGCGCCTGCCCGGCCTCCTGCACCGCTTTGCGGAGACGAACGGCTGGACGGACGAGCAGGGCCTCGCGGAAATCGAGCGCTGGTACGACGGCTACCGCTTCCATCCGACGGCGGAGCGCGTGATCAATCCCGTCTCGCTCGGCCTCTGCCTCTCGTCCTGCGAGCTTCGGAACTACTGGTCAACGACGGCGATGACGACGTTCCTGATGGACGCGCTGAAGGCGAAGCCGCTCAACTTCGCGAAGGTGGACGTGGACGAGGAGGTGCTGGGGACGTACGAGCCGGACAAGGCGGACTTCACGACGCTCCTCTTCCAGACGGGGTACCTGACGATCGTCGGCTTCCGCCAGCGCGGGGGCTCTCGCCGCTACGCGCTCGACTTCCCGAACCTGGAGGTCGAGAACTCGTTCCTGCGGCAGGTGGTGCCGGCGTACACGGGGCAGGAGTTCAACCGCGCGAACGACATCCAGGCGGACGCGGTGGACGCGCTCTACGACCACGAGCCGGCGAAGTTCGTTGCGTCTCTCAAGCGGCTCTTCGCGAACATTCCCTACGACCTGACGGACCGCCAGAACGAGCAGATGTGGCAGGCGATCGTGTACGTCGTGCTGAAGATGGTGGGCGTCGCGGCGGAGGCGGAGGTGAAGACGAACGAGGGGCGGATCGACATGACGCTCGAGACGCCGGCGCACAGCTACGTCATCGAGTTCAAGCTTGACCAGTCCGCCGCCGAGGCGATCGAGCAGATCAAGGCGAACCGCTACGCCGACAAGTTCGCGGGGAACGGCAAGACGCTGACCCTCGTCGGCCTCGCCTTCTCGAAGGTGCGCCGCACAATCGTCGATTCGGCGATTGAAGAGGCGTAATCGGGGGTGAGGGGTTCGGCGAAACGGCGCGCGAAGAGGCGCTGGGCCGTTCAGATCGTGCAGTGGCGGAGGGCGTGGCCGTCGAAATAGCCGAACGAACGCGACGTGCCGCCCTTCGGCAGCGAGACGGAGCCGGGGTTGAAGAGCGTCAGCCCGCAGGGGAGCTTTTTCAACTCGGAGATGTGCGTATGCCCGTGCGCGAGCACCGTGCCGAGGCCGAGCGGCGGTAGGCGGTTCTCGTTCCAGAGGTGTCCGTGCGTGCAGAAGAACGTCTCCTCGCCCGCCTCGACGACGGCATAGTCGGCCATCATCGGGAACTCGAACATCATCTGATCGACCTCGGCGTCGCAGTTGCCGCGCACGGCGATGATGCGGTCTTTGCGGGCGTTCAGCATCCGCGCGACCTTCACGGGGTCGTAGAAGTCGGGCACGCCATTGCGCGGCCCATGGTAGAGGAGGTCGCCGAGAAGGACGATTCGGTCGTAGCCAAGCGTGTCGGCGGCGGCAAAGGCCGCCTCCAGCGTCGAGGGGACGCCATGGATGTCGCTGAGGAAGAGGATTTTCATAGGGTTCTCGTTTCGCGGCATATGATACCATTTTTCCGGCGTGGATTGGGTCTGTCGGCTTCGGGATTTGCTATAATACGTTCCATGAAGCGGGTTTTCGTTGTTCTTGCGGGGCTGCTGGTTCTTGTGGGGTGTTCTCGCGAGGCCGCGAAGGAATCGTCGTCCGTCCGAAAGACGTGCGCGGCGGTCAAGGCGGCGGTGCGCGGCATCTATCGGCTGGAGAGTGCCGTCGTCGGCGACGCGGCGCGTCCGTCGTTCGTGTCGCTGGATGTCGCGGGGCTGTCGGCGGGCGAGCTGAGGAAGCGTCTGGCGGCCTTTGCCGACCCGTCGGCGGCGCACCTCTGGATGCCGGGCGAGACGCGCTGGCTCGTCGTGCTGCACGCGCCGGGCGCGAAGGTTTCCCTTGAGAAGGCTTTGGCGGCCGTCGCCGAAGACGCGGCCTGTACGGTGTCCCTCCCCGAAGTCTTTGCGAGCTATGCCGGGACGCTGGACGAGATCCTGCCCGCGTTTGCGAACGACCTCGCGGGCGACGTCGTGCCCGAGTGGTTCGTGCCGGAGGGCGTCACGGCGATCGGGTGGATTGACCCGGCGGGCGTGGACGGCGACATCGCCAAGACCGTCTCGGACGAAATCCGCTCGATGCGCAACGTGCGGCGCGAAGTCCTGAAGGGCAACATGGCCGCGCGTGCGGCGACGAATCGCGCGGGCGAGGCGGCGGCCTGCGAGATCTGGGCGCGCGCGGCGCTGCGCAATCCGAACGATCCGCTGCTTTTGGAGCGCATTGACCGGCTGGAGGCGAATGCGCGCGCGTTTCTGGAGGCGGGGAAGCTCCTGCAGGCGATGAAGTGCTTCGAGACGATCATCGTCATTCAGCCGAAGCACGCGGTGGCCGTCCACAACTTCGGCCTTTGCCTCAAGAAAATCGGCAAGACGGAACTGGCCGAGCAAGTCCTCAAGCGCGCGGAGCTTTTGCGCCGTCCGTGAGGCGCGCAGCGGGCGATTTGCTATAATATGCGCCGCGCGTCGGGCCGGAGTGGCGGAATGGCAGACGCAGGGGACTTAAAATCCCTTGTCAAGTGTTTGGCGTGCGGGTTCGAGTCCCGCCTCCGGCACCCTCTCGTCGGCGGACGGCGGGGTGGGGTGCACACGCGCGGCGTTTTTTGATATAATACGCGGAAATCATCGGGCTTTGTGCTCGAAATTAAACAGGAGCAGATTATTATGGTTAGCTACAAGGAACTCGGCCTCGTCAACACGAAGGAAATGTTCGCGAAGGCGGTCAAGGGCGGTTATGCCATCCCGGCGTTCAACTTCAACACGATGGAGCAGATGCAGGCCATCGTCCAGGCGGCGGTCGAGACGAAGTCGCCCGTCATCATGCAGGTGTCGAAGGGCGCGCGCAAGTATGCGAACCCGACGATTCTCCGCTACATGGCGCAGGGCGCGGTCGAGTATGCCAAGGAGCTTGGGTGCGCGAATCCGCAGATCGTGCTGCACCTCGACCATGGCGACAGCTTCGAGACGTGCAAGAGCTGCATTGACAGCGGCTTCTCCAGCGTGATGATCGACGGCTCGTCGCTTCCGTTCGAGGAGAACATCGCCCTCACGAAGAAGGTCGTCGAGTACGCGCACCAGCACGACGTCACGGTCGAGGCGGAGCTGGGCGTCCTCGCGGGCGTCGAGGACGAGGTCGCGTCGGAGGAGTCGCACTACACGAAGCCCGAAGAGGTGATCGAGTTCTCGCAGAAGACGGGCTGCGACTCGCTCGCGATTTCGATCGGCACGTCGCACGGCGCCTACAAGTTCAAGCCGGAGCAGTGCACGCGCGATCCGCAGACGGGCAAGCTCATTCCGCCGCCGCTCGCCTTTGATGTCCTCCAGGCCGTCGAGGAGAAGCTGCCGGGCTTCCCGATCGTCCTTCACGGTTCGTCCAGCGTGCCGCAGGAGTACGTTGACATCATCAACGCCAACGGCGGCAAGCTGCCGGACGCGGTCGGCATTCCGGAGGAGCAGCTCCGCCAGGCCTCGAAGAGCGCGGTGTGCAAGATCAACATCGACTCCGACTCGCGTCTCGCGATGACGGCGGCGATCCGCAAGCACTTCGCGGAGCATCCGGAGCACTTCGATCCGCGTCAGTATCTCTCGCCGGCGCGCGACGAGATGAAGAAGCTCTACATTCACAAGATCGTGAACGTGCTCGGCTCGAACGACAAGCTCTAAGGCGACATTCGGGCTGGGGCGCGTGTCTCACGGCACGCGCCCTTCGTTTCAATACATTCTACAAGTTTTCCGTTTCAAGGAGTTTCCGACATGGCGAAGGGTGAAAAGACCGAGAGGAAGTCCGCGTATGCGCAGGCGGGCGTGAACATTGACGTGAAGATGAGTGCGGTCGGGTCCATCAAGCAGATGGTCGCCGCGACGAAGACGGCGAACGTCATTGGAAACATCGGCGCATTCGGCGGGCTTCACAAGGTTCCGACGGGGAAGGGCCAGATTCTCGTCGCGTCGACGGATGGCGTCGGCACGAAGCTGAAGGTCGCCGCGATGATGAACCGCCACGACACCGTCGGGCAGGACATCGTCAACCACTGCGTGAACGACATTCTCGTGCAGGGCGCGAAGCCGCTGTTCTTCATGGACTACGTCGGCACGGCGAAGGTCGAGCCGTCCGTCTTCAAGAGCGTCGTCTCCGGGCTGTGCAAGGCCTGCCGCGAGAACAAGATGGCGCTTCTCGGCGGCGAGACGGCCGAGATGCCAGGGCTCTATCCGGTCGGCGAGTACGATCTCGTCGGGACGATCGTCGGCTCGGTCGCGAAGAAGGATCTCGTCACCGGCAAGTCGATTCGGGCGGGCGACGTGATCATTGGCCTGCCGTCGGGCGGGCTTCAGACGAATGGCTTCTCGCTGGCGCGGCGCGTCATCTTCGACCTGTGCCAGTACAGCTGGCAGGACAAGCTGCCCGGCACGAACCAGACGTTCGGCGAGGCGCTTCTCGCCGTCCACAAGAGCTTCCTCAAGCCCGTTTCGGCCTTGCTGGCGAAAGTCAAGGTCAACGGCATGGCGCACATCACGGGCGGCGGCTTCCCGGACAACATTCCGCGCGTCCTTCCGAAGACGGTGAACGCCGAGATCGACCGCAACGCCTGGGAGGTGCCGACGATCTTCAAGTTCATCCAGAACCAGGGCAAGGTTGACCGCGACGAGATGTACCGCGTCTTCAACATGGGCATCGGGTTTGTGGTGATCGTCGCCAAGCGCGACCTCGTGAAGGCGACGAACATCCTCAAGGCCGCGCACCAGCCCTATCACGTGATCGGTGTCTGCCGCAAGGGCACGGGCGTCGTCACCTACGCGAACTAATCGGGAACGAGCAGGGGGGTAAGACAATGAGACTGTTGGCGATTCTGTTGGTTGTGGGTCTGATGGCGGACTGTGGCGCGTCGCCGTGCGCGTCGCGTCCGCTGGGTCGTCGCGCGGCGGCGTTGGAGCCGGCGGCGTGGGCCGAGAGCGCGTGGATTTCGGTCAAGGACGCGCCGGTCAAGGAGGAGGCGGTCTTTGACGGTGCGCGTGCGGCTTCTGGCACGAGCTGGTTCGTGCGCGAGCTGGCGAACGAGGGCGAGGTCGTCTCCGCGACGTGGATGACGGCGGGCCTCGGCGTGTACGAGCTCTACGTGAACGGCACGCGCATCGGGGCGGATTTCCTCAAGCCGGGCTTCACGCACTACAAGAAGACGAAGTACGCCTTCACCTATGACGTCACGGAGGCGTTTTGCCGCGCGAAGGGCGCGTCGAATGTCCTCGCGGCGGAGGTGTCCGCCGGCTGGTGGCGCGACAAGATCCTCACGCCGAGGCGGCACAAGGGCTTTCTGGGCCGCAAGAGCGCGTTTCGCGGCGTCCTTGAGGTCGTGTACGCGGGCGGAACGGTGCGCCGCTATGGCACGAACGTGACGGACTGGAAGGCCGGCATTGCAGGGCCGGTCACGCATGCGGCGATCTTTGACGGCGAAAACTTTGACGCGCGCCAGAAGCCGGGCTTCCTCTGCGCGCAGTCGTTTGGCGCGCCGGAGGTGAACGAGGAGTTCAAGGGCGAGATTCTGCCGACGGACGGCGCGGAAGTCCTCTTGCGCTGCGACAAGACGCTCCGCCCCGTGAAGGCCTACGCCTGGAACGGCGTTTCGGGCGCGTCCAAGGAGGCGTTCGGCACGGTGAAGGTCGTCCGCGACTTTGCGGTTGACGGGCCGTTTGAACTCGCGCCGGGCGAGACGCTTGTCGTCGATTTCGGGCAGAACGCGGCGGCGGTGCCGTCCTTCCGCTTCGCGGCGGCGGCCGGGACGGTCTTGACCGCGCTTCCGGCGGAAATGCTCAACGACAACGGCGGCCTCAAGTCGCGCGGCAACGACGGCCCGGAGGGCAGCGTCTACCGCGTCAACCTGCGCAGCGGCCACAAGACGAGTCGGCTTCTTTCGTACACGTTCGCGGGCGAGGGCGTCGAGTCCTATCTGCCGCGCTTCACGTTCTTCGGCTACCGCTACATGTCCGTGACGGCGACGGCGGCCGTCCGCATCGAGCGTCTCGTGAGCGTGCCGGTGACGTCCATCACGAAGGGGATGGAGCTGGGCGCGCTCGTGACGGGCGATCCGGCCGTCAACCAGCTCGTCTCGAACGTCTACTGGGGGCAGCTCTCGAACTACCTCTCCGTTCCGACGGACTGCCCGCAGCGCGACGAGCGCTTGGGCTGGGCGGCCGACACGCAGGTCTTCTGCGAGGCGGCGACCTTCAATGCGAACGTCTATGACTTCCTGCGCAAGTGGATGCGCGACGAGCGCGACAGCCAGGATTCGCGCGGCGGCTTTCCGGGCGTTGCGCCGTTCGGCCAGTACGGCAACGAGCCGATGCGCCTGGGCTGGGCGGACGCGGGCGTGATCGTGCCGTATCAGATGTTCAAGCAGTTCGGCGACCGTCGGATCGTCGACGAGAACTGGGCGGCGATGGAGAAGTTCGTCGGCCGCGTCAACGAGACGAAGTACGCCCATGCGGCGGTTGCCGCCGAATGCCACAACTACCAGTGGAACGACTGGCTCTCGCTGACGAAGCTTGAGAGCTGTCCGTACAAGCCGGAGTACTCGGCGTTCGAGAGGGGCGCGGACGGCCGGAACCATCCGAAGGCGGACGCGCTTCTCTACTGGGACTATCTCGGCGGATGCTACTGGCGTTGGGATGCGCTGCAGATGGCCGAGATGGCCGAGGGCACGGGCCGCGCGGCGGATGCCGCGAAGTACCGCGCGATGGCGGACGCGGCGCGCGCCTATTTGAAGGAGACCTTCTTCGCGACGGAAGACGGCACGATCCTGCCGCTCTTCAAGGGCATGCAGACGCCGGCCCTGTTCGCGCTCAAGCTCGGCCTTGTCGAGGGCGAGGCGAAGGCGCGGACGATTGCCGACCTTGAGGCGAGCATCGACGCGGGCGGCGGCACGCTGCACACGGGCTTCCTCGGCACGTCGATCGTGATGGACACGCTGACGGAGAACGGGCTGGTGGCGCGCGCCTATTCGCTCCTGCTCAACCACAGCTTCCCCGGCTGGCTCTATTCGGTTGACCAGGGCGCGACGACGATCTGGGAACGCTGGAACAGCTACACGAAGAAGGACGGCTTCGGGCCGGCCGGCATGAACAGCTTCAACCACTACGCCTATGGCGCGGTGCTCGCGTGGATCTACAAGACGGCCGCCGGCATTGCCGCCGACCCGAAGGCGCCGGGCTTCGCGAACGTCATCATGGCGCCGAAGCCGGATCGTCGCCTCGGATTCGTCCGGGCGGAGTACAAGTCGGCGGTGGGGCTGATCACGAGCGCGTGGCACTACGAGGGCGACACGTGGGTCTGGGCGTTCACCGTTCCGGCGGGCGCGACGGCGGACGTCACGCTTCCCGGCGAGACGGCCTCGACGCGCTACGGTGCGGGAACGCACGTCGTCCGCAAGGCGCTTTGAGATGGATGGCGTTGGCGTCGTTGAACTGAAGAAGCGGCGGCTGACCCTGCCGCCGGGCGGGTTGCGCCTCGCGTCGGGCGGCCTCCTCAAAGAGGTCGAGGTCGCCTACGAGGAATGCGGCGCGCCGGTTGCGGCGGACAACGTCATCTACATCTGTCATGCCCTGACGGGCGATGCGCACGTCGCGGGCGTGAAGCCGGGCGAAACGAAGCCGAGCGGCTGGTGGGAGGGAATGGTCGGCCCCGGTCGGGCCATCGACACGAACCGCTACCACGTCATTTGCGCGAATGTCCTCGGCGGGTGCGCGGGGACGACGGGCCCGATGTCGATTAATCCCGACACGGGCAAGCCCTACGGCTCGTCGTTTCCGCAGTATTCGTTCGACGATGCGGTGGACGTCTTTCGCCTGTTCCTGAGGGAACTGGGCATTACGCACCTCAAGGCGCTCATCGGCGGCAGCTATGGCGGGCTTCAGGCCGTGAACTGGATGACGCGCTTTCCGGACGACATGGACTGCGCGTGCCTCATCGCGACGTCGGCGAACCTCAACACGCAGGCCATTGCCTTCAGCGTGATGAGCCGCACGTCGATCACGGACGACCCGAAGTGGAACGGCGGCGACTACTATCTTGAGGGGGACGGAAAAGGCCCGAAGGCGGGGCTGGCCGCCGCGCGTCAGCTCGCGCACATCACCTACCTCTCGCGCGAACTCCTTCAGAAGAAGTTCGCGCGCAACCTCCAGAAGGAGTTTGTCGAGGCACCGGCCGAGGCGCGCGCCGAGCGCGACCGCCTCTTCAAGACGTACTTCCAGATCGAGAGCTACCTCGACTACCAGGCGATGAAGTTCGTCCGTCGCTTTGACGCGAACTCCTACCTGCACATCACGCGCTCGATGGATCTCGCCGACCCGTGCGCGGCCTACGGTTCGCTTGACGCGGCGTTTGCGCGCGTCAAGGCGCGGACGCTCGTCTGCTCCTACGAGAACGACATCCTCTTCCCCGCCTGGCAGTCGAAGGAGATTGTCCGCGCGCTGACGAAGGCCGGCAAGTCCGTCTCGTACTGCCATCTGGAGAGCGGCACGGGGCATGACTCGTTCCTCACCGACATCGCCCACCTCTCGAAGGTTGTCGGCGGCTTCCTGACGGAGCGTCCCGTGAAGGTCATGAAGTGGCAGGAGCGTCTGCACCGGAACGTCCTCAAGATGGTGAAGCCGGGCGCGCGCGTCCTCGACATCGGCTGTGGCGACGGAACGCTCCTCGATGTCCTGCGCGCGAAGAAGGGCGTGCGCGGCGACGGCGTGGAGATTGACGTCGAACGCTACGAGGAGGCGGTCGCGGACGGACATGACGTCCTCTGGGAGGACGTGGACGAAGGGCTTTCGCTCGTTCCGGACGGACACTACGACACGGCGGTCGTCTCGGACACGTTGCAGGAGGTGAAGAATCCGCGTGGTCTGCTGCACGAGGCGTTGCGCATCGCCGACGAGGCGATCGTCACGTTCCCGAACTTCGCGGCGTACCGCATTCGCCTGACGCTTGCGCTTTTGGGGCGGCTGCCGGTCTCGAAGCAGTTGCCGTTCCAGTGGTACGACACGCCGAACATCCACTGCATCACGCTGAAGGACTTCCGTGCGCTCTGCGAGAAGGAGGGCATTCGGATCGTCTCGGTCAAGGCCGAGTCGCGCCACCTTCTCGGCAAGATCCTCTTGGCACTCGGCTTCAAGAATCTGGGCGCGTCGCGCATCGTCGCGCGCCTCGCCGCGCGTCGGCACTGAATTTGTCCACCCCGGATTCGTCGGAATGCGGACATGGCAATCGGAAAAGGAGACGAACAAGATGAACAAGACCCTGATGGCGGGCTTTGCCCTGACGTTTGCCGCCTCGGCGTTGGCGCGGACGGTCGAGAACTTCAATGCGGACTGGGAATTCGCGCGGGAAGGCGCGCCGTTTGCCGCCGTCACGGTGCCGCACGACTGGGCGATTGCCGGGCCGTTCGACGCGAAGCACAACGGTAGCGTCGGCAGTCTGCCGTGGAAGGGAACGGGCACGTACCGCAAGTCGTTCGTCCTCGCGGACGCGCCGAAGGGTCGCGCCTTCCTCGCGTTCGACGGCGTGATGTCGCGCGCGACGGTGTTCGTGAACGGCCATGCCTGTGGGCATGGCGACTACGGCTATCTCGGCTTTGTCGCGGAGGCGACGCCGTATCTCATGGCCGGAACAAACGAGGTGGTCGTCAAGGTCGATACGCTTGACCATGCCTCGCGCTGGTATCCGGGCGCGGGCATCTACCGCGACGTCCATTTCATCACGACGGACAAGGTGCATCTGGACGCCGAGGCCCTGCGCGTCCAGACGGAGGACGTGTTGACCCAAAAGGCGAAGGTGGCGGTTTCGGGCGCGGTCGTGAGCCGTCTTGTGGCGGATGCCGACGCGACGGTCACCGCCGTTCTGCGCGGGCCGGACGGCGCAATCGTCGATGAAGAAGAAGAGGAAGTCGCGGTCGACGGGTGCGGCCGTGCCGACTTCGAGGTCGCGCTCACGGTGCGCGCGCCGCAGCTCTGGCAGATGGAGGACGGCGCGAAGCTCTACACGCTGGAGCTTCGCCTGGCGGGTACGGACTTCTCGGACGCGCTGACGCGGCGGATTGGCCTTCGGGAGTTCCGCTTCGACGCGAAGCAGGGCTTTTTCCTCAACGGGACGCGTGTGCAGCTCAACGGCGTCGATCTCCACAGCGACCTTGGGCCGCTCGGCATGGCGTTTGACGTGGACGCGATGCGCCGCCAACTCGCGGTCATGCGTGACATGGGCGCGAACGCGCTGCGGACGTCGCACAATCCGCCGGCCCCGCAGGTTCTTGACCTCTGCGACGAGATGGGCTTTTTCGTTTGGGACGAGGCGTTCGACAAGTGGAACGCGACGTGTGGGCGCGGCGACATTCCGCTGGAGGACTTCGTGCCGCGCCAGCTCGTGAAACTCGTCCGCCGCGACCGCCTCCATCCATCCGTCTTCGTCTGGTCGATAGGCAACGAGATTTCCGCCGGCAAGGCGATGCCGCCGGGGCAGGAGGGGTGGTCCGTCGGCGCGGCCTGGGGCACGAGCGCCGAACGCTGCGCGCGCTTCCGCCGCGTCATTCTGGATGAAGACGACACGCGCCCCGTTGCGATCGGCAGTTGCTTCCCCGACGCCATCGGTCGCGGCGACCACATGGCGCTCGACCTCGTCGGCTGGAACTACGGGGAGAAATACGTCGAGTCTCATCGGCGGAATCCCGACCAGCCGGTCGTGGACGCGGAAAGCGCGTCGGCTCTTTCGGCGTTCGGCTTCTATGCGGACACGTTGCCGACGCACAAGACGGACTTCGCAGACAGCGAGGAGAACGTCGATTCCTACGATCTCAATGCCGCGCCGTGGTCGGACATCCCCGACCGCGAATTCGCGCGCATGGAGCGCGACCGCTTCTGCGCCGGCGAATTCGTTTGGACGGGCATTGACTACTTGGGCGAGCCGACGCCGTATCAGCCGGACGCGGCGGCGCGGCTGGGTCGTCTGCCGCGCTCGCGCAGTTCCTATTTCGGCATCTGCGACCTCTGCGTCCTGCCGAAGGATCGTTTCTATCTCTACCGCGCGCACTGGAACAGAAAGGACTTCACGCTCCACATCGTGCCCGGACACTGGAACTTCCCGAAGAAGGTCGGTCAGACGCTCCCCGTCTTCGTCTACACGAGCGCGGAGGAGGCGGAGCTTTTCGTGAACGGACGCTCGTTGGGGCGGCGGCGGAAGGATCCGTCGGCCGGCGTCGTGGACGACAATCCGGCGAACTACTATTCCGTCCTGCCGCGCTATCGTCTCATGTGGAACGACGTCCCCTATGCGGCGGGCGAGGTGAAGACCGTGGCCTACGGGAAGGACGGCCGAGTTCTCGGCGAGAAGATCCTGCGCACGGCGGGTGCGCCGACGCGGGTCGTGCTGACGCCCGAACGGCGCTACGGCAACCTCTGCGTGGTCGTCGTCACGCTTGCGGACAAGGACGGCACGTTTGTGCCGGGCGATTCTCGTCGCGTCGCGTTCACGGCGGAGGGGTGCGAGATTGCCGCCGTCGGCAATTCGGATCCGCGTAGCTTCGAGAGCTTCAAGGACGTTTCCGGGCATTCGCTCGCCTTTGGCCGCGCGGCCGTCTACCTGCGCCTGAAGCCGGGCGTCGCCGCGAAGCTGACGGCGCGCGCGGAGGGTCTGGAGTCGGCCGAGGCGCGCATCCCCTGAGGCATTCGCGGACTCGTCGATTTTATGTTATACTCTCACTTGCTATGAAAACTTCAAAACGTGCCGTCGTCCTGTTGGCTTTGTCACTTGCGTTCGTCGCGCCGCTGGGCGCCGAAACAATCGGCTTCTGGTCGTTCGCCGAGGGCGCGCCGGGAACGGACGTCGAGACCGTGTCCAGTTCGGGTGGAACGACCGTCTTTCACGGCACGGCGAGCAAGATAGAAACGACTGGCAAGATGCCCACATTCTCGTCCGATACCCCACTGGGGGGGGGGGGGCAGTCCTCATTTCCTCGTTGCGTGACCGGACGCCCGTTTCAACGGGGGTGATTCAGTCCGTTGATTTTCGCTATACAAGCCGAACGGTTCGGCAAGGCGGCTACATCGACATCGCGGGGCTGACCGATGCGCTCGTCGGCAAGGGCAGTTTCACGATCGAGTATTTCATCAAGATGGACGAGTCGTACACCTACTGGCAGGAGGGGGATGGCAGCTACGACAATCGCTCCAAAACGATGCTCTATCTGGAGGCGCAGAAGAATGTCGGCGGGTTCAAGACGATTGCGCCGAATGATGTCTTTCAAGCGGGTGAGGAGGCGGGAAAGGCCAGGGGGCTTGCGCTGCAGGTCTATACTCGTAAGGAAGAGGGAGTCCCAGGGGGCGACCCGGTCAGCACATGGAATGTCGTTGACGACGGTCGGTGGCATCATTTCGCGCTTGTCTACAAAGAGACGAATGCGGTGAACCAGTCGGGCACGATCGCCTGCTATGTGGACTATGCGTGCGTTGGAGACTCCCTCGTCTATCGGAACGGTTCGTCGTCGGAATCGGGGTTGAAGTTTCGACTGGGGTCGGGGTACAAGGACGCAGCAGGGGTTGACAAGACATGGACGGAGTCGGTCAATGCGTCGATTTCGTGTCTGCGCGTCTCCTCTGGGGCTCTTGGACTCGAAGACTTTGAGCGGGTGTCGCAGACGGGCGGGACGACGATTTTCGCGATTGGCTTCAATGACGATGTGGCGGCGCAGGATGTGCTGTTTGCGCCGAATTGCTACACGGATTTGTCTGTCTCCCTTTCGTCTGACTTCGGATGCACGTTGAGCACGTCGTTTGCCTATGGGCTGCATCCGGAGACGTTCCCTCGGTACGACATGCGTGCGCGCCGTGTCGGACTCGATGTCCTGTGGGGCACGTCGGCCGTCTGGAAAAATCGCGCCGCTGGCCATTTTCTCGGCTATTCCAGCCTGACAAACGATACGCCTTGGCGTATCTATGCTGGGACGGAGATGGTTGTCTGGACGGGTTCCAATCCGCTTAGCCATGTCACCAATCCCGAAAGCTGGACGATGGAGGCGTTCGTCAAGGTCGAATATGATCAGTGGATTAATTATGATTACGGGGCTTTGCTGTTCGGCAAATACACGCACGGGAGTCATCCGAGCGGCGATGAAAACATTTTTCCGCAGTTCTGCTGGATGCTGACGCGGATGCCGAATGGCAAGTTGCGCATTTCTTGGACGGAAGTGACTGAGGACAAAACGTATACGGCGGCGAACAAGGCGTCGTTTGAGTGCTTCGCCGAAACGGATGGCGATTGTCTCGGCAAGAGGTGGCATCACGTCGCGTTGTCGTATGACAAGCCGACGCGGACGTTCAAGTTGTATGTGGACTATTCGCTCGTGAAGACGGCAACGGTTAGCGCGCGCGGTCTTCTCGATCGTCAGCACGGTTATTATTTCTCGCGCATGATGGCGACGTCGGGCTTTGAGGGCTGGATGGACGAGATTCGCTTTTCGTGGGGCGCGCTTGCGCCGGAAGCGTTTGTGCGGTTCGCGCCGTCGGGCGGTTTGCTCTTCATTCGATAAGGAGTTTCCATGATGATTTGCCTGTTGCTCGCCTCGGTGTTTTCTGCGTTGCCCACCGAGCGCGTGATGCCCGAAGCGCGCTTTGCGTTTGAGGGCCGTCCGACCGCGCGCATTGACGTGTCCCTCGCCCGCAACGAACGCGAGAGCGTTCAGGTCGTGGTCGCGGCGGAAGACGACATGGACGGCGTCAGGGTCGTCGCGGAGGGCCTGCCCCTGCGCGTGGACTGCGATCTCGTCGCCTACACGCGCACGACCAATTCCGCCGTCTACACGAGCGGCAACATCGGTTGTCCGGCGTGGTATCCGGATACGCTCATTCCGCAGTCGCAGACGGGCGTGCGCGTGCGCAAGGGGATGCGGCAGAGCTTCTGGATTCGCGTGTCGGCGGACGAATCGACAAAAGCCGGTCCGTACGCGGGCACGCTGCGCGTCGTCTCGTCGGCTGGGCTCGTGAAGGCCATCCCGTTCGCGGTGCGGGTGCGCGCCTTCACGCTGCCGCGCGCGCCGGCGTTGCCCACGGGCATTACGTTCAACCCGGAGACGTCGCTGCCGCGCGGGAGCGCGGCGCGGCAGGCGGTCGTGGATTCGCCGTCGTCGCCGCTCAACTTGTGGAAGGCGAAGGAAGACCAGTGGTACTCGTTCTTGGCTGACTACGGACTTACGCCGGACAACCTCTACTGGAACAACGTGCCGGGCGACCCCGAACTGGCCGATCAGGAAGGACGCTGGGCGGCGTTCCGCCGCCTCCGGGACGAGGGGCGGCTGGGTCGGTTTAACCTGGGGCATTTCGCGCCGCTGGACGCGGGCGCGGCGGCGGAGGCAACCTGGCGCGCGCGCTACCTTCGTCCGATTCGCCGTGCCTATGACCGCGCCGTGCGGGAGAATCTGCTGGACTACGCCTACATCTACGGATGCGACGAGACGAAGACGAATTACGTCGCGTCCGTAGCGCGGGCCTGCGCGCTCCTCAAGCGCGAGTTTCCGGGCGTGCCCGTGATGACGACGGCGAAGGACGCTCGTCCAGACGGTGCGCGCGCGTATGGCTGCGGCACGCCGTTTGCCGCGACGGACGCCTGCGTGCCGCTGACGGACAAGTACGACCGGGAACAGGCCGACCGCGCGCGCGCCGAGGGGCGCGAGGTCTGGTGGTACGTCTGCTGCTGGCCGCATGGCAGCGAGGCCAACCTCTTTCTGGAGGCCTGGCCGATTGAGGCGCGGCTTCTCGTGGGCGCGATGTCCGTGCAGTCGCGCGCCGACGGCTTCTTGTACTACCAGACGGCGATGTGGAATTCGCTTCAGGCCGTCGGCTCGTCGCCGTTCACGCGCTGGACGGCGCAGAGCTGGGAAGGGTACAACGGCGACGGCAGTCTCACGCGCGTGGCGGCGGACGGCTCGCCCCTGGCGACCATTCGGCTGGAGAACCTGCGTGACGGCTTCGAGGACTACGCCTATGCGAAGCTGTATGCGCGCAAATTCGGCCGTCTGCCGGACGTCCCCGTCGACGTGGCGCAGGGGACGGCGCAGTACGAGCGTCGGGGCGACGCGCTCCTCGCGTGGCGCGCGCGGATTGCCGACGCCTTGGAACGCGGCACGCCCGTGCGCATCGCCACGCGCTTTTCGGGGGCCAACCCGGCGTTCCGCGCGTCGGCGGACATTCCGTTCGCGCACGACTTGACGGCATTTGACGGCGTGCGGTTCGACATTGACGTCGGCAACCTGCGTCCGTTTTCCGGGTTCACCTTCTACTACAAGGCCGGCGGCGGGTGGTATGCGAAGCCGTTCGAACTGCGCAGCGGACACGAGACGGTGGTCGTCTCCAAGGCGGGCGGAATCAAGGAGGGCGCGTTCGCCGGATTCGACAAGGTGGAGGCCGTCCGCATCTGCGGCTGGCGGGTCGGACACGACGAGACGACAATCGTCATCGACAATCTCCGTCCGTATCGGGAAGACGAGGCGGGGGCGGCGGCGTTGGCACGGAAGCGCAAGGAGATGCAGCGGTTGCGCGAGAACGCCGTCGTCGCGTCCCTTCCGCCGGGACCGGCGAACGAGTTCCGCGCCGTCTGGTGCCACAGCCCGAACGGCCTGCCGGGGATGAGCTGGGACGCGGCGGTGAAATACCTGAAGGACTGCGGCTTCAACGCGCTGCTCGTGAATCTGGCTTGGGGCGGCTGGGCGCGCTTCGACAAGTTTGACGAGGTGAAGGCGGCGTGTCGTCGGCACGGAGTCAAGATGCACGTGTGGAAGGTCTGCTGGCACATGTGGTGGGGCGGGCCGGAGGACGTGCTCGGCCCGATCGAGAAGGCCGGGCGGTGCGCCCTTGGCGCGGACGGCTTCAAGGAACGCTGGCTGTGTCCGAACGATCCGGCGAACCGGGCGATGGAAGCGGATCTGTTCGTCGAGCTGGCGCGTCGCGGCCCGGATGGCGTGCACTTCGACTACATTCGCTATCCTGATGCGAACCGCTGTTTTTGCGACCGGTGCCGGAAACTGTTCGAGCGGCGCGTGGGACACGCCGTGGCGGACTGGCCGGCGGCCGTCCGAGCGGATGCGGCGTTGGCGGAGCAGTGGCAGGCGTTTCGCCGCGAGACGATCACGTCGTTCGTGCGCGACGTCGCGCGGCGTGTCCGTGCCGAAGCGCCGGGCGTCGAGTTGTCCGCCGCCGTGCTGAACAATCCCACCCTGTCGTGGAACGGCGTGGCGCAGGACTGGCCGGCGTGGTGCGCCGAGGGGCTGCTGGACTTCGTCTGTCCGATGGACTACGTGGATTCACTGGAGACGTTTGCGGCGTTGGTCGAGCGGCAGAAGACGCTCGTCGGAAATGTCCGCCTCTATCCGGGGATCGGGCTTTCGTCCGACGGAGCGAACCTCGACACGCGCACGCGCCGCACGGCGGAGCAGATTGTGGCGTTGCGGGAACGGGGTGTCGGCGGATTCGTGATCTTCAATTTCGACGCCCATGCCAAGGAGACGCTGGACTGCCTGGCGCGTGGGCTGACCCGTCCCCACGGTGCGGACGGCGCAAAGTGAGGGGAGGAACTGTGGACAGGCGTGAGTTTCTGAAGCTGTCGCTTGCGGGTGGTGCCGTTTCGCTCTTCGACGCGAAGCTGCTGGCGGCGGCGTTGGGTGCAGACGGCGCGGCGAAGACCGTCATCCTTGGCGGCGGAGCGTTTGCCCTTGGGCAGGCGCTGGCGCATCCGGAGGAGACGCTGATTCTGGAACGGGGCATTCATCTTGCGGCGGACTACGCCTGTACGTGCGGGCCGGACGCGCTGGGCGAACCGCACACGCCGTTGGGCCGTGCGCTACGCGACGGGCTTGCGGCCTGTGGCATCCTGCGCGACGGGCGGCTGGAGCTTCCGCCGCTTGCCGACTTCATGTGCGCGTTCTTCGCGGATCACGGCGGGCGCGCGTTCCTGAACGTCGAGCCGGCGCGGCTCGCGACGAACGGGCGCGGCTACGACTTGACCGTCTATGGCGGCGGCGCGAACGGCCTCGTGTCGTTCGCCGTCGGGCAGGTGCTCGACACGACGGACGTCGGATTCGGGAACGTCGGGGCGGACGCGCTTGTCGGCAAGCGGTTTGGCGGCCTGTCGGCGGATGGCCTGTTCACGGTGGACTTGCCGCCCCAGGCGGACTGGCATCAGGCACGGCTCGCCCTGTATGACGCTTGGGAGCGCGCGGGGCATCAGCCGGAGGAACTGCTGGCGGAGGTCAATGCGCTCAAGTGCCTCTACCGCGACGGGTGCATCGTGCGTCGCACGGCGGGCGGAGGAACGTGGATTCCGTCCGCGCAGTTTCCCACGTTGATGGCGGCATTTGAGGAGGGGCTGGCATGGAAATCTGTCTGACGGTCGAGGGGCGGCGCGTCCGCGAGCGGGCGGCGCAGAATCCGACGTTTGCCGCGCAGTACGATGCCGTCGTCGTCGGCTTGGGCACGGCCGGGGCGGAGGCGTTTGCGCAGTGCTGTCGTTCGGGACTGAAGACGCTGGGCGTGGAACGCCTGAACGGCATGGGCGGACTTTCGACGCTGGGCATCGTCTGCTTCGGCAAGGCTCTGACCCGCAGGTTGCGGGATGCCGAGCGCGCCGCGTCGGACGGCGAGGTCGCGTATTGTTCCGTCGTCGTGGGCGTGTGGATGGACGGGCGGCGCATCGTCGGCGTGCGGACGCTGTCGAATGGCGTTCTGCGCGACGTCGGCGCGCGCACCGTCATCGACGCGACGGGCAATGCGTCCGTCGCGCGGATGTGCGGCTGTCGCTTGCGGAAGGGACGCGCGTTCGATGGCGTGATGGCACCGTGCGCACGCGGCGAGACATGGCTCGAAGACGGGCAGGCGGTGCCGCGCCCGATCTACCGCAACTATCCGGACGACCTGTCGGCGTCGGTTCGCGACGTGTCGTCCACGGTCGTGAAGCTCGCCCGTGCGCGCCATGCGTTCTGGCAGGAGCAGAAGATGTCCGCGCGTCTCTTGCGTCCGTCGCAGATGGTCGGCGCACGGGAGGATCCGCGCGTCGAGACGGAGGCGACGGCCAGCATGGCCGATGCGCTCGTCGGCACGCGCTTCGCCGACCCCCTGTTCTTCGCGTGCGAGCCGGAAGACTTGCCGGTCTACTACAACGACCACGCTTTCGAGTCCGAGCCCATCCGAAACTGGAAGGTCCATTGCGGACTGCCGATGTTCAAGTATCCGTCGTCCGTGCCGTACGGGACGATCGTCGCGAAGGGCGTCGACAACCTCTTCGTGCCGTCCAAGCATTTCGGCGTCGCCCACGACTTGGGCGGCAGTCTGCGCATGCAGCCGGAAATGCGCAAGACGGGTCTCGCCGCCGCGCTGGCCGCCGCCCTCTCGCTCGCGCGGGGCTGTGCGGCGCGGGATGTCCCGTATGCGGAGCTGAAGCCGCAGCTCGTCGCGGCGGGTTGCCTTGAGCCGGCGTCGAGCGATCGGGTCAACGTGCACCACGGCACGCCGTTTGCCCGCTTCTCGGACGACGAGGTCGTCTCGGCGCTCCGGCAGGACATCGTCCGCACGGCGGAATGGTGGCAAGGCCCGCGCGGTCGGGCGACGGGGACGGACGCGGAGCGCGCCGCCTACGCGCTGTGGACGGCGTGGGATCGCGGGCTGACGGGGACGCCCGCCGCGCGCGCGGCGTTGGCGGACACGCTGGCCGCCGAGATGGCGCACGGCGCGCCGCGCCATGCCGGCAACTTCGCGGTTGCGCTGGCGCTCATGAAGGACGCGCGCGCGTTGCCGGTGCTGCGCGACATCGTGGCGCATCCCGGTGGCCCGACGGATCCCGTCATTGCGCGGGCCTATCCGAACCGCATCAAGGCCCTGGACTTGCTGGGGCGTTTTGCGGACGAGGCGAGTCTGCCGCTTCTGGTGGCGATCGTCGCGGACGGGGCGCGCGCGTTCACGGCGGGTCTGGCCGACGCGCAGGCCTTTGACGGCGGCGAGGCGACGTGTCGGTTTCAGGCGTTGTCGTATGCGCTCATGTCCGCGCAGGCCATCCTGCGGCGGCATCCGAATCGTGCGCTGGCCGCGCGGCTGACGGAACTGCGCGAGGCGTTGCCGCCGTTCCGGCAGGCCAATGGCTACGATTTGGGCGAACGTCTGCGCAAGGTCGCGTTTGCGTCGGCATGAGACGGAGGCTGTGCGGATGAGACGCTTGCTCCTTGGACTGGCGGCCGCCGTGTGGGCGGGCGTGGCGTGCGGCGGCGAGGCGCGGGGCGGCCCGGCGGGGCGGCTTGCGCTGGAGCGGTCGGGCCTTGAGATTTCCCCGCGCGTGTTCCTGCCGGGGTGGCGTGGCATCGGCGCGAACGGTGCGCTGGCGACGAGCGGCGCGTCGGCGTTTTCCTTTAGCCTGGGCGCGACGAAGGCTTCGGGACGCGCCTCGTTCGTGCAGCGGCCGGCGGGCGGCCTTTCGGCCCGGTGGTTCCTGACGGCCGAGGAGGCCGTGCGCGTCGAACAGCTTTACCTTGGCACGTCCGACATTCCGGACGACATTCGCCTCGGCGGCACGTATGTCATCGATGGCGTCGAGAAGCCGTTTCCCGCCGCCGGATCGAGCTTCCACTTCGGTTGCCAGAAAGACGCGCGAGCCGTCGCGCTCAAGGACAAGACGGGACGCTGCCGCCTGACGCTGGCGTTCGATGTCCCGTCCGAGGTGATGTTTCAGGACAACCAGCCGTTTGGCGGGGGCGTGGAGCTGCGCGTGGTGGCGCCCGTGCGCGAGTTGAAGCCGGGCTGTCTCGTCGAGTGGGGGCTGTCGGTTCGCGAAGACGAGCCGCTGACGCTTCGGGAGTCGAAGCCGCTCGTCGTCTGCCCCGGCGCCGACTGGCTGCCGTGTCCCGTTCGGCGCGGCGTCGTGCCGGGCAGTGCGCTTGACTTCTCGCGCGTGAGCGGACTGGACGCCCCGGCCGGGCGGCACGGTCGCGTGGTCGTGCGCAACGGGCATTTCGAGTTCGCGAATCGGCCGGGCGTGCCGCAGCGTTTCTATGGCGTGAACCTCTGCTACGGGGCGAACTACTTTCAGACGCTGGAGTCCGCCGGACGCTTTGCGGACGAGCTCGCGCGGCGTGGCTACAACGCGGTGCGCCTGCATCATCACGATGGCATGCTGGTGGATCGGCGAAAGGACTCGGTCACGCTTGATCCCGTTCGGATGCGGGAGTTGGACGCCCTCGTGGCGGCGTTCCTGGAAAGGGGCATTTACGTCACGACCGACCTGTACGTGTCGCGTCCCGTGCCGTGGCGGGAGCTGGGCATCGATCGGCCCGGGGACGTGGAGATGGGCGAGTTCAAGATGCTGGTGCGCGAGAACGAGGCGGCGTTCTCGAACCTCTGCGCGTTCGCCCGAAACTGGCTGACGCACGTCAATGCGTTCACGGGGCGGCGCTGGGCGGACGAGCCGGGCGTGGCGTGGATCTCGCTCGTGAACGAGAACTGTCCGGACAATTTTCGGCCGAATCTTGACGCGGCGGGCCTTGAGCGGCAGCGGACGCTCGAAAGCCGCTTCTATTCGCGGCTGACAAAGTTTCTCCGTGAGACGGTCGGCGCGCAGCAGCTCTTCACGGACTTGAACGGATGGAGCGTGAGCGACGCCTGGAATCCCTGTCGCCGCGCCTTCGACTACGTGGACACGCATTTCTACGTAGACCATCCGCGCTTTCTTGAGGAAAGCTGGAAACTGCCGAGCGAATGCGCGAACAAGATGCCGTTTGCGGGCGACGCGCCGAACGGCGTGAGCTGGGTCGGCAAGTGCCGCCTTCCCGGCAAGCCATTCACGGTTACGGAATGGAATTTCGCCGCGCCCGGCAGGTATCGCGGCGTGGGCGGCATTGTCACGGGCGCGTGGGCGGCGCGCGAGGGATGGGACGGCCTCTGGCGCTTTGCGTGGAGTCATTCGGTGGACGGCGTCAGGGACCCGTGCGGCCAGGCGATGAACTACTTCGACATGTCGGGCGACCCACTGTCGCTGGCGGGCGAACGGGCGTCCCTGTGCCTGTTTCTGCGCGGCGACTTGAAGCCCGGCGACGCGGACGCGCTCAAGATCGACGGACGCGCCGGGACGGTGACGATCGGCACGCCGCGCACGGCGGGCGGCTTTGCCGCGCGCGGACGGATCGCGGCCGGGGTGTTCGCGGCCGATGTCGGCGCGACGCCCGCCACGGTTTGGGCGAGTTCCCTCGACCGCGCGCCGTTGACGCGCGCGCGCCGCATTCTCGTCACGCATCTCACGGACGTGCAGAACACGGGCGCGCGCTTTGCGGACGATTCGATGCGGGTGCTGCAGGACTGGGGTTCGTTGCCGCATCTCATGCGCGTCGGGCGGGCGGACGTCTCGCTGGCGCTCGGCCCTGGCGCGTTCAAGGTCTACGTGCTGGACGCGGACGGCACGCGGCGCGGCGTCGTGCCGTCGCGGACGGCGGGCGGCCGCCTCGCCTTTACGGCGGACGTGGCCCGTGACCGGACGGCCGCTTCGTATCTCTACGAAATCGTCCGCGAGTAGTTGGACTCGCCTTCCGCCCACGCAGGGCCAGCCACAAATGGGTTTCGGCGATTTGGTATAATACGGGCATGAAGATTGCAGTGATCGGTGACGGCGGCTGGGGCACGGCAAACGCGCGCCTGCTGGCCGAATATGGACACGACGTGACGCTTTGGGGCGCGTTCCCGGACTACATTGAAGAGATGAAGCGGACGCGCCGGAACGAGAAGTTCCTGGCCGGCGTTGAGTTGCCCGCGAACCTCAAGCTGACGGCCGACCGCGCCGAGGCGGTTGCGGGCGCGGAGGTCGTCGTCCTTGCGCCGCCGTCGAAGTATTTTACGTCCGTCGTTTCGGGCTTTAAGGGCCTTGTCACGTCCGAGATGCTCGTCGTCTCCATCACGAAGGGACTGTGCGAGAGGACGAATCGCCGCATGACGGACTTGGGCGCGGAAATCCTGGGGACAGGCCCCCTTGTCGCGCTCGCGGGGCCGACGCACGCGGAGGAGGTCGCGCGCGGCATTCCGACGGCCATCGTCGCGGCCTGCGCGGACGAGGCGAAGGCGCGTCGCGTTCAGGAAATCTGGTCAGGGCCGCGCTTTCGCGTCTACACGTCGGCCGATCCCATCGGCGTCGAAATCGGCGGCGCGGTCAAGAACGTCCTTGCGATTGCGGTGGGCTGTTCAGACGGCATGGGCTACGGCGACAACACGCGCGCGGCCCTCATCACGCGCGGCCTCGTCGAGATGAAGCGTTTTGTCCTCGCCTACGGCGGCGCGCCGGAGACCCTGTCGGGCCTCGCGGGCATTGGCGACCTGATCGTGACCTGCACATCCGTCCATTCGCGCAACCACGCAGTCGGCGCGCGTCTCGGCAAAGGCGAGAAAATCGAGTCGATTCTGGGTTCGATGGAAATGGTCGCCGAGGGCGTGTGGAATGCGAAGGTCGTCCACGAAATCGCCGAGCGCCTCGGCGTCGAGATGCCGATTTGCGACCTTGTCTATGCGCTCTGCTACAAGGGCTTTGACGCGAAAGAGGCCTGTGCGGCGATGATGGGGCGTTCGCTGAAGGCGGAGTGAACGGGCGATGGACGCAGGGCTTTTCAGAATCCTGAGCGCGTTCAGCTTTGCGCTCGGCGCATGTGTCGCGAGTTTTCTGAACGTCGTCATCTGGCGCGTGCCGCGCGGCGAGTCGATCGTCTCCCCGCCCTCCCACTGCCCGACGTGCGGCGCGGCGATCCGCTGGTACCAGAATGTGCCGATTCTCTCCTGGCTTGCCCTGCGCGGACGGTGCGCGAATTGTCGTGCGCGAATTTCGCCGCGCTATGTCCTTGTCGAGATGCTGGGCGGCGCTCTTTTTCTCGCGGCGCTTTTGCGGTACGGCGGCCCGAACTTTCAGCTCTTCGTGATGTGGACGTGGATCGCCCTCATGATCGTCGGCTCGTTCATCGACTTCGACCACAAGCTTCTGCCGGACTTCGTGACCGTCGGCGGCATGGTTCTCGGCGTCGTCTTCCACGCCGCCCAAGCGATCAGTTGCTCGTTTGACTATTCGATTGTTCTTTCTTCGCTTTTCGGCCTGGCCTTTGGCTTTGGCCTTTTGTGGCTTGTGCGCGCCCTCGGCTCGAAGGCGTTCAGGCGCGAGGCGATGGGCATGGGCGACGTCTTCCTCATGGGGGCGGTCGGCGCGCTGTTTGGCCCGGTTGCCGTCCTTGTCACGCTGATTCTTTCATCCCTCTTCGGGTCGGTCGTCGGGCTGTCGATGGTGGCGCTCGCGAAGACGAAATTCGGGCGGTTCGTCGAGATTCCCTACGGGCCGTACATCTGCCTTGGCTGCCTCGTCTGGATGTTCTGGGGGCCCGAACTTGTGACGACCTATTTGCGTTGGCTCGGATTCTGAGGTGGGGTCACGCTTGGCGGAAAAGGAGACGCGACATGGAGAAACTTTTCATCATCGACCTGATGCCGTTCCTCTACCGGGGGCATTTCGTCTTTTTGCGCAATCCGCGCCTGACGGCAAGCGGCATCAACACGTCCGCGCTCCTCGGCCTCGCGAACGGACTTCAGTCCATCCTGAAGCGCGAGAAGCCGACGCATGCGGTCTTGGCGATGGATCCGGGCGGCCCGACGTTCCGTCATCGGGCCTATCCGCCCTACAAGGCGCAGCGCGAGAAGATGCCCGAAGACCTCGCCGCGTCCATTCCCTACGCCTTCGAACTGGCCGAGGCCCTGCGGATTCCCGTCGTGCGTGTCGCCGACTACGAGGCGGACGACGTCATGGGCACGCTGGCCGTGAAGGGCGTGGCGGCGGGCTTTGACGTCTACATGGCTACGCCGGACAAGGACGCCGCGCAGCTCGTCCGTCCGGGCGTGCGGCTTTATCGTCCGGCCCGCGCCGGTGACACGGCGGAGGTCTATGACGAGGCCGGCGTCTGCGCGCACTGGAATCTCACGAGTCCCGCGCAGATGATCGACTTCCTCGCGCTCGCGGGCGACGCGAGCGACAACATCCCCGGCATTCGCGGCGTCGGCGAGAAGACGGCGGCCGACCTTCTTGCGAAGTACGGGTCGGTCGAGGGCATCCTCGAAAATCAGCCGAGGCTGAAGGGCAAGCTTTCCGAGCGCGTCTTTGCGGGGCGCGAGGACGTGAAGATCTCGAAGTTTCTCACGACGATTCGCACGGACGTGCCGATCGAGCCGGACTGGAATGCCTACCGCCTTGACGGCATCGATACGGAGAAGCTGGCGAAGGTCTGCGCGAAGTTTGAGCTGAACCGTCTGGCGAAGGAATTCCTGGGCGCGGGCTGGGGGCGCGAGGAACGGGAGAAGACGGCGGCGAGCCTTGTGCCGCGTCCGGAACTCCAGTCGATTGCGACCGTTCCCCATGACTACCGCTATGTCTCGACCGAGGCAGAGGCGCAGGTTCTCCTGGACGAACTGATGAAGGCCGACCGCCTTGCGTTCGACACCGAGACGACGGCGCGCGAGCCGGGCATGACGGCGACGGACGCGACGACCTGCCGCCTGATCGGCATCTCGTTCGCGACGGCGCCGGGCAAGGCGTGGTATGTGGACGCCGGGCTGATCGACGTGTTTCGTCCGCTCTTTGCCGATCCGTCGAAGACGCTCGTCGGACACAACGTGAAGTTCGACCGCACCGTTCTCCTTCGCTATGGCATCGGATTCGGATCGACGCCGCACGACACGCTCCTTGAACACTATTGTCTGGACGCGGCGGCGCGGCATGGACTCAAGGATCTCGCGGAGCAGCTGTTGGGCTACCGCATGATCCGCTTCGAGGAGGTGGCCGGGCCGCAGGAGCGGCGCAAGCCCGAGCCGACGCTGGTCGGCAAGGACATTGCGAAGGTGACGGACTATGCGGCGGAGGACGCGGACGTCGCGCTTCGGCTGGACGGACTTTTGCGGGGACAGGCCCTCGCGCTTGAACAGCACGGCGTCGCGCCTGCGCCGCCTGTGCTGGAGACCGAGGAAGAACTCGTCAAGATTCTGTGCGAGATGGAGCGCGAGGGCGTGCGAATCGACACGGATGCCTTGAAGGCCTATGGGCGCGAACTCGACCGCGAGATTCTCGCCTACGTGCAGGAGATCCGCAAGTACGCCGAACCTGGCTTCAACCCCGACTCGCCGAAGCAGCTTTCGGAACTGCTCTTCGACCGCCTGGGCCTCACCGGGTCGAAGAAGACCGCGTCCGGGCAGTGGTCAACGGACGAGAAGGCGCTCTCGAAAGTCGTGCTGTCGCATCCGATCGTGCCGCTGATTCTCGACCACCGCGCCTGCACGAAGCTGAAATCGACGTACGTGGACAAGCTACCGACGCTCATCGATTCGGAGCGGCGCGTCCACACGACCTTTGCCCAGGCGTTTACCGAGACGGGGCGTCTCTCGTCGTCCGACCCGAACCTGCAGAACATCCCGATTCGCACGCCGCGCGGCCGGCGCATCCGCGCGGCCTTCGTCGCGCGCGACGCAGACCACGTGCTCGTGTCGGCCGACTATTCGCAGATCGAGCTTCGCCTCATGGCGGCCCTGTCGGGCGATGCGGCGATGTGCGCGGCGTTTGCGCGCGGCGAGGACATTCACCGGGACACGGCCGCGCGCGTCTACAACCTGATGCCGGCGTTCGTGACGGACGAGCAGCGCGCGAAATGCAAGGCCGTCAACTTCGGGATCATCTACGGCATTTCGGCGTTCGGACTTTCCCAGCGGCTCAAGGTGCCGCGCAAGGAGGCGGCCGACCTCATCGAGACTTACTTCCGGCTCTATCCGAAGGTGAAGGAGTTTATGGGCACGGCGGTCGAGCGCGCGCGGGAGAAAGGCTACGCCGAGACCGTTCTCGGCCGCCGCCGCACGTTGCGCGACATCAAATCGCGGAATGCGACGGCGCGCCAGTCGGCTGAACGGGACGCGATCAACACGCCGATTCAGGGCAGCGCGGCGGATCTCGTCAAGCTCGCGATGGTGAAGGTCGATCGTGCGCTCAAGGCCGAGGGCCTGCGGTCGAAGATGGTTCTTCAGATCCACGACGAACTCGTCTTCGACTGTCCGAAGGAAGAGGCCGCGCGCGTGAAGGAGATTGCCCGCCGCGAAATGACGACGGCGCTCGACTTTGGCGTGCCGCTCGACGTCGGCTTGGGCGAAGGGGCGAACTGGCTTGACGCGCACTAAAGGCTTGCGATGGACAAGGTCACGCCTGAAGTGCGCTCGAAAATCATGCGCGCGATTCGCTCGCGCGACACGTTGCCGGAGGTCGTCGTGCGCAAGTGGCTGTTCGCGCAGGGCTATCGCTTTCGCGTCTGCGACAAGCGCGTCGTCGGCCATCCGGACGTCGTTCTGCCGCGCCTGAAGACGCTGATCGAGATTCGGGGCTGCTTTTGGCATCACCACGGCTGGACGTGGGACGGGCGCAAGCTTGTGCAGACGGAAGCGTGTGCACAGGCGACGGCGCCGAAGTCGAATCGCGCGTTCTGGAACGCGAAGTTCAAGCGGAACGTCTGCCGCGACCAGGAGCACGAGCGACTGTGGGCGGAACAGGGCTGGAACGTGATCGTCATCTGGGAATGCGGACTCAAGACGGCGGCCGATCGCGAAGAGACGTTTGCAAAAGTCGCGGGCTGGCTGCGCGAAATCGAGGCGTCCCGTGCCGACGGTCGCGCCTCGTCCGCTCGGCAGGGGAAGTCGAAGCCCTAGGCCGGCTGGAGCTTGATCGACGAGTTGGCGTTGGCCGCGTTGCGTGGCTTGAAGGCCGTTCCCGCCTCGATGTCGCGACACGTCTGGAAGACGATTTTCCAGGAGGCGATCCGATAGTCGCGATCCTTGACGAGCATGGATTCGAGCAGCTGGCAGAAGCCCTCCGAAAGTTCGGGCCGGTAGAGGCGCGGGTCACGGGCCTGCGTGTTTTCGTCGCAGTGCGCGCGCATCATGTTCTCCGTGTCGAGTCCGGGGAAGAGAACGCGGCCCGTCGCAAGATGGAAGAGCGTGGCGCCGAGCGAGTAGATGTCCGCACGGCAGTCAAGCTCGACGTCGCCGTAGACCTGTTCGGGCGAGATGTAGGCGGGCGTGCCGAGGACTTGGTCGGGCGCCTCCTGCGGGCCGTCCCGGAACTCGAAGCGGTGCGAGATGCCGAGGTCGGTGAGCTTGATGACGCCGTCGGTGTTGATCATGATGTTCTCGGGCTTCACGTCGCAGTGGACGACGCCATGGTCGTTCCAGGCGTAGTCGAGCGCGGCGGCGATCGATTCGCAGATGAGCAGGCAGTCCGACTCGCGCACGTGCTGCTTGCGCTTGAGGAGGTCGGCGAACGTGTAGCCGTCCACATACTCCATGATGTAGTACCAGTTGCCGTTTCCGTTGTCGAAGTCGTAGGCCTGGACGATGCCAGGGTGCTTGATCTCCTCCATGATGCGCTCTTCGGCGCGGAACTGGCGTACCTCGGCGCCGTCGTTGGCGAATTCCTTGTTCAGGATCTTGACGGCGACGAGCCGCTGGTTTGGAATGTCCCAGGCCTTCCAGACCGTTGCCATGCCGCCATCGCCGACCTTCTCGATGAGCTTCAGGTTCGGGATCTTCAGAAGTCGGCTACGGATCGTGAGCTGCTGCGTGGGAAGGTTCTCGTAGTAGGCGTTGGGCATGAACGGGGCAGTGAAAGGGGTTGGGGATGGTTTGGACGTTTGGAGGTTTGGGATGTTGGGCGGTTGGTCAGGCGAGCGACCACTCCTTGAGCTTGCGGTGGAGCGTGCGGCGCGAGATGCCGAGGAGTTCGGCCGCCTTCGACTTGTTGTTGCGGCAGGTCTCCAGCGCGGAGAGGATCTGGGCCTTTTCCGTCTCGGCCAGGGGGGAGATGGCCGTTGCCGATGATGCGGGCGGGAGACCCTGGGCGGGGCGCGCGTCCGAGACGCTGGCAGTGGCGGGAACGGCCGGCCCATGCGTCTCCTGTCGTGTGCCTTCCGGTTCCGTTGCCGTCACTTCGGCGGGCAGGTCGGCGACCGTGAGCTGCGGCCCGGACGCGAGGACGACCATTTTCTCGACGGCATTGCGGAGCTGGCGGACGTTCCCCGGCCAGGCGTAGCCTTCGAGGGCCTTGAGGGCTGCCGGCTCGATGCCCGTCACGGTGTCGCCGTTTGCGGCGGAGAACTCCTTCAGGAAACGCGAGACGAGCGGAGCGATGTCCTCCGCATGGTCTTTGAGGGCCGGCATCCGCACGTCGATGACGTTCAGCCGGTAGTAGAGGTCTTCGCGGAACGTGCCGTCGGCGACCATTTTCGCGAGATTGCGGTTCGTCGCCGCGACGAGGCGGAAATCAACGGGGGCTTCCGTCGCGCCGCCGAGACGGCGGACGGACTTCGTCTCGATTGTGCGCAGGAGGGCGATTTGCGTCGGCAGGTCGATTTCGCCGATCTCGTCGAGGAAGAGCGTGCCGCCGTCCGCCTCCTCGATGCAGCCTTTCTTGCCGTCCTTGAGACCGCCCGTGAACGTGCCCGGCTCGTAGCCGAAGAGTTCGGACTTGAGGAGGTCGCCCGAGAACGCCGCGCATTCGACGGCGACGAACGGCCCTTTGGCGCGCTTCGAGAGGCGATGGATGGCTTGCGCGGCCAGTTCCTTGCCCGAACCGCTTGGCCCTTCGATGAGAATTGTTGCGCTCGACGGGGCGACCTTCCGAATGAGCGTGTAGACGCGCTGCATGGCGGGCGAGCGACCCGTGAACTGGTCGAGTTCCGAGCCAAGCCGATCCTTGAGCTGCGTGACCTCTCGGTCGAGGTCGGACATCTGGATGGCCTTGGCGACGCGGCGTTCAAAGGCCTTCATGTCCGTGATCGGCTTCTGGAAGAAGTCGGTCGCGCCGTCCTTCATCGCCTCGACGGCCAGGTCGACCGTTCCGTAGGCCGTGAGGAGGATGACGGCGAGCGACGGGTTTTCGGCCTTGGCCTTCCGCAGAAGTTCGACGCCGCTCTCGCCCGGCATCTTCACGTCGGAGATCATCACGGCGAGGTCGGGGTTGGCGCGCACGAGGCGCAGGGCCTCGGTCGCGTCCGGAGCCGTGAGGCAGGTGTAGACGGGCGCAAACCACTTGGCGAGCACGTCGCGCAGGGGTTTTTCGTCGTCGACGATCAGAATCTTTGGCATGACGAGGCGAGAGAATGAAAAACAACCGATTTTCCCCATAGTATATCATTTTCGGGCATCTCCTGTTGTGCAGGACGCGGTATCCGTGCCGGGGGGCGGGGGCGAATGCGGGATATGGTATAATGTGCGCATGAAGAGGATTGGCATCATTGGCGCGGGGCGTTTCGGCATGTCGCTTGCGGAGTCGCTCTCGAACGCGGGGGCGGAGGTGATTCTCATTGATCGGAATCGCCCGGCGATGCAGCAGGCGAACGAGTTCGCGACGGCGTTGCAGGGTGACGCGACCCTGCCGCGTGTTCTCGAAGAGGCGGGCTTCGGCGAGTGCGATGTCGTCGTCGTGGCCATCGGCTCGAACATGGAGGCGTCGATGATGGCGACGGCGAACTGCAAGGAGCTGGGCGTGCCGAATGTCGTCGCGAAGGCGACCAGCGAACTGCATGGCAAGATTCTTCGGCGAATCGGGGCCGATTCGGTCGTCTATCCCGACCGCGATTCGGCGCACCGGCTCGCGCGCGCGATCGCGAACCACGACGTCGTCGATTTCCTTGAAGTTTCCGAAGGCTATTCGATTGCGGAGATCGACGTGCCCGACGGCGTGCGCGGCAAGACGCTGGCGGAAGCCGATCTGCGGCGTCGGACGGGCGTGACGGTGCTGTGCGTCCGTCGGGCGGCCGCTGATCCGCAGAAGCCGCGCACGGTCGTCTTTCCGCAGGCGAATGACGTGATTGAGCCGACGGACCGCCTCATCGTCTTCGGCGAGACGAAGAAACTCGACGAGCTGTCCTGACAATGAGCCGATTGGTCATTCGCGGGCGGAAGACGATTTCCGGGACGCATCGCGTCTCGGGCAACAAGAACGCGGCGTTGCCGATGATTGCGGCGGCGCTCCTGACGTCCGAGCCGGTCACGCTTCGAAACGTGCCCGCGATCGACGATGTCGCGCGGATGCTTGACGTCGCGCGGAGCTTTGGCGTCCGGGTCGCGCGCGACATGGCGGCGGGCACCGTCACGCTGACGGCGGCGAAGCTGCGCTCGGCGCGCATTTCACCGGACTTGGCCGCGAAGATCCGCACGAGCTTCCTCTTCGCGGGGCCGCTCCTGGCGCGTCTCGGACGGGCCTCGCTGCCGCCGCCTGGCGGTGACGCGATCGGGCACCGCCGGCTCGACACGCATTTCGCCGGGTTCAAGGCCCTGGGCGCGAAGGCGTCCGTCGGCAAGAAGTCGCTCGCGTTGCGGGGAACGCTCAAGGGCGCGCGGATTCTTCTCGACGAGGCTTCCGTGACGGCGACGGAGAACATTCTCATGGCGGCCGCCCTCGCGAAGGGGCGGACGGAAATCCTCAACGCGGCGTGCGAGCCGCATGTCGTCGATCTCGCGAACCTGTTGAACGCGATGGGCGCGCAGGTTTCGGGCGCGGGCACGAACCGGCTCGTTGTCGAAGGCGTCGCGTCGTTGCATGGGTGCGAGGCGACGGTTGGCTGCGACTACATCGAGGCGGGGAGCTACCTCGTCGCGGCGGCCGTGACGGGCGGCGAGCTGCTGCTGACGGGAATCGAGCCGGCGCCGTTCGAGGTGCTGGCGGGGCCGTTCGCGCGTTTCGGCGTGACATGGACGATTGACGCGGCGGCGGGAACGCTTCGCTATGTGCCGCGCAAGCGACTGCGGATGAAGTACGACCTCGGCGACGCGATTCCCTCGATTGCGGACGGCACATGGCCGGCGTTCCCGTCCGACCTCCTGTCGATTCTCGTCGTCCTGGCCTCTCAGGCGCGCGGCACGTGCCTCTTCTTCGAGAAGATGTTCGAGTCGCGCCTCTACTTCGTCGATCACCTGCGGCAGATGGGCGCCAAGATCGTGCCGTGCGATCCGCACCGCGTCGTCGTCACGGGTCCGTCGCCGCTCACGGGCGAGACCGTGACGTCGCCCGACATTCGCGCGGGCATTGCGCTCGTCATTGCCGCGCTCTGCGCGAAGGGCGAGACGACGATTCAGAACGCCGAGTCGATTGACCGGGGGTACGTCTCGGTCGAGCGCGCGCTCGGTGCGTTGGGCGCGGACATCGTGCGGAAGGCGTGAGGAGAGGGAAGAGGAGAGAGATGAAGATTTGTGCGGCAGACGAGGCGGGACTGGCGGCGGCGGCGGACGTGTTGTGCGCGGGCGGCGTCGCGGTCATTCCGACGGACACGGTCTATGGGCTGGCGGCGCATCCGGGGCATCCCGACGCTGTCGCGCGCCTCTACTCGATCAAGGCGCGCGATGCGAAGAAGCCGATTGCGCTCCTGGCGCGCGATGCGGACAGCGCGGTCGCATTCATCGGCGCGGAGGCCGCGCGCGTCGGCGCGAAGCACTGGCCCGGCGCGCTCACGGTCGTCGCGCAGGGCGAGGGCGTGCGCGTGCCCGCACACGACTGGACGCGGCGGCTTCTGGCGCGGTGCGGCGGTGCGTTGCGCGTGACGAGCGCCAACCTGTCGGGGCGGCGCGCGGCGACGGACGCCGAGGACGCCCTGCGGGCGGTTGGCCTGTCGGCTGATCTTGTCGTTGACGATGGCGTTTCGTCGGGCGGGCAGGCCTCGACGGTCGTGCGCGTCGAGGACGGACGGCTCGCCGTTCTGCGCGAAGGGCCGGTGTCGTTCCTGACGCTTGCGAGCGGGTCGCCGCGTCGGGCGAAGATTCTGGCTTCGCTCGGCGTCGATTTCGTCGTCGCGAAGAGCGACGCGGCAGAGGTGAGCATTCCGAACGATCCGGAGCGGACGGTGCGGGAGAATGCCCTCGCGAAGGGGCGGGCCGTCGCGGCCGCGCATGTCTTGAGCGCGGACACGATCGTCTGGCTGGACGGACGGATTTACGGGAAGCCGCGCGACCTCGCGGAAGCGAAGGCGTTCCTGCACGAATTGAGCGGGCGCGTCCACACGGTCTTCACGGGTGTCGCCTACGATGGCGACGTCAAGGTCGTCCGTTCGGACGTGACGTTCCGGACGCTTTCGGACGCGCAGATTGACGACTATGTTGCGCGCGTGAAGCCGACGGATCGTGCGGGGGCCTACGACATCGACGAGTCCGGCGACTTGCTCGTCGCGTCCTACACGAGAAGCTACGAGAACATCATGGGTCTTCCGGTCGAGCCGTTGAAGGAATGGGGGATTGTGGCATGACGCTTCGGCTGAATGGCATTGAGGTTTTGTGCGTCATCGGGGAGCGACCCGACGAACGCACGCGTCTGCAGAAGCTGCGCGTGGACGTTGCGCTGGAGATTCCGCCGCAGGCGTCCGAGACGGATGGCTTGGCGGACACGGTAGACTACGCGGCGTTGACGGACGGGATTCGCGCCGCGCTTGTCGCGGCGAAATGTCAGATGATCGAGCGTGCGGCGAAGGTCGCCTATGACGTTTGCTGCGCGGCCTGTGCCACCGTGTCGGGCGCGCGGCCGCTGAATGTGACGGTCACGAAGGCCGGCATCCTGCCGGGTCTGGAGTCGGCGGCCGTCTCGTATCCGTGACGGAATGCGCCGACGGCGGGAATTTTGCTATAATAGCCGCTTATGGGATGGAAAGGGATTGCGTTTGGCGGCTGTGTCGGCGGCTTGTTCGGCGGCTGTGTCGGCGGCTTGTTCGGCGCCGTGTTCGGCCACCAGATCGAGCAACGGCTGAAGGGCGGCGCGGCTTCGTCCGCGCGCCGTTCCATGCCGTTCCGTTTCTCTTTCTCGCGCGATCAGCCCTCCGAACGGCGCGCGAAAGTCTTCTGCGCCTGCGCGGCGGCGATGCTCGCGAAGATGGCGAAGGCCGACGGGCGCATCTCGCGTGCGGAAATCGCGAGCGTCGAGCAGGCGTTTGCGCGGCTGGGCTTCACGCCGTCCGCCCGCGCCTATGCGATTGGCGTCTTTCGTCGGGCGAAGGACGACGCGCACACGATTGACGAGTATGCGGCGGCGTTTGCCGCCGCCGTCGATTCCATTGAGGTTCGCGAGCTCTTCTACGAGATTCTCTGGGACATCGCCCGTGCCGACGGCGCGGTGGGGGCGGACGAGCGCGCGATCCTGCAGCGGATTCCGCGTGCGCTTCGGATTCGCGCGGACTGGTATGCGTTTTTTGCCCAGGCTAGTGCGGGGCGGCGTTCGGCGGCGCAGGGTGACCTGCCGGCGGCGTATGCCGTCCTGGGCGCCTCAGCCGAGGATTCGGGCGAGACGCTTCGGCAGAAATACCGCGCGCTCGCGAAGAAGAACCATCCGGATGCCTTGCGGGCGCAGGGACTGCCCGAAGAACTGGTCGGAAAGGCGACCGAACGCATGGGGCGCATCAATGCCGCGTGGGCAACGGTGCGTGCCGCCCGTGGCCTCTGAGGCGGACAGACAAGGAAGACGATATGGAAAAACTCGTACAGACGTTTTTGGCGGGCGGGCCGGTCATGTGGCCGATTCTTGGCCTCTCGATTCTCGGCCTTGCGATTCTCATCTGGAAGGCTTTCGCTTTTCGGGCGGGCCGCCGCGACGGACGGGGGCTCACGATTGTCTCGACGATCATCACGGCCGAGCCGATGCTGGGCATTCTCGGCACGGTGACCGGCATCATGCAGACGTTCAGCGCCTTGAACGGTGCGGAGGGCGTCGCGAATCCGATGGCGGCGACGGCCGGCATCGGCGAAGCGCTCATCACGACGGCGGCGGGGCTGATTGCCTCGCTGGCGCTCATCTTCCCGTACAACGTGCTGGAGCGTCATGCCGAAGACTAGACGGCGGCGCGGCGCACGGCTGGAGATGACGTCGCTCATGGATGTCATGTTCCTTGTCCTCGTCTTTTTCGTCTACTGCATCTTCGACATGGCGGTTCACAAGGGCGTCAAGGTCGATCTGCCGAACGCGGCGGGCGCGGACGAGAAGGGCGAGCGGATCGTTCTCACGATCTGTGCGGACAACTCCTTGCAGCTCAACGGCGAGGCCACGACGCGCGCGGCGGTCGTGGCGAAGGTGAAGGAACTGTATGCCGTGGACATGCGGCTTCCCGTGCTGATTTCCGGCGACCGCCAGTCGTCGCTCGGCACGGGCATCGAGATTCTGTCCGACCTGAAGGCGGCCGGGGTCGAGAAGGTCAGCTTTCAGGTGCGTGGCGAGAAGAAGGACTAGCGGTCTGCGGGGGCGGGAACATGCGGTTTGACGTCGCTTTGGGATGTTCCGTTCTTTTGCACGCGCTTCTCGCGGCAGGAGTCGCCGGCGTGTTGGGAAATGCCGCGTCGCCGCCGGATGCGCAGGTGAATCTCGATCTTTCAAGCGTCGAGCTCTCGTTCGCCGAACAGGAGGATGAGGCGGCCGCCGTCCAGCCCGTCCTTGCGTCTGCGCCCGCCGATCCCGTACCAGAGGTGCGTCCGCAGGAAGCGCCGTTGCCGGAGATTGAATCGCCTCCACTTCATCCTCTGGAGCCGAATGCGCCGAGGTTTTCGGAGCCGCCGCCTGAGCCGTCGCGTGTGCAGACGCCAGAGCGTCCGCAGAAGGTGACGGAAACGCCGCCGAAGCCGTCCGTCACGCCGTCTCCGGTGGCGGCGGTCGCGCCGCGCCAGGCGCGCGTCGATGCGCCGCCGCGTCCGAGGCGGAATATCTCGCCCGACTATCCGAAGGGCGCGCGTCTGCGGGGCGAGCAGGGCGACGTTACGCTGGAGATTCGCGTCTCGGCGCGGGGGACGGTTGAGGGCGTGTCGGTCGTCGTTTCGAGCGGTTTCCATGAATTGGACGCGGCGGCGGAAAAGGCCGTGCTCGCCGCGCGGTTTGCGCCGGCCAAGTCGGAGGGGCGCGCTGTCGCTGCGACGGTTCGTCTGAAGTTGGCGTTTCGTCTGAAGTGAAGAGGGAGGACGATTGGATGACGGAATTTGATGCGCATTTCATGCAGATGGCCCTGCGTGAGGCCGAGAAGGCGGCGGCGGACGGCGAGGTGCCGCTTGGCTGCGTGGTCGTCGCGCCGGCCGTGCGGGAGCCGGCGCATGACGGGCATCCGGCCGTCTACGATCCCGATCCGACGCGGGCGCGGATTCTGGGGCGTGCGCACAATCAGACGGAGGGACTGAAGGACGCGACGGCGCACGCGGAGATGCTGGCGATGGCGTCCGCGTTCGCGGCGGTCGGCGACTGGCGCCTGACGGGCGCACGGCTTTATGTCACGAAAGAGCCGTGCCCGATGTGCGCGGGCGGCATTGTGCTGGCGCGGCTGGCGGCGGTCGTCTGGGGCGTTTCCGACCCCAAGCGCGGCGGGGGGACGGTGTTCGGCGTTTTCGACCATCCGGGCATCAACCATCATCCGCAGATCGTCACGGGCGTTTGCGCGGCAGAGTCGAAGGCGATTCTCCAGAACTTCTTCCGCGCGCGGCGCGACGCGAAATCATCCACGTTTTCGACGCTGGGGACAGGCCCCCGCGTCGTCCTTCCTGGGGACAGGCCCCATTGATAGACGCATGAACCGTATCCTTTTTGAGCCGGCGGAGATCGTCGGAGACATTGCCACGTTCGGCGGCGCGCGTGCCGAACATGTTCGGACTGTCCTTCACGGCGAAGTCGGGCAGGTCCTGAAGACGGGCGAACTGGATGGCCGGATCGGCACGGGCGAAATCGTGGAGATGGGCGAGACGATTCGCGTTCGGGTTCGCCATGCGGAGACGCCGCTGCCGCCGTGGGTCGATCTCGTTCTCGCGCCGCCGCGTCCGCGCGTCTTGAAGCGTCTGTTGCCGCAGTTGGCGACGCTGGGCGTCGGGCGGATCGTGCTGGTCGGCGCGAAGAAGGTGGAGAAGGACTTCTGGGGGGCGACCTTGCTCAAGGAGGAAAACTACCGTCCGCTGTTCATCGACGGACTGATGCAGGGCTGCGTGTCCTCGCATGTGCCGACATTGGAGACGCGCCGCAACTTTCGGAAGTTCGTCACGGACGAGCTGGACGCGCAGTTTCCGAGCGGCAACCGCCTAGTCGCGCATCCCTATGGGGTGGGTGAGGGCGTTCGCACGGCGACTGGCGCGCGATCTGGCGAGGGGCGATTGCTCCTGGCGATTGGGCCGGAGGGCGGCTGGACGGACGAGGAAGTTGCGCTTTTGGAGGCGCATGGCTTTGTGCGGCAGTCGCTTGGGGCGCGCATTTTGCGGACGGACACGGCGACGGTTGCGCTTCTCGCGCAGTTGATGCCGCGCGGATGAAAGCCCCTGCACGCCCAGGGGCCTCGGTGTTGTCTGCGCGCACGACAATTTTTTTCAAATACCCCCTTGCGCGCGGCGGGGAAAGTATGATATACTACGCATCACTTTTCGGAGCAACGGGGTTGTGGCGCAATTGGTTAGCGCACTGGACTGTCGATCCGGGGGTTGCGGGTTCGAGCCCCGTCGACCCCGCCAATCTTGAAAAGTCGAGCTTGCCTCGTGGTGTAATGGTAGCACCGCAGATTCTGATTCTGCTTGTTGGGGTTCGAGTCCCTGCGAGGCAACCATTTCATCAGATTGTTTGATGGGGGTGATCCGGTTTCGACGGGATGTGTTGAAGTCAGACTGCGCATCGTGGATACTCGTTGGCCACGTTAAAAAACGGGTAAAAACTGTAATTGCGAACAACGATTACGCTCTCGCCGCCTAAATAACGGCCGCGAAGTCGAAGCGCCGATGTCTGCTGAGCGCCGAGGCTTAATTGAGCAGGCCACGCTGCAGGGAGATCCTCTTGCCCGCTGCAGGGTGCCGAACCATGAGGGTGGGTGCGGATAAGCCCGGTTGTCGGCGTACTGCATCCGAGATCAAAGGCAGCCTATGTGCGTAGACGTTTGGGTGACGCCATTTCGGACAGGGGTTCGACTCCCCTCACCTCCACCATAGATGCGTTCGTGTGCGAACGGGATGTCGGAAGTTTTGAGACGTGCCTGTTTCACCATGGGCCAAAAAATGATAAACTACACGCTCGTATGGATTGGAATGTCACATATCGAAACGCAGATGGCGAGCTGGCGCAGATGTCGCTAGAGGCAGAGTCACGCGAGGCGGTCTTTGACGAACTCGCCCGGCGTGGTGTCTCCGCTGTCCGCGTTGAGCAGGCGCAGGGCAAGTCGAAGCCGCATAAGGTGTCCTCCGAGGGCGACAACAAGCCGTCTGCTGTTCTCAAGGGCGCGGTTGCCGGCGTGATTGTCGTCGTCGCCGCTGTCGGCGTATGGCACTTCCTTTCCCCGAAGCCGGGAACGGCGAATCCTGACGGCCAGACGAAGCGGCGCGCGAAGATTTCCGAGGCACAGCCTGCATCCGTCGCTCCCTCCCGGTCCGTCGCGCCGAAGGAGGAGAGCCCGAAGCCGCCCCCGCCCCAACGCATTGGCGAAACCCGCGACGGCAAGGTGCTCCTTCCCGATGGAACGTTGCACACGGTCAAGGGCGTGATTACCTCTGGCGTGGCGCGCGTCTCGCTTGTCGATCGCACGTTCAAGCATGACACGGACTGCATGCTGGCGCATCTCTTGACCGTCAAGCCGGGCGAAGGTTTTGTCGGCGACAGCGAATCGATCTACAGCGGATTCGAGAAGGAATTCCTCAAGGCCGTTAACGACCCGATCGTTTACGACAAGGATGACAGCGATTATGTCAAGGAACTGAAGATGGGCGTTCAAGCCATGCGCCAGGAGTTGCTGGAAATCAAGGCGAAGGGCGAGAGCATTGAAAAGGCCTTGATCGAGACGCGCGATCAGCTTCAGCAGTTGGGCCTTTACCGTCAGGAATTGGAGCAGCGGGTGCTCACAATGTCCGAGGATGGCATGAGCCAGCAGGATTATGAGGACTTGGTGGCTGCCGCCAACAAGATGCTTGAGGAGCGCGGCTCGGCTCCTCTTGAGGTGCCCTCGGCCGTCAAACATGCCGTCCGATTGGGTCGGTTGATGAGAGACAGCGAAGCGAAAGAGAAGGAGCGTGTGAAATGATGACGAAGACGATTTTGGGTGTCCTTGTCGCGTGCACGGCAATGGGCGCGCTTGCCGATGTCGTGGCGCCGAGAGCGAAGGTTGACATGTCGCCGGAGGCTCGCTACAAGCGGACGGGCGGGCAGCTCGTCAAGAGGGGGACGTTTACGGGCAAGGTTGCGTTCATCGACACGCAGGACGCGGTTTCGTTCGACATCGCGCAGAAGGTCGCCAAGCTCTTTTCGGATACGGTTGAGATCAACGTTGTTGCGGAGAAGGCCAACAAGGGGAGTCCGGAGGACTTGAAGCGGGCATCTGGGGCGACCGTCATTGTTGTCCTTGTGAACGATGACACCACGCCGGCCATGCTCCTGGCCCCCGAAGATCGCTGGGGGGTCGTCAATGTCGCGAAACTGGTGGACGACCTGCCGAGCGAAAAGGCCAAGGCCAAGTTCCGTCCGACGCGCGCGGGAAAGGAGCTGGTTCGGGCGTTCTCGCTCCTGTGTGGAGGCGGTTCTTCTCAGTTCCCAGGCAACATGATGAATGCGCCGACGCTCCGGTCGCTTGACTTGACGGTCGATACGATTCCGATGGACATGGTCGGCTACTATCAGGCGTTCTTGAAACCGCTTGGCGTGACGCCACGCGAATACACGACATACAGGCGCGCGTGCCGCGAGGGGTGGGCGCCCGCGCCGACCAATGACGTGCAGAAGGCGATTTGGGAGAAGGTCCACCAGATCCCGGACAAGCCGATGACGATTGAGTTCGCGCCGAAAACAGCCAAGTGAAGTTCATCTATTCCTACACCACGAGGCAGAACGAACGGCGCGAAGGCTTGACGATTTCCGCGCCGAATCGCGATGCCGCCTTTTCTGCGCTGAACAGACAGGGGATTCGTCCTTACAGGCTGTCTCCGGCGCCGGGGCTTTGGAACAAGGTTTTGTCCCTTGGTTGGCGCGGCGGGGCCATCATGGTTCTGGCTGCATCGCTGTTGCTGTCGCTTGTTGTCGCCCTGACGCAGCACAAGGACATCGTGCAATTGGAAAAAGATGGCGACGTTCGCGAACTGGTCAGCGGCGCGATAACGTCCAAAGTGAGGCGTCAGCTGATAGGCGACCAGGGCCTGATTGACCGGGGCATTCGGACTGGCTGGGCTGATGTGTTCGACCATGAGGGCGAGCGGTTTCTCGCGTCGTTTGCCATCCCCGGCATCCCGGCGACCGTGCGCACGACGAATGTTGCGGCTCTCAAAGAGGCGCTTGGGCGAAACATCGATGCCGTAGAGGCGGATGGCATGGAGGCGCGGCAGATCAAGGCGATGGTCGAGGGCATGAAGGACGAGCTTCGTCGGTTCGTTTCGGCCGGCGGGACGATTGAGCAATATGGGCGTCGGCTCGTCGCGCGGCAGGACGACGAGATCGCCATCCGCGCCCGTGTCGTCAATGAGGTCGAACAGGCGGCGAAGGGCGGCAGGAGCCGGGACGAAATCGCGGAACTCGTCGATCGGCGGAATGACGAGTTGAGGCGGATGGGCGTCAAGCTCGTCCAAATGCCGGACAGGGCCGACTGAATGGCCGCTGGCCGAGTTGGCCCGTCTTTGTGGTATAATATCCGCCATGTCATCTGGTCAGAATCTCGGCGGTGTCCCAGACGTCGCGTGCGGCCCGTCCTTGACGCGCCGCGCGTTTGCGTGGGGCGCGTCGGCGGTTGCCCTGGCCGGTTGCGCGGGCTTGAAAGTCGGCGGTCGTTCGGGCGCGAACGACAGGGCCGCATCCACAAAAGGAAAGGAAGGGGCAGGTATGCTCAAGGGCATTTCTCCGGTCGTTTCGCCGGAACTTCTCAAGGTGCTGGCCGAGATGGGCCACGGCGACGAAATCGTCTTCTCGGACGCGCATTTCCCCGCGCACACGTTTGGCCGCGCGGGCGCGATTGTCCTGCGCGCGGACGGGCTGGCGGCGGACGCGCTGTTGCGCGGCGTCATCCCGCTCTTTGAACTGGACAGCTATGCGACGCCTGTCGTCATGATGGAGGCCGTGCCGGGCGACACGCTTGACCCGAACGTCGAGAAGGCCTATCGTGCGGCGCTGGGCTACGGCGGCACCATTGAACTCATGGAACGGTATGCGTTCTACGAGCGCGCGCGGAAGGCCTATGCGATCGTTCTCACGGGCGAGACGCGCAAGTACGGGAACGTCATCCTCAAAAAGGGCGTGACGCCGGTTTCGTAAGCGGTTGACGTGCGGCGTGGCACGTGAAGGGATTGTCATGAAGATTGCGATTGTCGGCGCCGCGGGGCGCATGGGGAAAAAGCTGGTGGAACTCGCTTCGGCGGAGGGGCTGGAGGTCGTCGCGCGCGTGGACGTTGTCGAGGGATATGACCGCGCGTGGCCGCAGGGGACGGAGGGCGTAATCGATTTCTCGTACCATGCGGGCGTTCCTGCGTTCATTGCGCGGGCGGCCGCCGAGGGGATTCCCTACGTCATCGGCACGACGGGTCTCACGCCCGACGAGCAGGCGACCGTGGACGCGGCGGCGCAGAAGATTCCCGTCGTGCAGAGCGGCAACTATTCGCTGGGCGTGAACCTTCTCCTTGAGCTTGTCCAGCGCGCGGCGACCGTGCTGGATGCCGCCTACGACGTCGAGGTGACGGAACTCCATCACCGCCACAAGAAGGACGCGCCGTCGGGGACGGCGCTCATGCTCGCGAAGGCGGCGGCCGCAGGGCGCGGGCAGGGGGACGACTTCGTCTATGGCCGTCGCGGGGACATCGGCGAGCGTCCCGTCGGGGAGATTGCGATCCATGCGCTGCGCGGCGGGTCGGTCGTCGGCGACCACACGGTTCTTTTTGCGGGCGATCTCGAACGCATCGAGCTGACGCACAAGGCGCAGGATCGCGCGGCGTTCGCGGCGGGGGCACTCAAGGCGCTCGTCTGGGCGAAGGGCCGCGCGGCGGGCGTCTACACGATGCGCCATGTCCTGGGCTTCGCCTGAAGTCGCGGCGTCGGGAGGCTGTGCATGAAAGACTGTCGCGAGACATGGTATGACGCCGAAAAGAAGGTCGCCGTCACGGTCGTTGACGTGACGCGCGCGGCGCAGGATCTGGCGCGGGCGCACCTGTGCGGGCCGACGGCGGCGCATTACCTTGCCAGGGGACTGGCGGCGGCGGCCTTGCTCGGCGGCGAGACGAGCGAGCCGGGCGAGACGGTCAGCGTGCAGATGAAGTGCACGGGTCCGCTGGGCGGGTTGAATGTCGAATGCACGCGCGAGGGACTGTTGCGTGGCTATACGGAGAAGAAGATCCTCGACGATTTCGACGGGATGGGCGTGCCGAAGGACAAGGCCGTCCTGGGCGCGTGCCAGGTTCAGGTCACGCGCTCCGTTCCGGGGCGCATCCTCTCGCAGGGGATTTCAAGTTCCCTGGACGGCTACTTGGCGGGGTCGCTCCAGCGCAAGGCGACGATTCAGCTGGAGGCGTCCGTCTCCGACGAGGTCGAGATTCTGGAGGCGCGCGGAATTCTGGTCGAGGAACTGCCGGACGCGCGGAGCACGGGCGTTCTCGGCGTTCGGTTCAAGTCGCTGGCCGTCGCGGTGCGCAATCTTCTCAAGCAGCTGGGCCTTGAACAGGCGACGCTCAAGGGAACAGACCCGCTGGCGTTCGGCTGTCGCTGCTCCGCTGAGCGCGCGCTGGCGACGCTGGCGGCGTTGAGCGCGGCGGAACGGCAGACGTTGCCGCCGACGATTGACGTCACCTGCCACATGTGCGGGAAGACCTACGTCATTCATCCGTCGGATCTTGACGCGACGTGACCTGACGGGCGGACGGCATGGGCGGGTTGCTCTCTGTGGGGCGTTTGGCGCCGAGTCCGACGGGCGCACTGCACCTCGGCAACGTGCGGACGTTCATGGTCGCGTGGCTGCGCGCGCGGTCGCAGGGCGGGAAGGTCGTCTTTCGCATGGAGGATCTCGACCATCCGAAGGACAAGCCAGGCGCGGCGGCGCAGGCGGTCGAGGACTTGAGGTGGCTGGGCTTCGACTGGGATGAGGAATACGTCCAGAGCGCGCGCAAGCCAATCTACCGTGCGGCGCTCGACTACTTGCGCACGCGGGCTTCGGGCGCGCCCCTCGTCTACCCGTGCGTCTGTTCGCGGCGGGACGTCGAGGCGGCCCAGTCGGCGCCGCACGCCGGCGAGCAGCTGCACTATCCTGGCACGTGTCGCGGACGCTTTGCGTCTTGGGACGAGGCGGTCGCCTTCAAAATTCGCCCAACCCCAAAACCCCCAAACCTCCAAACCTCCAAACCTTCAAACGCCCCAGCATCCCTCCCTTGCTGGCGGTTCGCCGTTTCGGCAGGGACGGTCGTGTCGTTCGAGGATGCGTTTGCGGGCGGCTACTCGCAGGACGTCGCCGCGACGCTGGGCGATTTCCCGTTGGCGCGGGACGCGGACGGCGCGGGGTACACGCTCGCCTGCACGGTCGATGACCTCCTCATGGGCGTGACGGAGGTCGTGCGGGGCGATGACCTCCTGCCCGCCACGCCCGCGCAGATCCTGCTCGCGCGTGCGCTGATGCCGTGGGTGCGCGAGGTGTCCGCAGCTGATCGGGCGATGCCGTCCTATCTTCATTTGCCGCTGGTCGTTGGACCGGACGGCCGACGGCTTGCGAAGCGGCATGGCGACACGCGCATTGCCGCGTTCCGTGCGGCGGGGATGCGTCCGGAGGCGGTGCTGGGCGCGCTGGCGGCCACGTGCGGCTGGGCGGCGCCGGGCGAGGTGCTGTCGTTGGAAGAACTCCTGCCGCGCTTTGATTTGCGGACAATTCCGCACACTCCCGTCACGCTCGCGGAGGATTGCGTGGCTTAAATCTGTTTTGATACAATACGGAACATGGGCAACTTGAAGAGATGTCGTTTTGTGGTTGCGTTGGCGGCCCTTGTCGGTGCTTTGGCGTTTCGTACGGAGGCTCGGGTTGAAATGGCCCAGAAGGTGTCTCTTGTCGAAGGCTGGAATGCCATTTATCTTGGTGTCCGTCCGTCGGAACGGGCGGACGATTTCTTTGCCGACTGGCCGGTCGAGTGGGTCGCCGCCTATGACCCGGCGGCGTTTCAGGAGACGCGGCAGTATTCCGGTACGGATTCGTCGGAGGGCACGGTACGGACGGCGTACAAGGTTTGGCGGCGCGGCGATCCCGGCGCCTCATCGCTTATGGGCGTTCCTGGCAACGCGATCTATACGTGCTTCGCAACGAACGCCTGGATGAAAACGGTCTATGGCGTTCCGCTGGCGCCGCGTCTCTCGTGGCATCCGTGCGGCACGAACGCTGCTTTGAACCTTGTCGGGTTTTCGGTGGCGAACGGTGCGAAGGCGACGCTTGCCGACTATTTTTCAGGTCTTGATTCCGAGTCGGCGACGTATTTCCGTTTCTGTGGCACGAATGTCGCCGCACCCACGATGGGGATGGTCTGGAGTAGCGAGAGATTCGCACAGGGCGATGTGCTGGCGATGGACGCCACGAGGGTGAGCGACTGGAGCGGCGTCCTTCATGTCTCGCCAGTCACGGGCGTGGACTTCGGGACGAATGCGTTTCCGGTGACGGTCAGCGTCCGCAACGACGGCGCGACGGCGCGGACGGCCGGCATCTCGCTCAGTGCAGCCACACCGCACACCGCATACGACAATCCCCCTGTGCCGTCAGGGCTTTTGCTGAAGGACATTTCGACGCAGCTTGATTCGCAGACGAATGTTTGGGCGAAGTTCGAACCGTCGGAACAGTCGGTGTCGTTCAGGAAACGTCTTGCCGCCGGCGAGACATTGACATTGAGCTTGGCTCTGGATCGCACAAACCTTCTCGCTGCGGCGGGCACGCGCTACGGGGCTTTGATGTCATTTCGCGACTTGGACGGCGGAAGTGAGATGGAGGTGACGATTCCGGTGGAGGCGACGAAGGAGGATGATTCTGCGGCGGCACGCGCGTGGCCGAACGGCATTTGGCTGGCCTCGGCCGAACTCGATACGGTGACACATTTCGGCGAGACACGGGAAGTCTCGAACGATGTCTTTTCCGTGTCGAACGTCATCGATGAAGTGACGGGCGAAACGACGGTTGTCACGAACTTCGATCATGAGCTGTCCATGGTCACCGAGACGTCGGACATTCCGTCCGGCGGCAAGATGCCGGTGCGCTTGCCGATGTACGTTGCCCGCGATGGTTCGATGTCGCTTTTGCAAAGTTTCCGTTATGGCTTTGACGAGGACGGCGGCCTTCACGTCTATTCCGGGGCGGTCACGAATCCGCCGGTGAAACTGACGGGCGGGCGGCGCATATCCTCGTCCGTGCTGCCGGTGGACACGCCGGTCATTGCGGCGGAAGCGGGCGTGTTTGGTGCGAATGCGACATTTCGGTTCACGGTGGCGGACACGGCGCGGTCAAACCCGATGCGCCATCCGTACCATCCGCAGCACGACGGCCTTGCGGGCGTGGCGTTTGAGAAGTCGGCACCGTCCGGAGATGATCTGGAGAATTATGCGGGGACGGTGAAGCCGGAACTTTTCTCGATCACGAATGTGGTGGAGTTCGTGTGGGATGCATCCAAGGGCGCGGCGTGGAATCCGGAGGAGACGCTGGGCGGGACGCTGAAATGGGAGTTTGGCGGGTTGCGGCACGAAGGAACGATCCGCGCCACTGGCCGTTTCACCATGCGCCGCATCACCAGCGCTCCAGTGGAGAAGTAGCGGAATCGTTCCGACAGTGCCGAACGTTGAAGTCCAAATCTTATCAATCCTGTAAATCCTTTCAAAATAAAATCGGAGGTAGACAATGAAGCAAATGATAATCGGGTTGCTGGCAGTGCTCGTGGCCGGAACTGTGGAGGCGGCATCGTTCTCGTATCAGGGTGTGCTGCGCGACGCAACTGGCGGCGCGGTGGCGGAGAAGAACAAGAGCATCGAATTTCGTCTCTACGCCAGCGCTGAATCGGACACGAATCAAGCGCTTTGGGGGCGCAAGATCGCCGTGCTGCTCGATGACAACGGCCTCTTCAATGTGGAGCTGTCCGATGCAAACACCAGCGAATCGCTGGTTGAAAACGGCGCTTCGCTTGACAACGTAATCGCCGAGAATGCGACGCTCTACATAGGCCTCACGGTGAGCGGCAGCTCTGGCGAGATACGTCCGCGCCAGAAGCTGCTCTCCGTTCCAAGGGCGAGTTTCGCCGAGGACGTGCAGACGGCCAAGAACTCCTTCACCGTCCTTGGCACGGCGATGTTTGAGGGGCCTGTCGTGCATAACGGCGCGGTTGAAGTGAACAGCAACATTACGGCACGGACTATCTCCGTCGATGATGCCATCACGGCCGTTAAAGTTAAGGTGTCCGACAGCTTGACCGTCTCAGGCGGGGCGTTGACCCTTTCAAATGCGACATTGACCGTCAATGGCGTCGATAATGCGTTCATGCCAAGGGGCGTCATCGTGATGTGGAGCGGCGCGGCGAACAACATTCCCGCTGGTTGGGTGCTGTGCGACGGCAAGAATGGAACCCCGAACCTTTGCGACCGGTTCATTGTTGGTGCGGGAGGTGCGTATAAAGTTGGTGAGACTGGCGGCACGAATGACGTGGCACTGACGATTGGCCAGATGCCCAAGCATCGGCATGAGTATGTGGGCGACGACGAATTGAGGTATGCGGACGACATTGCTAGCGGCGAGAGCAAAGAAAACGGAAAAAAGTATGACGCCGACAGCGATGAGAAAAAGGGAACCCCGCGTCGCTACATGACAACGTATGCAGGCGGCGGCGAACCGCACGAAAACCGTCCGCCCTACTATGCACTTTGCTTCATCATGAAGAAATAGAGATTGAGGAAGCCATGCACGTTGAAGGAGGCCTTCAATGAAAGACAGATGGACACGACGATTCCGTGCATTGGCGACCGTCGCGGCAATGGCGGCGGCGGTCACAGTATGCGCAGTTGAGCCGACCTACACGCTTGGCACACCGCAGCCCGCCACGGTTCATGACACTGTGGACGCAACGCAGAACGAATGGCTGGCATCGAACGCGGTCTTCGTTGCGACGGCGGGATTCACGACGTTCACAAACGCGATTTCCGGTCAAACCCACGCCGAGGGCGACCGGTATTCGCTCTCTTCCGCAGAAGCCGGTTTCAGCTGGGAACGCGCCAAGCCGGAATACTACCTCTCCGACCGCATCGACGCGCCGGAGAACGTGGACTGGAATGCGACATACGATCTCTGGGAGGTAGCACAGGCGAATGGTTCATCTGGCTTCCTGTTCAATCCGTCGCAGAAGTCCCCCTGCATCTATGCCATTTCAGGCGGAAACCAGTCTTTCGACTGGGTGCTGAAGGACGGCACGACAAATTCGATGACTTATGTCGTCGGAACGACGTGTGCTGGGCGTCCGAAGCGGATATTCTGGACGGATTCGCCGTGGAACGGTCCGAAGATTTCGCTCGACGGCAAGTTCGTGCGCTTCATGGGCAATGACGAACTGCTGACGCGTCGTTATGGCGTGGAGACGAATCTGACGGGCGGCATCTTGATGGAGACGACGAACAAGATCGTCAGCGGACTTTACGTCGATGAGCAGGCGCACGTGCTGTGCGCCGCAGGACAGCTTTCCGGTCAGTGCGTGATGGTGTACTACGACACCGGCAGCCTCGAGAACATCCTCTCCGTTCAGGTCGTAGAGGTGCGCAAGCCGGAGGTCATGCGAATGAACGCCACCATCGGTACGGCAATCAAGCCCGATGGGCAGGGCTTCGGCATTACCGGGTTCACGGCCAACGTCTCCGAGGGGCTGTCGGATCCTGGCGACAACCGCGGTCCGTATCTCTATCAGCATAAGGGCATGTATTCTTACAGTCCAAAGAACGGCGCCGTCTTTCCGCTTCGTCCGACGAACGGTTCACATTGGCTTGCCGCCGTCTATTGGATGGAGCAGGACGACATGGGCGTGTCGTGGCCGTTCGAACTGTCCCACTACGACATCGACTGGCCGAAGGACGCCACGGTTTTCGTGCGCGGTGATGTGGACGGCAACCCAGGATTGCCGATCTATATTCCAAAGGACTATGTCGCCACGCTTTGCGACTTCCAGGAACCGAGCGACCATGCCGTAGCCGTGACGGGAAACAATGCGTTCAGCACGAAAGGTGCCGGATGGTCGATGCTCAAACTGACAGCGGACGACAATATTTGGTTCCTGCCGATTCATTCCGTCCTACGCAGCGACAAGGACTACTTTACGCTCGCCTCCTCCGGCATCCCCGTAGGACACGAGTTCCGCATTCGCGCCGGCACACGCTCCGGCGTTGCCGGTGAGCATTTCTTCGCCGCGACGGAGGATGTGCCGGGCTATATCTATCCAGCAACGTCCAGTTCGCTGTACGATGCCCGCCTCTACCGGGAACGAACATCGGCTGACGAGGATTCAATGTCCTCCATGACGAACACGACCGCCGATTCGTCGTCCGTTTCCACGAACACGTTGCCGTCGACCATCTACGCCATTGGTGAAGGCACATCAGGCCGCAACACCATCGAGGTGTGGTGGAGCAAACGCTACCAAAGAGACGATATGCCCATTGCGGTTGACATTCCCGTTCTGCCGCAGGTGTACCGTCCTTTCTGGCCAGACGTTGATGAGGCACCGCAGATTGTCATTGCCTCTCAGCTTGGAAGCGCGAACGAGATGATTTATGCGCAGTACGGTGCGGCGCGTTTCGACTGCACGGATGGTCCGGGTTCGGGTCTTGCGCTGGCCAACAGGCGTTACTTCCCGTCTGGCTCCGGTACGGTTTCGTTCTGGACTCGTACGGCCGACAATCCATTGGCCGCAAATTCAGCGGATGCTTCATCGTGCAGTCTGCTGGCGCTCGACCTCAATTCGACAAACACCACGGCGGCCTTGGCCATGTTCATTGATTCTGACATGAATGTGGTTGTGGCGTTCAGCGGTGTCACAGGAATCGTCGCTCCGTTGCCGAACAAGACCGTGAACGACTGGACGCACATGGCTGTGTCGTTTGCGCAAGGAGTTGCTACGCTTTATCTTGACGGTACGGTGGCGGGTTCCACGAACGGCGTGGATACAACGCGGCTTCAGGGGTATCTGTCCGGAAACGTGGTGGGGAACGTGGACACCCCGTGGCTTCGACGTTACCATTTCGGCACTGCGACGGACGAGAATGCAAATGTCGGGAATGGACTTGATGTTGCCCAAGGTCGGGAAATCGCGGAAATCGTGTTCCGGTCGCGGAGGCTGTCCGAGGAGGAAATCGCCGAGGCGCGGCATCAACCGCTCGACGGCGGCGAGGCGAACGTTACCGGCTACTACTCTTTCCGGGAGGGAGAGGATCTTGTCGGCGAATTCCAGTCGTCTGTGCTGGACGTCCGCTCTTTTCGCGACCGTGTGCATGGCGAGACGTGCCTCGCGCTCAATGTCCTGCTCGACATCCCCGGTGCGCCGCTGCGCGGCACGGGCGTCATCCAGTCCGATTCCACGCCGAGCCTGTACTACGAGAACGATTCGACGAAGGTCGGATACAACCCGAATGAGGAACACGCATTCGTGCGGTCGGGTTCTGGCGGTTACGTGGCATGGGCGCTACGGACTGACCTCAACACGACAAACTCGTCTCTGCCGGGTGTCTTCGTAGAATACGAGCGCAACGGGAAGGCGAAGCTCCAGTTCTTCCATGTGCTTCTCACGAACGAAACCTGGTCGGTGCTGTCCGACGACTGCACGGCAGGTGCAATCCTGCCTGGTCCGCATCCATTGGACTTCTTCGACAACCCGTGGCTTGCGGAGACGTATTGGGATGCGAGTGCAAACGCGCCCGCGAATGGCGTGGGCTATCGCGACCGAAAAGGGCAGATTTGGGCGCGTAGCGCCGGAACGCTGCCGATGTACATGTACTACGCGATGCAGGACGGATTCTGGTTCCCGCAGTTGGCGCCTGACAAACAGCCTGTCGTCGGCACGGCGATTCCGTGGCTGTCGATGTTGGACAGCACGGTGCAAAACGTCGATCCGCTGACGCGCCCGCCAGCCGCGTGGACGTGGACGGTCAAATGGCCGGATGCCGTTCCGGAGATGAAGATCGGGCAGACGCTGACCGTCGCGGCGGACGGACTCCCCGAAGTGTGGAACGCGAAGTCGATGGGTGTTGTGTTCCCCGATCCGGAAGACACGCAGAAGGTCGTGAAACTGACCGACCCCACGGTGATGCAGAGCGTCTCGTTTGAGTATTCCAAACTTGCCGAACTAGGTCTGACGACGGACAACAATGGCGGCCTTGCCTACAAGGGCGGAAAGTACTATTTCACCGACTTGCCGCCGCATCTGTCGAGTCGCCTCTATCTCGACGCGACGAACAACAAGCTCTGCTTCGTCGGCGTGCGCGAGACGTCCGCCGCCGGCGTAAGCATTCTCTATCCGAACGTCTTGTCCGATCAGGAACGCAACAAGGTGTTGGCGCTTGCGCGATCGACGGGGGCGGCCTATACGGATTGGAGGAACGCGGTCGAAGGTCTTGCGACTGCCCCGGTGGTGCCGAACGCCGTGTCGCGGCGCGGGGCGGAGATCAGCACAGAATATTCGCCCGTCGACCACTATGCCCTGACGGCGATGGGCGGCACTAACTACGTGGTGCTGATCGAGAACGATGCGACGAACAGGACGATGGGCGTGACGGACGGCGATCCGATTTCAATGCACGTCCTCAAGGTTGTGCCGGAGTACTACACCGGGCGTGTCGTCACGCGGGAGGACGAGGTGAACCTCCTTTCGCAGCAGCTGTCCGTGCTTTACACGGAGGCGTTTGCGGGCAAAGCAGACGACTTCATCTTCGAGTGGCGCAAGGCGTCGCCGAACGCGAACGGCACGGTGCCGGACAACTACGACAACACGGACGTTTACAGGCGGAAATACGATCCGGACGCGAACGTCGACGAGGCGCGTGGCAACGTGCGCATCACGATCGGCGAGCAGGGCGACACATTGGCCAACATGGTGAACGCCTACTGGATTTGCCGCTATCGTGCGAAGGATGCCTCTGTTCCCGCGTGGAACGTAATGGGCGATCGCTGGAGCGCATGGTGTGCGCCGCCCGCGCTCGCCGAAGGCTGGGTGCAGCGCGTTCTCAACAACGTCACGCCGTTCAACCAGCGCATGACGGATCTCTACAACAATGCCGCAGAGACCGCAGTCTCCATGATCCGGCAGGCCGGCGGGCCGTATCAGGGCGACGTCGCGCTCAACCAGGACAACCTGACGTCCGTGGGCCTCATCCAGCTTTACGAGACGATTCTCAACAAGGCCGAATCGCTTTCCGTCTCGATGGGCGTCAACGATACGGACGCGAACAAGCAGCTTCTGCTCGCGGTGGAGCGTCTGCAGGATCTCTACACCGTCCTCGGCGACGAGGCATACACGGACGCGAAGAACCCGACGATTGGATTCGGCTCGAACAAGGCTGTCGGCGGCGGCACGACGACGGAGGTGGACTACAGTTCCGAAAGTTCATCGCTCTTCTGCTTCGACAACCAGGTGCCTTCGCTTCTCGATGAGGAGCTGGCGCTTCTGCGCGGACGCACGGGCGAGAGCGCACCGTCCACGCAACTCGCGCCATACTACAACCGTCTCGTTTGGAACTTCACCAAGGGCATCACGGCGGGCGAAGTGGCGTATGCGGTCAACTACAACACCGAGGGCACGGAGACGGTCGCCCTCAGCGAGGAGCAGGCGGCCATTCTTTACCCGCAGGGACATGGCGATGCGTACGGACACTACCTCAGCGCATTGAAGGGCTGGTACCGTCTGATGCGCAATCCGAATTTCTCGTGGCCCGTCGCGCAAGGCGAGATGGTCGTGGCAGATTCGACCGTGAACGTGGACTACTACGAGGAGGCGAAGTTCGCGACGGCGGCGGCGAATCTCGCGAAGGTCGCGGCGGAGGTCACGGATCTCACCGCCCGCAAGGCGTGGCGCGACAACGGCGGCGATGCCGGGACGGGCTACTTGGACACGAAGGGCGACCGTGCGTTTGGCTACGGCGAATGGGCGAACCGAGGCGGCTACGGAGCGCTCGTCAACTGGGTCGTCGCGAATTCGCTTCTTCCAGTGGACGCGACGACGCTCGACGATGCGGCGTTCGACGCCGCATTCTCGGACGGTGCGCTCACACGAATCGATCGCGGCACGGTGGACGAACTTGCGGAGATCTGCGACCACGCGAAGACAATCCAGCGCATCGAAGATCTACTCGACATCGGGCTGAACCCGCTTGGCATTTCCGACAGCGCGATTCCGTTCGACATCACGCCCATCGGCGCATCCGACGGCACGAAGACGCATTTCGAGCAGATCCGCGAACGCGCCGGCACTGCGCTTGCGAACGCCCGTGCCGTCCTTGATCGTGCACAGGAACAGTCGAACCGCCTCCGCATGATCCAAGAGGCGAACGACAGCTATTCGGATTCGATTGCCGCCGAGGAGGCCGCCTACACGAAGCAGTTGATTGGCTACTACGGAACGCCGTACTCCGACGACATCGGCCCCGGCAAGACATACGTGCAGGGTTATGACGGCCCTGATCTCATCCACTATGCGTGGATGGATCTCTCGCGCTACGGATTGACATCGGTCGAGGACACCATTGCCGTCACGGCGGTCAAGTACGGTGGGCTGGCGTCGAAAACGACAATAGGTGCCGTCAAAGACCAGCTTGAAAGCGGCAAAGTGGAGAGCAATGTCGCCTACGAAATGTCGGCGTCGGGTCTTATTGTAAAGCCGTCGTCCATTACGGGAACGCGCATGGCACAGGGGTCGATCCAGGAAAAGTACGCGGACTTCCTGATGCAGTACATTGCCGTCAAGCAGGCTCTTGGCTCATATGACTACGCGGTTGATGCGATGGAGACGGAATGGGATTATGCGGAGAATATGTTTGGACTACAGACAGCTTCGTTTGCAGTTCAAGAAACGTTGCTCGTATACAAGGCTGCGTCTGCTGTTGTAAAGACCGCTTTTAATATGGTCTTGCACACTTTGGACTATGCTCTTACATTAAACGAAACATCCTTGAATGCTGTCAAAGAGGCAGTACCCCAGATTGTCGGAACGGGGTTGACAATCAATGTAGATCCAAGGTCTGTTGTAAGTGCGGCAGTAGGCGTGGGGAACGCTGCTGTCACTGCATCTGTGGGTGGTACAAAACTTACGATAAAAAATGCGCTCGAAGCAATCAACGCAATTACCGGTGAACTTGAAACTACTCTTTCAGTGCTGCAAAGTAGCATATCATATCAGGTATCAGTGCATTCCCTCGTCGAGAGCGTCAAGTCCAAGGTTTCCGCTGTCAACAGTGCGCACAACACGCTCTGGACGGCGATGGCGAAGCTGAACGAATGCGTGGATGCGTTCAATGCTGAAGTGGCGAATGCTGAGACGGTTCTGGCGATGCGTGAAGCCGTCCGGAAGCGTCAGGTGAACCTTATTTCGCAGGCGCGGTACAACGATATGCTGTTCCGCCAGCTGAAGAACGAGTCGCTTGCGCGGTATCAGACCTCCTTCGACCTTGCGCAGAAATATGCGTTCCTCGCGGCGCAGGCGTACGACTACGAGACTGCGCTGCTTTCGACCGACTCCGCCGCCGGTGATGCGTTCAAGGCGAAGATCATTGGTTCGCGTTCGCTCGGCGCATTCGATGCGAACGGAAAGCCGGTTGTCGGCGCCATGGGCGACACGGGGCTTGCGGGGCTGCTGGCGCAGCTCGATGCCAACTGGCTTGTTCTGAAGCCGCGCCTCGGCATCAACAATCCGCAGCCTTACGCGACATGGTTCTCTCTCCGGAGCGAATGTTTCCGCATCCTTCCCGATGAGGCGGGCGACGCGGCGTGGGCGAATGAGCTTGCGAAATACTGGGTGGACGACATTTCGTCCAACGCCGAGTTCATCCGCCACTGCCAGCCGTTCCAGAGCCAGTTTGGCCTTGCGGCAAAGGAGCCGGGACTGATCATTCCGTTCGAGACGACGATCGACTTCGCGAAGAACCTCTTCGGCAATGACCTCGCGGGCGGCGATTCGAGCTATGACTCCACGTGGTATGCCACGCGCATTGCGTCGGCGGGACTGTGGTTCGACGGCTACAACGGAAAGGCGAACGGCTATGCGGGTGCTGCGCAGCTCGCGGCCACGCCCGTCGCGTACCTCGTGCCGATCGGATTCGACTGTATGCGCGTGCCGGGTCTCGATGACGGCACGATCATGCGCTTCGACGTTTCCGACCAGGTGATCGCCGCGCCGTATGCGATCGGGTCGTCGCACCTTGACGATGTGACGTGGTATCCGTCCGCGTCGCAGGGCGATCTGGCGGGGGCGGACACGACGGCGCGAATCCGCCGTCATCCGTCCTTCCGCGCCTACTTCGACGCGGCGGGCGGCGAGCCGACGGATGCCGCGCTTGACTGCATGCGGCTTGCCGGACGCAGCGTATGGAACACGCGGTGGCTGCTCGTCATTCCAGGCGGCGGAATGAACGCCGACCGCGACAAGGCGCTGTCGATTTTCGTCAACGGCTCCGACCAGAACCGCGATGGAAAACTCGATCTTACGCCCGTCCGCGACATCCGCATCGGTTTCAGGACGTATTCGAATTCGGGGAACTGAGGAGGGCTTCCGACATGATCCGCAAACACGAACTGTTCATGACATTGGTTGCCGCGCTTGCCGTGTTGCCGATGACCGCCGCCGTAAAGACGCAGACGCCGCTCGCGCTTGCGCCGTTCACGTTCGCGGGGCGCATCGTCGATTACGCGCACGTCGCCTACGACGCGGACGCATCCGTCGAGGTGCGCATCAAGAACGCCGCCGGAACGCTGCTGGCGAAAACCACCACGGCCACGGGTGGTGCGACGGCCTACAACTATGTAGTCGATGTGCCGGTCTCCTCGACGGCGTTGGCGGGGCATGCGACCGTCGGCGAAGCCGTCACGTTCGAGTTTGTTGATCCGTCGGGTGTCGTCTATGCGGGACTTGCGGCGACTACGAACGCGACGGTCGGCTTGCCGGGCGCGCTCAAGCGGCTTGATGTCGTGCTTGCGTCTGATGCGAACAACGATGGTGTCGCCGACGAATACGAGGAGAGCATCGCCTATCTGATGTGGAAGAACGGCATTGCAAACTATGACGCGACTGCGGACTACGATGGCGACGGGCAGTCCAACTACGCCGAATACGTCGCCGGGACGAATCCGTTCGACGCCACAGATCGTTTTTCAGTCCGTCAGATGGCCATGGACAAGGGCCTCGACGGTTATGTCGCGTTGCGCGTTCCTGTCAGTCGAGGGCGGAGCTATACGGTAGCGGCGACGTCGGAATTGAATCCAGCCGAATGGCGATCTGCGCCGTTCACGCTTGATCCGTCTGTCGCGCCGTCTACGACGCAGCTGAACACGGGCGCGAGCGAGGCTGGGTACAAGACGGTCTTTGTGCCGAAGGAAGGCACTCGCCGCTTCTATAAAGTCAACGTCGAGTAGTGCGATCCCATGTCGTGCAGTCTTGCCACAATGTTTCTGACCGCCGCGTTCGGGCCAATTGCCGTCACGAACCACGCAGGGCGCGTCCTTTCCGGCGAACTGCAAGGTGTCGGAATCGGCACGTTCACCGTGGACGGGCGGCGAATGCCGTTCGCCATCCTGCCGTCATCAGAGCAGGCGCGGGTTTTGCGTCTGGTGGGTCAGGATGTCCGCACGGCGGCGGAGCGGCGCATAGACGCCGATTTGTCGTATGAGCTTCGCCGCATTGAGGAGCGGTTGGCGGAAGGCGAAATCGATGATGTGACTGCGGCGCGTCTTCGTGATGATGCGCGCAAAAACGCGGCGTATCGCCGTGCGGCCGCAGGCAAAAGCGTCCAGAAGCCGGTTCCGCGGAAAACTGTCCGTCGTTGACAAGCCACCCATGAATGGTATAATCACGGGCCATTACACGATGAAGCAAGACGAAATACCGATGACGATGGCGATTCGCGCCTTGAAAGCGGCGGGGGCGCGATTCACGCTGCACACGTACGCCTTCACGCCGCATGGCGGGACGAGACAGGCCGCGACGCAGCTCGGCGTCGATCACCATGCCGTGCTGAAGACCATCATCCTAGAGGACGAGACGAAGAAGCCGTTCGTCTGCGTGATGCACGGCGACCGCGAGATTTCCGTGAAGCAGCTGGCCCGCGTGCGCGGGTGCAAGACGGTGCAGACCTGCGCGCCGGAGACGGCGGATCGTCATTCGGGCTACCATGTCGGCGGCACGTCGCCCTTCGGCACGCGCAAGCGCATGAAAGTCTACGTCGAGGAAACGATTTTTGACTGCCCCGTCGTCTACATCAACGCCGGGCATCGCGGCATCTGCGCCGAAATCGCGCCAGACGTGTTGGAGGCGGTCTTGCCGGAAACCGAACGGGTGAACGTGGCGATCGAATCATGAACGTCAAGATTGAAGCGTCGTGGAAGCAGGTGCTGTCAGGCGAATTCGACAGCCCGTATTTTGGACAGCTGGCCGGATTCGTGCGTAAGGCGTATGCTTGTGGCGTCGTCTACCCGCCGGCGCGGCACATCTTCGAGGCGTTCAACCGTACGCCGTTCGACAAGGTGAAGGTCGTGATTCTCGGACAGGATCCGTACCATGAGCCGAATCAGGCGCATGGGCTGTGCTTTTCCGTGAACAAGGGCGTTCGGGTTCCGCCCTCTCTCGTCAACATCTACAAGGAACTTGAGGACGAATACGGAACGCCGTTCCAGAGCCGGGATGGGGACTTGTCGCATTGGGCGGATCAGGGGGTGTTGCTTCTGAACGCCACCCTCACCGTCGCGGCGGGTTGCGCGGGCTCGCACCAAGGGAAGGGCTGGGAGGTGTTCACCGACGCCGTTGTCGCGAAGCTCGCCGAACAGCGCGACCATCTCGTGTTCATGCTGTGGGGAAGCTACGCGCGGCGCAAGGGGGCGTTCGTGAACCGGCAGCGGCATCTAGTGCTGGAAGCCCCGCACCCGTCTCCGCTTTCCGCCTTTCGCGGTTTCATCGGCTGCGGGCACTTCAAGAAGGCCAACGAATACCTGCTTGCCAACGGCCAGGCGCCGATCGCCTGGTAAGCCTTGCCCGAGGCGCGCTCGCCGCCTTGCCGCCTCCTTTTTGCCGACTCATTGGAGAACACCAGTTGCGAATGGGACGGACTAACTTTTTGGGCAAGATGTGATGCGGCTTTTGGTATAATACGCCCAATCATGGAAGAGATCAGAGTGCGTTTCGCCCCGTCCCCGACGGGCAAGGTCCACATTGGCAACATTCGCGCGGCCATCTACAACTGGCTGTTCGCGCGGCATACGGGCGGGAAATTTCTTTTGCGCGTCGAGGACACCGACCTTGAGCGGTCGACGCCGGAGGCGATCCGGGTTCTTTTCGACTGCATGAAGTGGCTCGGGCTCGACTATGACGAGGAAGTCTTCTACCAGACGAAGAACGCCTCGCGTCACCTGGCCGTAGCCGAGCAGCTTCTCGCCTCCGGACACGCCTACAAGGTCGAGCGCACGTCGCGCGACGGCAAGACGGGCGTCGTCACGATGTTCCGGATGCCGAAGGAGGACACGATCGAGTTCGACGACATCGTCAAGGGGCATATGGCGAAGAAGGCCGAGGACATCCCGGACTTCGCGATCGTCCGTTCCGACGGCTCGCCGATCTTCCATCTCGCGAACGTCGTGGACGACATCGACCAGCGCGTCACGCACATCATCCGTGGCGACGACCACGTCGAGAACACGTTCAAGCACATCTGCCTGTTCCGCGCGCTCGGCGCGCCGATTCCGAAGTACGGCCATCTCTCGATGATCGTCAACCAGCAGGGCAAGCCCTACTCGAAGCGCGACGGCGCGGCGTTCGTCGGCGAATACCGCGAGCAGGGCTATCTGCCGGAGGCGTTGTTCAACTATCTCCTCCTCCTCGGCTGGAATCCGGGCGACGATCGCGAGGTGCTGACGCGCGAGGAGATGATTCGCCTCTTCGAGCTTGAGAAGGTGCACGTCACGGCAGCGATGTTCGATCCGAAGAAGCTCGCGTGGATGAACGGCGAATACGTCAAGATGATTCCGCCGGCGGACTTCCAGGCCGAGATGAAGCGTCATGTCGCGGCGGCGGGGCTGGCGGACGCGGGGCACGATGCGGCATGGTGGGACTACCTCGCGGCGCAGATCCAGCCGCGCACGAAGGTGCTGACCGACCTCGACACGAGCCTCACGTGCTTCTTCACCGACGACTATCCGATGGACGCGAAGGCGGTCGAGAAGCGGCTGAAGAAGCCGGGCGTGAAGGCGACGCTTCTGGATCTCGTCGCGCGCTTCGGCGCGGTCGCGGCGTCGGACTGGACGGCGCCGAATCTCGAAGCGCTCGTGAAGGGGCTTTCGCAGGACGGCGGCATGGGGCCGTGGGTGCATCCGATCCGCGTCGCAGTCTCAGGACGCGGCGAGGGCATCGGGCTTTTCGAGATGCTGCAGCTGCTCGGCAAGGAGCGGACGCTGGCGCGGCTCTCCAAGGTCGCGGCGACGCTGGAATCGTAAGGAAGAAGGAGGGCAGGTTATGCTGAAGGCCATCATTCTTGGCGCGGGCTATCGGGGGCGCGCGTATGCCGACTATGCGAAGGAACACCCCGACCAGCTGGAGATCGTCGGCGTCGCCGATCCCGTGCAGGCCGAGGTCATCCACGCGAAGAAGTACTGGAAGGACTGGCGCGACTGCCTCGCGGAGCGACCGGAGGCGGACATCGTGATGATCACGATGCCGGACAACCTGCACCACGAACCGGCGATCCTGGCGTTGGAGGCGGGCTACCATTTGCTGTTGGAGAAGCCGATTTCGCCGACGGAGCAGGAGTGCCGCGAGGTGATTGACTGCGCGCTGCGGATGAAGCGGCTCGTCATCGTCGGGCATGTCCTGCGCTACACGGCCTACTTTGCGCACATCAAGGCACTCATCGATTCCGGCGAACTCGGCGAGGTCGTCTCGATCGCCCATCAGGAGTCCGCCGGGTTCTGGAAGGTTGCGCATTCCTACGTGCGCGGCAACTGGGGGAATTCGAAGAAGAGCTCGCCGATCATCCTCGCGAAATGCTCGCACGACCTCGACCTCTTCGTTTGGTGGCTTGGCGGGCGGAAGTGCAAGAAGGTCTCGTCCTTCGGGTCGATCAAGCTCTTCCGAAAGGAGATGATGCCGAAGGGCGCGGCGCACCGGTGCGTGGACTGTCCGCCCGCCGTCGAGAAGCGGTGCGTCTGGAGCGCGCGCAACATGTACGTCACGCACGACGAGCTCAAGTACCTGTTCGCCGACCACTCGGACGCGGCGATGGAGAAGCTCATCGAGGAGACGGAGTACGGCAAGTGCGTCTATCAGGTGGACAACGACGTGCCGGATCACCAGACCGTGACGATGGAGTTCGAGGGCGGCGCGACCGTGAGCCACGTGATGACGGGGTTCACCGCAAAGAACGTGCGTACGACGCGCATCGCCCTGACGCGCGGCGAGATTGTCGGCGACGGCGAGAACCTCGACATCTGCCGCTTCGACGGCAATTCGGTCGAGACGGGCGTGCCGACGAACTTCCGCCTTCCGAACAAGTCGCGCCACGGCGGCGGCGACTTCAACCTCGTTTCGGAGATGATTCGCATCTTGCGCCGGAACGATCCGGACGAGATCCGCGAGATCACGGCCGAGGCGTTGCAGAGCCACCTCATCTGCTTCGCGGCCGAGAAGTCGCGTCTCGCGGGCGGGGCGATCGTCGAGATCAACAAGGACTGACGGGACGATGGCGAAGACGCTTCTCGTCGGCTACAAGGCCGCAGACCTCACGCCCGCGCTCCTCGCGGGCGACGTGACATGCCACACGCTCGACGTTTACCATCGTCACGCGATCGAGAAAGTCCATCACGCGAAGGCGGTCTGCTCGCCGCAGTTGCCCGAGGGGCCGTGGGACGTCGTGCGCTTCCGCACGGGGCCGAAGCTCATGAGCGGCGAACTTGCGCTCGATCTGCTGCAGGCGTGCGCGAAGCTCGTCGGCGGGAATCTGAAGCCGCCGCGCTTCGTGCTGGACTATGTCGGCCGCGAGCGTGACCGCAATGACCTTCTCGACAAGGTGCGCCGGGACGCGGCGCGCGAACGCTCGTTCAAGGCCGAATGGCCCGCGTCCGTGCCGGGCGGACCGAAGCTCTTGTTCACGAGCTATCCGGGCTGCTTCTGCCATCGGCGGCTCGACGAGGGCGGGCTCGCGCTTGCCGAGGTCGTGAGCCGTGAACTGCGCGCGGCCTCAACCTCCAAACCTCCAAACCCCCAAACCCTGAACCTTCTCGACATGGGCTGTGGCTGCGGGCTCGTCGGGCTTCTCGTCGCGACGACTGTTGTTTCTTCCCTTGTTCTTGTTGATTCCCATGCGCGGGCGGTCGAGGCGGCAAAGGAGAACGCGGCAAAGTTCGGCGTGCCGGCGGAGGTGATTCTGTCCGACAACGGCACGCCTGCGCGGATGGACGGCACGTTTGACGTCTTCGTCGGCAATCCGCCGTACTACAGCGACTACCGCATCGCCGAGGTGTTTCTGGAGACGGCACAGCGCGCGCTGAAGCCGGGCGGCGTCTGCTACCAGGTCGTCAAGAACGCGGCGGGGCTGGAGCCTGTCCAGAAGCGGTATTTCCCCGAAGTCGAGGTCATCAAGCGGCGGAACTACTGCGTCCTCAAGTCGGTGAAGCCGTTGTAGGCCGTTCGAACGGACAAATCCTGTTTTTGGTATAATATCGCCCGCTATGGCAGAAGAGAACAAGTCGTCGCTGGACGCCCTGAGCGCGCTGTGCAAGCGTCGCGGGTTCATTTATCATTCCTCCGAGATCTACGGCGGCATGCCGGGATTCTGGGATTACGGGCCGCTCGGCTGCGAATTGAAGCAGAACGTCAAGCAGGCGTGGTGGCAGTTCACGGTGCGCGGGCGCGAGGACGTCGTCGGGCTGGACGCGACGATCATCATGCACCCGAAGATCTGGAAGGCGTCGGGCCATCTCGACACGTTCGCCGACCCGATGACGATGTGCAAGGACTGCAAGAAGCTCATGCGCGCCGACCAGGTGAAGGACATCTACGCCGACCAGAAGAAGAAGCCCCAGCCCAAGGTCGCGGGCTCCGAGTTCTTCTGCCCCTACTGCGGCGGCGAACTCACCGAGCCGAAGCCCTTCAATCTCATGTTCAAGACGGTCGTCGGCCCGATTGACGATCCGTCGAACGTCGCGTATCTCCGTCCCGAGACGGCGCAGGCGATTTTCGCGCAGTTCACGAACGTGACGGCGACCTCGCGCATGGTCGTTCCCTACGGCATCGCGCAGATGGGCAAGAGCTTCCGCAACGAGGTGACGCCGCGCAACTACACGTTCCGCAGTCGCGAGTTCGAGCAGATGGAGCTCGAGTTCTTCATTCGTCCGGACGAGGCGATCGAACTGCAGTACGGACATGTCGTCACGCTCGCCGACAAGCCGGATCTGGATGGGCCGGTGCAGGACAACTGGGGCTGGGAGGTCTGGCACAAGTACTGGGTCGAGCAGCGCAAGAAGTTCCTGAACGCCGTGGGTCTGCCGACGGAGCGGTTCGTCGAGTACTGGCAGAAGCCGGACGAGCTCGCGCACTACGCGCGCGCCTGCGTTGACATCGAGTACGACTTCCCGTTTGGCCGGCAGGAGCTCGAAGGCATTGCCGCGCGCAGCGACTTCGACCTGACGCAGCACCAGACTCACTCGAAGGTACCGCAGACCGTCTTCGACGATCCGCTCAAGCAGGCGTGCAAGAAACTGACGGACGAGCAGAAGGCCGCGTTTGTCGAAAAGACGCAGAAGGACTGGATTGACCGCAAGCAGAAGGCCCTGTCCGCCAAGGCGGGCAAGGAGGTCGTCTTCTCGGCGGACGAGGCCGCCGCCGTCGCTGCGCAGGCGAAGGCGTTCTGCGAGAACCTCTTCGACGGCAAGTACGTGCCGCACGTGATCGAGCCGTCGGCCGGCGTCGATCGCCTCATGCTCGCGCTTCTCTGCGAAGCGTACGAGGAGCAGGCGCTCACCGACGAGAAGGGCAAGGCGGACGTCCGCACGGTGTTGCACTTCCACCCGAAGGTGGCGCCCGTGAAGGTCGCGATCTTCCCGCTCATCAAGAAAGACCCCGACCAGGACCGGATTGCGCGCGAGATCTTCGCGAAGCTCCAGAAGAAGGTCAACTGCCAGTGGGACGTCTCCGGCGCGATTGGTCGCCGCTATCGTCGGCAGGACGAGGCGGGGACTCCCTGGTGCATCACGGTCGATGCGCAGACCGTCCAGGACGGCACGTTCACGGTGCGCGAGCGCGACTCGATGGCGCAGTCGCGCATGACCTACGGCGAGTTCCTCGCGAAGATGTACGAGGCCCTGGAGTTCTGAGACAACGGAGCCTAAGCGGTTCAAGCAATGGCGAAGCAAGTGGCAGATCCGCGTCCGTCGTGGGACGAGTACTTCATGGAGATCGCGCAGGTCGTGGCGCGGCGTTCGAACTGTTCGCGGCGTAGCGTCGGAGCGGTCATCGCGCGCAACCACCATGTTCTCTCCGCCGGCTACAACGGGACGCCCAAAGGCGTGAAGAACTGCTTCGATGGCGGCTGTCCGCGCTGTGCGGGCCACGCGAAGAGCGGCACGCACCTTGACGAGTGCCTGTGTACGCACGCCGAGCAGAACGCGATCTGCCAGGCGGCGTGCTATGGGCCGTCCGTCGATGGCGCGACGATCTACATCACGATTTCGCCGTGCCTCACGTGCGCGAAGCTCATCATCAACGCGGGCATCAAGGAGGTCGTCTACGGCGGCGACTATGCGTTTCTCGAAACGGTCGAGAAGATGTTCACCGCCGCCGGCGTCACCTACCGCAAATACGGCGCGAAAGAGCCATCCGAGGGCTGATTCCCTTTTTACCTATCCACTAATCAAGCAAAACCAAGGCAAAGCAAAATGAGCAGAAAGAAAATCATCGCTGGCAACTGGAAGATGAACATCAAGCCGTCGGAGACGGCCGCCCTCGTCAAGGGCGTCGCCGAGGCGACGAAGGATTTCGCCGGCAAGGTCGACATCGTGTGCTGCACGCCCGCGATCGACGTCCCGGCCGCGATTGCCGCCGCGCAGGGCACGCAGGTCGAGATCGGTGCGGAGAACTGCCACTGGAAGGAGTCGGGCGCCTACACGGGCGAGATCTCGACGGGCATGCTCCTCGACGCGGGCGCGAAGTACGTCATCCTCGGCCACAGCGAGCGTCGCCAGTACTTTGGCGAGACGGACGAGACGGTGAACCTCCGCGCGCGCGCGGCGATTGCCGCCGGACTCACCGCGATCGTCTGCGTCGGCGAGACGCTGGAGGAGCGCGAGGCGGGCAAGCTCGTCGAGGTCATCGAGCGCCAGATGAACGTCGGCCTCAAGGGCGTCACGGCGGCGGACTGCGCGAAGCTCGTCATCGCCTACGAACCCGTGTGGGCGATCGGCACCGGCAAGACCGCGACGCCTGACCAGGCGCAGGAAGTCCATGCGCTCATCCGCGCGACGCTGGCGAAGCTCGTCGGCGCCGAGACGGCCGAGACGGTGCGCATCCAGTACGGCGGTTCGATGAAACCGGGCAACGCGGCGGAACTCCTCGCGAAGAAGGACATCGACGGCGGCCTCATCGGCGGCGCGGCCCTCAAGGCGGCTGACTTCGCCGGCATCATCGCGGCGGCCGCGCAGTAAGGGGCATTGCCTGTCACGAAAGGACGCGACATGAGACGTTCGACTATTCGGGCATTCGACTATTCGAGCCTTTCCCTCGTTCTTCTCCTTGGCGTGACGGGCTGCTTCAACGAGCCGGAACCGGCGTACAAGTCGGTTCCGGCCGAAAGTCGCCTCTATCTTTCGGACAGGGGTCTGGGTGATCTCAGGGCGACAGACCTCACGAAGGTCGGCGATTACCTGAACCTCGACCGCAACGCGCTCACGAACGTCGATCCCGTTGCGACGTTGACGGGCCTCAAGTGGCTGCGCCTCAACGACAACCGCCTGTCGGCCTTGCCCGACTTGAAGGAACTCGCGAACCTGCGGCGCATCTACCTCAGGGACAACCGCTTTGCGACTGTGCCGGAGACGCTGAAGGATTTGCCGTCGTTGACGGACATCGAGCTGTCGGGAAATCCGATCAAGGAGATTCCTGCTTGGCTCGCGGCGAAGAAAGGGCTGAAGAACCTGTCTTTCAACCGGACGCAGATTACGAAGTTGCCGGACGACCTGTCGGCGTGGGCGACGCTCCAGTCGTTGCAGCTCGGTGACTTGAACCTGTCGGCGGCGGAGATGGCGCGCATTCGCGCGGCTCTGCCAAAAGTCGCGATTGGATTTTGAGGGGGCGTGGGTGTTGGACGGTTGGAATGTTTGGAATGTTTGGGAGTTTGTCGGTTAGAGGTCGGAGGAGTTGGGCGTGAGGGGAAATCTTGAGGAGCTGGCCAAGGGCAACCTTGGCCGCTTGCTTTTGAAGTATTCGTGGCCGGCGCTGGTCGCGATGACATTGAATGCGCTTTATGCAGTCGTTGACCGCGTGTTCATTGGTCAGGGCTGTGGGGTGGATGCGATGGCGGGCCTTCAGCTCGCGATGCCGGTCGTCATGTTTCTCACGGCGTTCGGCCCCTTGATTGGCGTCGGACACGCGGCGTTGCTTTCGATTAAGCTGGGCGCGAACGACCGCGTGTCCTGCGAGAAGATCCTGGGCGAGACGATTGCGCTCAAGATTCTTCTTTTCGGTTTGCTTGTCCCGGCAATCTATCTTTCGCTCGACACGGTGCTGGCGTGGTGCGGGGCCGACCGCGTGACGCCGGGGGCGTATGCGGCGGCGAAAGGCTATCTCCAGATTGTCCTCGCATCGCATGTTTTCTCGCATCTCGCATTTGGGCTTTCGGCGCTTCAGCGTGCGGAGGGCGGGGCGATTCGCTCGATGATGTGCATGGTCGTCGGCTTTGGACTGAACCTCGTCCTTGACCCGATTTTCATCTTCGGCTTTGGGATGGGCGTCGCGGGCGCGGCGTGGGCGACGAACATTGCGATGATCGCGTCGGCGGTCTGGGCGTTTGCGTCCTATTGGCGCGGACAGTCGGTTGTCCGTTTGCGGCTTCGGCGCATCTGGATCTATCCGGAGCTGGTCGGGCGTGCGCTTGCAATCGGGCTTGCGCCGTTTTTGCAGCAGTTGATGAGCGCGGTCATCGTTGCTTCGCTTCAGTTTGCGTTTGCGAAATGGATGCCCGATGCCGCGTCGCGCACGGCGGAGATCGCCTCGCTGGGCGTCTTCAATGGCGCGCTCATTCTCGTTTTCATGCCGATGCTCGGCTGTCAGCAAGGGCTTCAGCCGATCTTCGGGTACAACTGGGGGGCGCGCAACTTCCGCCGCGTTCTCGGCGCGTTGAAGATGGGCTTTGTCGTGACGACGGCCCTTTGCGTCTTTGCGTGGGTCATTCAGGTCGTGCCGCCGTTCCCGACCTGGTTGGCGCGGATGTTCGTGTCGGGTGAGAATCCCGACATCATCGCGCTTGCGGCACACGATCTTGCGCTTGCGAACAGCATGATCTGGTGCATTTCGATCAATGTGCTGGCGACGACGTATTTCCAGTCCATCGGTAAGCCGATGGTTGCGATTGTCCTCTCGATGTTGCGCCAAGGCGTCGTTCTTCTGCCGATCGTGTGGTTTTTGCCGCATGTCCTTGATGACAAGGCCTTTGCGATTTGGCTGTCAATGCCGGTGTCGGACGTGCTTTGCAACCTCGCGACGATTCTGCCGCTTCTCCTGCACGCGCGCTTTCTCGCGCGTGTCCGTGTGCGCCACTGACCTTGCGGCGGGGCCTGTCCCCACGCGGCTCGTCCATGTGGGCTGACTTGTCCACGAATTAACACGAATGGACACGAATCGCGCTATCCGTGTAAATCCGTGCTAATCCGTGGCCAAACACACCACAACCCATGAGTTCCCATGGGGACAGGCCCCCGTTTGCCTAACCACGCTCTCCCTCAAGCCTCTGGGGACAGGCCCCTGTTTTAACCACGGATTTCACGGATTGGTACGGATTGAAGAAAAGAGGCGGAGGCGTGAGGCCGAGGCGGAGAATGGTGGTAGCCATATCCTTTTCCCTTCTCCGCCTTTCGTCTTCACCTCAATTCGTGCCGATTCGTGAGATTCGTGGACAAACACATCTGTGTCACAACCCTGGGCGCCCTGGGGACAGGCCCCGTGGGCGCAAGGCGAACCTTAAGAAATCTTAAGGTAAATCTTAAGGTAATCTTAAGGTTTCTTCCG
>CAZWQY010000008.1:48160-82747 GCA_964636295.1 uncultured Lentisphaeraceae bacterium | reverse complement strand
GCGCAGTTGACTGTTAATCAATTGGTCGCTGGTTCGAATCCAGCCGCCCGAGCCAATTCTGAAAGCAGAGGGGTCTCAGCAGGTGCTGAGGCTTTTTTTTTCGTCTTGTGGCGGGCGTGGGGATTCCGCCGATATGCGCGCGGGGTGTTGGCAGGGGCGTGTGCCGTGTGCTATAATACGGCCATGACTGTAGCCAAGTTGCTTTTGGACAAGAAACGGGAAGGCCATGCGCTCGGAAGTGCGGAGATCCGCGAGTTTGTCGCGGGCTTTACGCGGGGCGAGATTCCCGACTACCAGATGTCCGCGTTCGCGATGGCCGTCTGCTGCCGAGGCATGACGCCGCGCGAAACGGCGGATCTCACCGACGCGATGATGCGTTCGGGCGTGACGGTTGACTGGCAGGACATGCCGTTGCCGACGGCCGACAAGCATTCGACGGGCGGCGTCGGCGACAAGCTCTCGCTCGTTGTCCAGCCGCTTGCGGCGGCCTGTGGCGTCGCCGTGCCGTCTCTCACGGGGCGGGGCCTTGGCATTACGGGCGGCACGGCCGACAAGCTCGAGACCATCCCCGGCTACAACGCCGCGCTTTCGCTGGACGACTTCAGGCGGGTCGTTGCCGAAGTCGGCGTTTCGATGACCGTGCAGACCGAGGAAATCTGTCCAGCCGACCGCAAGCTCTACGCGCTGCGCGACGTCACGGGAACGGTCGCGTCCATTCCGCTCATCTGCAGCTCGATTCTCTCGAAGAAGTGGGCGGAGGGCGCGGGCACGCTTGTCTTTGACGTCAAGGTCGGTTCGGGCGCGTTCATGAAGACGCGCGACGAGGCGCACGAACTCGCGACGGCGCTCGTCTCCTCCTCGCGGGCGGCGGGGCGAAAGGCCGCCGCGCTCGTCACGGACATGGACGCGCCGCTGGGGTTTGCCGTCGGGAACGCGAACGAGGTTGCCGAGGCGATCGCGATGCTGAAGGGCGAGCGTCCGGGCGCGCTCCTCGACCTCTGCGTCGAGGAGGCGGCGCTCATGGTTTCGCTGGCGCGGGACCTTTCGCTGGACGCGGCGCAGGCGATGTGCCAGGCGCGTCTTGCGGACGGCGCGGCGTTTGCGAAGTTTGCGCAGATGGTCGCGGCGCAGGGCGGCGACCTCGACCGCTTCGCCCGCCTTCGCACGAGGCCGACGTTCAAGTTCCGCATTCAGGCGATGAAGTCGGGCTTCGTGACGGCGATTGACGCGGATCGGGTCGGGCGCGTCGCGCTTGCGCTTGGCGCGGGGCGGGAGCGTGCGGGTGACCGGATCGATCCGCTCGCGGGCGTGACGCTGTCCGTGCAGGTCGGCGACCGCGTGGCCGTCGGCGCGCCGCTGGCGACGCTGGAGAAGTCCACGGCGCCCGAAGGGCTTGAAAAGGCGGCCGCCGAGCTGTACAAGGCGTTTCGCGTCGAGCCGACCGCCCCGGAGGCGAAACCCCTTGTTCTGGAACGGATTGTCTAGCCATGGTTGACCTCAACGAGTTGAAGCGCAAGTTCCCGGCGAAGCGACGCGCGAACGATGCGGACAAGGCGCCGCTTCACCGCAAGTCGACGAAGGCCGCCGTGAAGGCGATTGCGCGCGAATACGAGCGCAAGCGGGCCGAGTTGACGGGTGGCGCGCCGGATCTGCGGCGCGGGCCCGTCTTCTACGGGGCGGTCGTTCTCGTCCTGGCGCTGGTCGGCGGGCTTGTCCTTTCGGCGGCGCGCAACGGGATTGGCCTCGGCAAGGCGCGCATCGAGCGCAAGCCCCTGCAGGCGCAGAAGGCGATGCGATCCCTTTCGGTCGCGCTCGGACGCTACAAGTTCCATGTCGGCGCGTATCCGACGACGGAGGAAGGCCTTCATGTGCTGGCGTTCCGACGCCCGAACGAGATTCGCCGCATCCGTCGGGCGCATCCGGGATGGGACGGGCCTTACGTCAATCACGTCGTGTCCGATCCGTGGGGGAACGACTACGTCTACGAGACGCGCCCGGAAGGCGGAAATCCGGTTCTCTACTCGAAAGGGCCCGACGGCAGGGCCGGCACGACGGACGACGTGTTGCCCGATCCGACCGCCTTCGAGGAGCCGTTCCGCGACACGACCTGGACGAACGGCTGGGCGCCGTGCGAGCTGCGCGGCATCGTCGTCGCGCCCGACGAGGAGACGCGCCGCCGCGTTCGGGACGAGATGCGCCGCTACGATCCGTAGGCGGACGGGACGGCCCGTCTTTTGGTATAATGCCGCCCTCATGAAAGTCCACTTCCACGTCAACGCGGAGAAGCCCGAGGCGGCGGCGCAGCGAGACGCGCTCGTCGCGGCGGCCGCGCGTCTTGGCCTTGCGGAGGTGGCGGCGGGGGGCGCGGCGGACGTCGTCATCGCGCTGGGTGGCGACGGCACGCTCCTGCGGGCGGTGCATGCGCATCCCGGCGTGCCGATTCTCGGCTTCAAGCTGGGCGGCCTTGGCTATCTCTCTGGCGTGGGCGAGCGCGACTTCGGCGCGGCTCTTGCGGCACTTGCGGCCGGGCGCTACCGCGTCTCCGAACGGCGGCTGCTGCAGGTCGCGGGGCATGCCGCGCTCAATGACGTCGTGCTCACGCGCGAGATGAGCGGACACTCCGCGCGTCTTGACCTGGAGGCGGACGGCAAGCTCGTCACGCGCTACATGGCCGACGGGCTGATCTTTGCGACGCCGACCGGCTCGACCGCCTATTCGCTGGCGGCGGGCGGGCCGGTCCTCATGCCGGACTCGCGCAGCTTCGTCGTCACGCCCCTCAATCCGCACGCCCTGAGCGTCCGTCCGCTCGTCGTGAGCGACGACGTCGCGTTCACGGTGACGGTGCGGCCGCGCACGGCGGGGAACGCGCTGCGCGTTGGCGTCTATGCGGACGGGGAGAACGTGGGCGCGCTGGGGGTGGGCGATCGCGTGACGGTCACGAAAAGCGCGGCGGCGGCGCGCCTCGTGGAGCTGGAGGGCTATGACCCCTATGACGTGCTGGCGCGCAAACTGGGCTGGTCGGGGAGCAACGTGTCATGACGGTAGTTGAACTGAACGAAACGATTGCGAACGGCACGATCGCGGAACTCATCCGCGTCGCCGAGGCGCGGCAGGTGAAGGCGCTCTCGAAGATCGCCGACATCGTGTGCGGGCGGGCGGGCATCCGGCTCGTCCTCGTCGCGGGCGGCTCGGCCGCCGGCAAGACGACGACGGCGACGCGGCTCTGCACGCAGATTCGCGTGAACGGCCGTGCGGCGTATCACCTGTCGACGGACGACTATTTCGTCGGCGACGCGCGCAATCCGCGCGACGCGAACGGCGAACTCGACTACGAGCACGTCGATTGCGTGGACATCTCGGCGCTCGCGGCGGACGTGAACGCGCTCCTGCGGGGCGAGACGGTCGGCGTGCGCAAGTTCGATTTCGTGAACCACGTGCCACTCGCGCCCGTGCGCACGGTCTCGCTGCCCAAGGGCGGGTTTGTCGTCCTCGAAGGCATTCACGCGCTCAATCCGCGCCTCACGCAGGGGATTCCCGACGCGACGAAGTACCGCGTCCTCGTCGAGCCGCGTCCGACCATCGACGTCTTCGGCGGCATCGTCCCGAAGCCGAGCGAGGCGCGTTTCCTGCGGCGGCTCGTGCGCGACAACCAGTTCCGCAAGATGAGTCCATCCGTGACGGTTCGGCTCTGGCCGAAGGTGCTCGCGGGCGAGGAGAAGTGGATTCGTCCGTTTTGCGGCAACGCCGACCTGACGTTCGACTCCTACCTCGTCTATGAGCTGGCGGTGCTCAAGCCCTATGCGGGCGGGCTGCTGGAGCGGGCGCGCCATGAGCTGGGCGACGTGCGCGAAGTCATGAACATGATCCGCCTTCTCGCTGCCGTCGAGCCGACGACGCCGGCCTATGTGCCGGGCGATTCGATCATCCGCGAGACGATTGGCGGCAGCCAGCTCGAATATTGAGGGCGGCGGGCATGGCGAGTGGACGGTTTCGGTTGGGGCGGACGCTCCGCAACGTGTTCACGGTCGGCGGACTGACGGCGGCGAGCCGCGTCCTCGGCCTCGTACGCGAGATGCTGCAGTCGCGCCTGATCGGGGCCGGGGTCGAGCAGAGCGCGTTCACGCTGGCGTTCGCCCTGCCGAACATGGCGCGCAAGCTCTTCGGCGAGGGCGCGCTGACGGCGGCGTTCGTGCCGGTCTTCAAGGGCGAGGTCGCGGCGGGCGAAGTCGAGTCGGCGCGTCGTCTCGCCCGTGCCGTCCTGACGCTTGTCCTGCTCGTCCTCGGCGCGGTCGTCGTCCTGGCGCTCGTCGGTCTTACGGTCGTGCTCGGCCTGTCGGCGGCGGATGTCGTGTCCCTCTCGCCGCGCGCCGTCCTGACGTTGAGGCTCGTGCGCATCCTCTTTCCCTACATGATCTTCATCTGCGGCGCGGCGTTTGGCATGGGCGTTCTCAATGCGCTCGGCCGCTTCGTCGAGGGGGCGTTCATGCCGGCGTTCCTGAACGTGGTCTGGATCGCCGCGCTGGGGCTTCTGTGCTTTTTCCCGGGGCTTTCGCTTGCCGCGCGCGTGACGGTCGTCTGCTGGGCGATTCTCGCGGGCGGCGTCGCGCAGATGGCGTTTCTTTTCCGCTGTATGCGCCGGCGCGGCTATGGTTTCCGCTTCGCGCCGTTCGCGTCGTTCCGCGACGAGAAGTTCCGGCTCGTCTGGCGCAATACGCTTCTCGGCGCGGTGGGCGCGGGCGCGGTGCAGGTCAACTATCTGCTTGACCAGGTTCTCGGACAGGTCGCCGCGCCGTGGGCGGCGGGCGTCATCGGCTATGCGGAACGCCTCATGGACTTGCCGCTGGGCGTCGTTGGCGTCGCGTTCGGCACGGTGCTGCTGCCGACGTTCGCGGGCCATTTCGCAAAGGGCGACGCGGACGGCGCGCGGCGGGCCTTGAAGCGTGCTGTCCTGCAGATGACGGCAATCATGCTGCCGGCGTCGGTCGTCACGTTCTTCTGCGCGCCGCTCATCGTGCGCCTCGTCTACGAGGGGCACGCCTTCGACGCGACGGCGACGCTGCGCGTTGCGCGGGCGCTCTCCGTCTACGGGCTGGGCCTGTGCTTTTTCGCGATCCAGAAGTGCCTCGTCCCGTTCTTCCAGGCGCAGAAGGACATGAAGACGCCGCTGCGCGTGACGGTTCAGACGGTCTGCCTCAACGCGACGCTGAACGTCCTCGCGATTGCGCTTCTGCCGACGGACTGGCGGCACGTGGGGCTGGCGGCCTCGACGTCGTTCTGCGCGCTTGTCGGGTGCGCGCTGCTGGCGCGCCGCCTTCGCGTCCCGACGGACAGGTGACGCGCGCAACGTCCGCGCGCGTGCGCGGCACTTGCATTCGGCGGACGGTTTGTAGTATAATCACACCATCATGAGACGAGAGGCTTTTACAATTGTCGCTTTGGCGGCGTTTGCGGCGTTGCCGCTCTTCGCCGAGGAGGCGGCCGCACCGGCGGTTGCGGCTTCGAACGAGAACCCCGAGCTTGAGGCGGAGATGAGCTATGTCGAGGCGCTCGTCAACTACGGGTATCCCGACTTGGCGGGTCCGCTCATCGAGGCGACGAAGAAGAAATGGCCCGAGTCCGAGGCGCGGTTCTTCGCGATCGAGATTCGCGGAATGCTGGCGCTTGGCCAGTTCGACGCGGCGGAGAAGAAGATCGCCTCGCTTCCCGACCGCAAGTCGACGAAGTACTGGGCGGCGCGCCTGGAGGTGGCGAACAACTACTTCGGGCGAGGGCAGAAGCCGGAGTGCATGAAGATCTACGACGAGTTCTTCAAGGTCTTTGCGAAGCCGCCGGCCGAGATCCGCAAGTTCTACCTCGACGCCTGCTATGCCTACGGGCAGTTGCTCGCGGGCGATCGGCAGTACGCGAAGGCCGCCCAGCGGTATGAGGCGCTGCTCGCGCAGCTTGAGCAGGGGAGCGACGCCTGGTGCAATTTGGGGTGCGAGACGGTCGATCTCTATCTGCGCCTGGCTGACCAGCAGACCGACCCGAAGCAGAAGAAGGCGCGCGACGCGAGCCTGAAGGCGGCCGAGAAGATCGTCGACAAGCTCCTCTGGCAGCTGGAGAAGCCCGTCTATTTCGGGCGCGCGGTTTCGATGAAAGCTCATATCGAGCAGATGCAGGGCGACATCGAGAAGGCCTCGGCCATCATCGAGGAGTACAAGCCGCAGCTGCAGGAGATTCACGAGCAGATCGTCCAGTTCGACCCGGAGGGCAAGCTGGGGCTGCTGAAGCAGTCGCCGCTTCCGGAGTGCCTCTTCCTCCAGGCGAAGATGCTGTGGGGCGAGGCGCAGGCCGAGTACAAGAAGCCGAAGCGCGACGACGAGAAGGTGAAGTCCCTCATGTTCGGCCCGCGCGGCAAGAACGGCAAGCGTCAGGTCTCGAAGGGCGCGTTCGCGATGGCGCAGACGGTGTTCCTTGAGTACGAAATGTCCTCGTGGGCGCCGCAGGCGGGCGACCTTGCGCAGACCGTGAGCACGTTCGCGAAGGAGAAGTACAAGGCGAACATCAAGTGCAAGATTACGCCTGAGCAGATTGCGAAGGCGCGCGCGCGCCAGTTCGCGGACGCGAACGAGAAGTTCCTGGCGCAGGACTACGAGGCGGCGATTGCGGGGTATCTCCAGGCTCTGGCGAAGTATCCGGAGATCATGGAGTCCGTGATGGCCGTCGAGAACGTCGCCTCGTGCTACCTTGACCTCGTTCTCCAGACGAAGGACGAGAAGAAGAAGGAGGAGTATCGCCTGAACGCCGATGCGGTCGAAGGCTATCTCGCCGAGCGGTTCGCGGGGGCGAAGGATCGTCTGCTCATGATGGCGGGCGGCGACGCGACGATTCGCCTTGCGGCGAAGGAGGCGCAGTACCGGAATCCGGCGCGTGCCGACCGCCTCTACACGGCGTTCTTCACGAACTACCGCCGCCACACGAACGCGGGGACGCTGGCGGCCGCGCGCGCGGCGGAGTTCCAGAAGGCCGGGCGGTATGACGACGCAATCAAGTACTGGACGCTGATCGGCGCGTACTACACGAACACGACGCACTACGCGACATCGTTGGCCCAACTGGCGGCATGCTACGGAAAAATTGGCGATGCGAAGGGCGAAATCGCGAATATGGTAAAGTATATCGCGGTTGAGACGGTGAAAATCCGTCGTCTCCAGGCGCAGTTCAAGTTGGCGCAGACCTATCAGAAGGACGGCTTGGCGAAGTTGGCCGAGGCGGCCGCGAAGACGGATGCCGCCGAAGTCGAGGCCTTGGAGAAGGAGGGAACGGCGCAGATCGTTCGGGCGATTCAGAATTTCTCGGACTTCAAGAAGGCGGCCGACGCGGCGCTCGCCGATCCGACGACGACGAAGGAAGACGCCGCGAGCTACCGCAAGCTGCGCGAGGGCGCGATGTTCATGGTCGGCGTCTGCTGGCGGCGCATGAACCGCCCGGAGAAGAATCTCGCGGCTTACCGCGCGCGTGCGGCGGCCGGCTATGAGGCCTACGTGAAGGAATATCCCGAAGGGCAGTACGCCAAGGTTTGCTACGTGGATCTGGGGACGATCTACACGGCCCTCGGCGACATGGCGAAGTCGAAGGCGGCGTTGGACAGCCTGACGGCGAAGTTCCCGGATTCCGACGAGGCGAAGAACGCGAAGCCGCGTCTTGCGAAGAACCTCATCGAGATGGGCATGAAGCGCGAGGGGGCCGAGATCTATGCCGAGATGTTGCGGACGGACGGCGCGTACACGGCGTCCCAGTTCGTCGAGGCGGGCGAGGCCCTGATCGAGGCCAAGAGCTGGGATCTTGCGGGCCAGGCGTTCGAGAAGGCGATTCGCCTCGCGGGCGCGAATGCGGCGACGACCGTCGCGAAGGCGCGGCTGGGCCTTGCGAAGAGCGCGTGGAAGCAGGGGTCGCTCGCCGAGGCGCGCGAACAGCTCGACAAGTTCCTCGCCGACCCGAAGATGTCGCGCATGGCGATTGCGGCTGACGCGAACTTCATGCTCGTCGAGGTCGCGTCCGACCAGGGGCGCGTGGAGAAGGACGCGACGATGCGCGGCAAGTGCTTTGGCGCGGCGATCGGCGCGCTCAAGAAGGTGCGCCAGTACTGGTCGAAGAAGCCGCAGTGGGAGCAGGATCAGCTTGACCTCCTCTCCGGCGACGTGCTCGTCGATCGCATGAAGGCCGAGGAGGCGATGGGGCTCAAGGAGGAGGCGCAGGAGACGTGCGGCCGCGCCGCCGCGACGTTCCAGGTCTTCCTCCAGGCGCATGGCGTGTCGGAGTCGCATCCGCTCGACAAGATGGAGCCGGGCGAGGTCGCGAACCTTGAACGCGCCTATGCGACGCTCGTGCCGCTGTTCGCGAAGATGGGCGTTGCGCAGGCTGAGCGCGTCGTGCAGTATGGGCAGGAGTATCTCGACCTCTTCCCGAACGGCAAGGCGAAGACGCTCATCTCCAATTGCATGAACCAGGCCAAGGCGGATTTGCCGGCCCAGAAGTAAATTTCGAGAGAAAGGCAAGAGAATGAACAAACTGACGATCATGGGTCTGGCGGTCTTCGCGGCGGCGGAGGTCTTCGCCGTGCAGGGCACGCTCAACACGGAAACCGAATCCCTGTCGGGCGACATCAAGTGGCGCGCGCGCGACAAGCAGTACGTCGTCTCGGTGAAGAAGGGTTCGACGGTCGTTGACATGGAGCGCAAAAAGGACGACGTCGTTTCGCTCGACATCCCGAAGCCGCAGGGCTATGACAAGGCCGTGCGGATGGTCGAGAGCGGGTCGGGCGCGGCGGCAATCGCGATTCTCCAGAAGATCGTCGACGAGTACGTGATGCTTCAGTGGGACAAGCCGGCCGGGCGCTATCTGGCGATGGCGCAGCTGGCGGCGGGCCACGCCCAGAAGGCCTACGACATCTGCACGAAGATCATCGCGTCCGACAAGGAGGCGGCCTATTCGGGCGACCTCGCGGCGGCCTACTGGCAGGCGCTCCTCAAGCTCGGAAAGGACGAGCAGCTGGAAGGTCTTCTCAAGAAGGCCGCGACCTCCGGCGACCGCACGGCGTCCGCCGCCGCGCTCGTCATGCGTGGCGACATCCTCGTCGCGAAGTCGAACGACGCGCCCGACGCGCTCAAGGACGCCTTGCGCGACGGCTATCTGCGCGTCGTCCTCATGTATCAGGACGAGGCGTGCAAGCGCGAGCGCGGCGAGGCGATGCTGAAGGCCGCGCAGTGCTTCGACAAGCTCGGACAGTCCGCGCGTGCCGAGGCCCTTCGCGCCCAGGCGAAGGCGTTGTAGGAAATGTTCGAATAATCGAATGATTGGATGGCTGGTTTACACTCTTAACCCAAAAACAAAACGAAAAACATGAACAAGATCAAGAAGTCTCTGCTGGCACTGTCGATTCTCGCGGGAACGTGCGTTGCGCCGATGGCCGCGCTCCAGTCGTATGGCCAGGAAATCACCGATGCCGCCGGCAATGTGGTGGACACGAATGCGGCCAAGCCGCAGAGTTCGGGCGGCGGCTTCTACGAAATCGTCTTCGGGTCGGGCATCGTCGGCATGCTCCTGTGGTTCGCGCTGTTCGGCGACGGCGCGCTCGCGCTCTACTTCGCGATTGACTCCGCGATCCTCATCCAGTCGGACAAGCTCATGCCGAAGAAGCTCATGGACGGCGTTCAGGGCGCGATGATGGAGGGCGACGTCGTCAAGGCCATGGCGGTCTGCGACCAGAATCCGTCCGCGATGGCGTCGATCGTCAAGGCGGCCTTCCAGCACATCGAGGAGGGCTTCGAGGCGATTCAGGAGGCGGTGACGGCCGCGTCCGACCTGGAGCAGGAGAAGATCCAGCAGCGTCTGAACTGGATTTCGGTCTGCGGCAACCTCGGCCCGTCCCTCGGCCTTCTCGGCACGGTGCAGGGCATGATCTTGACGTTCCAGGCGCTCGCCTCCGGCGGTGCCGGCGACGCGGCCGCGCTCGCGAACTCGATTGGCCAGGCGCTCTGGACGACGGCCGCCGGCTTGATCGTGTCCATTCCCTCGATCTCGATCTTCTACTCGCTCCGCAACAAGGCCAACCGCCTCATCCTCAAGATGACCGCGATGACGATGGAGATCCTGAACGGACTTCGCAACGTCGCCGTCGATCCGAACGCCGAGGGCGAGGTTCTGGCGGAAGAGGCCCAGGCGTAAGCGAAAGACCTTTTTCATGGCCAGGAAAGCACAGGAGAATCCGGCCCTCGACATGACGCCGATGATCGACGTCGTCTTCGAGCTGATCATCTTCTTCGTCGTCACCCTCACCGAGGCGCAGCGAAAGGACGAGACGATCGAGCTTGAGGACGGCAAGCACGGCATCGTGCTTGTGCCGGAGGAACTGCCGCCGACGCATCTGCAGATCGACATCGCGAGCCGCGACACGCGCGGCAAGCGGTTGCCGCGCGGGCGCATCTCGATGGGCGACCGCGAGATTACGCCGGAGGAGATCGGGCGTCGCGTGAAGGAGCGCATGCGCAAGGTCGGGGAGTTCCCCGTACTCATTCGGGCGGACTACGACGTCCGCCACGAGGTTGTCGCGCGCGTCATGAACGCCTGCACGGCAAACGGCATCTGGAAGATCTCGTTCATGGCGACGGCCGAGGACAAGCGTTCGAAGCCCGGGCAACCCGCCCGCAAGCACTTGGATGCGTTCAAGAGGAGGGGGAGGTAGCCATGGCGCGCAAGCCACAGGAGAATCCCGCGCTCGACATGACGCCGATGATTGACGTCGTCTTCGAGTTGATCATCTTTTTCGTCGTCACGATCAAGCAGGAGGACACGCTTTCGAAACTGAATGCGAACCGTCCGGCGCCCGCGTCCAACTCCTCGTCCTCGAACGAGTCCGACACGACCGTGACGATTGAAATCGGGCGGGGGCACGACGCGAACGGCGTACTCGTCTACAACAAGCGCGAGGTGCGCCGGTCGGAACTCGACCAGAACCTGCGCGAAGTCGCCCGCACGTCGACGAAGACCCCGATCATCATCAAGTGCACGATGGATTCGCCGCACAAGGCCCTTGTCGATGCGCTTGACATCTGCTACAAGAACAACCTGTTCAGCGTCAGCATCTTTTCGATGTGAGGGCGGAATGTCGAGAGGCCTTGATGTTTGGGCGTTTGGAAGACTTGAAAGTTTTGGAGGGCTAGGGCATGGCTGAAGAGTTTGTCGAAGACGAGCTGCAGGAAGAGATTCCGCCGAGCGCGGAAGAGCTGTTTGAGCAGCATAAGGCCGAGATTGAGGCGGCGTTTGAGGAGAAGGGCTTCTTCCGCCGCATGGCGGATATGCTGTCCGGGCTCTCGAAGCCGCATTCGTCCGCCGAGTTCAAGATCGCAAAGACGGAGCTCCAGCGTCTCATCGCCCCGATTGCGGCGATCACGCTGCCGGTCTTGGGCGTCATCGTCCTCATCGTCGTGACGGCCGTCCAGGGCCAGATGGGCAGGAAAATCGAGGTCGAGGTCGCGCGTACCCAGGAGGAGGAGACGGAACTCGAAGAAGAGCAGGAGCAGGAGGAAATCGTCGAGCAGACGCCGCCGGAGGAGATGGTTGACATTACCATTGACACGCCGGACATCGGCCCTGTGGCGGATGTCGTCACGCCGAGCGCGACGCCGACGGCCGAACCTGTTTCGGTGAAGCCGGCCGCGCAGGATTCCGTTGCCCTCATCAAGTCGCCCGTCACGATGAAGTCGATGACGGGTTCGCGGACGCCGGGTTCCATCGGCTCGATGACGAAGGGCGGCAACATGTACGGTGACGCGACGACCGAGGGGGCTGTGCTCAAGGCCCTGCGCTGGCTCAAGAAGACGCAGTTGCCGAACGGCACGTGGGGGAACGGCGGCAACGGGATTTCCAATGCGGGGTTGGCGATCCTCACGTTCCTCGCGCATGGCGAGACGCCTTCCTCCAAGGAGTTCGGACCGACCGTCCAGAAGGCGATGCAGTACCTGATCGATTCGCTCACGACGAAGAAGGACAAGACCGGGCAGGAGGTCGTCTCCTTCAAGGGGACGGACGGCAACGAGTACGCGACGCTGATCGCGACCTATGCCCTGTGCGAAGCCTACGGCATGACGCGCAACCCGAACACGAAGATCGTCGCCATGCAGACCCTCCAGCGCATTGTCGACAACCAGTCGCCGACGGGCGGATGGGACTACGGCATGAACCGCAAGTCGACGCGCGACGACATGTCCTATGCGGGCTGGGCGCTTCAGGCCTTGAAGGCCGGCAAGATGGCCGGCATGCACCCGAAGGGGCTGGACGCGTGCATCAAGAAGGCGGTCAAGTGCCTGAAGACGCGCAACTTCAAGAACGGCGGCTTCAACTACACGGCGGGAGGAAATCCGACGGGCTTGACGGCGACGGGGTGTCTGGCCATGCAGCTGCTCGGCTACATGAACGAGAACGAGGTCAAGGCCTCGCTGGAGACGATGCGCGCGTGGAAGCCGTCGTTCGACGGCGAGAAGGGCAAGAAGCTCTCGGAGGCCCTGCCGTCGGCGAATCCCCAGTATTACTGCTACTACGCCGCGCAGTGCAAATATCAGGCGGGCATGTGCCAAGGCGCGACGCCGGCGAACGTGAAGGCCTGGCAGGACTGGAATCTTGCGATGAAGGCCCTCTATCCGCGTTCGATGATCACCTTGCCCGAAAAGATTCCGGGTCCGGACGGCAAGCCGCGCGCGATGGGGTACTGGAAGTTCAAAGACCAGACGTGCGGCGGCGAGAAGGCGACGACGATGGCGACGTGCCTGACGGCGCTCCAGATGATGGTCTACTACCGCTATCTGCCGACGACCCAGACGAAGGCCGCGCGGGCGATCTCGTCGGGCGACGAGGACGAAGGCGCAAAGAAGAAGCAGAGCGACGAACTCGAAATCGAGGTCGACATTTGACAAGGCCTTGAATTTCCCTCTCTTTCTCGCGCTCAAATACCTCAAGCCGAAGCGTTCCGTCGCCTCGGTCATCACGCTCGTCTCCGTGTTGGGCGTGATGCTGGGCGTTGCGGTCGTTCTCATCGTCCGCAGCGTCATGACGGGTTTCGGCGACATCTGGGAAGAGAAGATCCTCGACTTCAAGCCGCACGTCTCGCTTGTGCCGCAGGCCGGCAACGTCATTCGCGGGGAGGAGGAACTCGCGGCGAAGCTCCGCCGGATTCCGGGGGTGACGTGCGTGACGCCCGAAATCGACACGCGCGTTCTCCTTGCGCACAAGGGGCGTGTCCTCGCGCCGGTCATCCTCGGCGTGGACGGCGACGACTTCACGCGCGCCTATCGCATCGGCGCGCCGCGCGCGGGCACGTTCGACCTTTCGGGCGACTCTATCGTCCTTGGCGTTTCGGCGGCGCGTTCGCTCGGCGTCTGGGTCGGCGACGAGGTGACGGTCTATTCGCCGAAGACGCTTGTCGCGAAGGACGAGGTTTTCCTGCCGGTCAAGTGGAAGGTGGCGGGCGTCTTTTCCTGCGGACAGCACGAATACGATTCCGGCTATGTCGTCGCGTCGCTTCCGAACGTCCGCGACCTGATGGGAATGGAGCACGGGGTCTTCGCCATCCACGTCAAGACGGACTGCCCGACGGATGCGGACAGGTTCGAGCAGATCGTCTCGGCGGCCGTCGCCGTCGGCGGGGAGACGGCGCGTTTGCGCGCGATTTCCTGGCGGGAGGCCGACCGCGAGATCTTCAACGCGCTTGCCGTGGAGAAGAACATGACGGCGCTTCTCCTTTCCCTCATCTCGCTTGTCGCGGTCTTCTGCGTCATGAACACGTTGCTTGTCCTGACCGTCCAGAAGACGCCGGAGATCGGGCTTTTGAAGGCGTTGGGCTTCCGCAAGCGCGAAATCATGAAGGTCTTCGTCGTCCATGGCATGATTCAGTGCGGCGTTGGCATCGTCTTGGGGCTGCTTGCGTCGTGGGCCGTCCTCTCGAATCTCCAGAACATCGTCGAGTGGCTGGCGCGGCTGGGCCTTGAGGTTTTCCCGGCGTCCGTTTACGGGTTGGCGGCGATTCCGCATCGGCTGATTGTCTCCGACATCTTCTGGGTCGTCGCCCTCGTCTTCGTCTTCGGGTTGCTGGCTTCCTTTGTCCCGGCCCTTTGCGCCGCCGCCAAAGATCCCGTCAAGGCGTTGAACCAGTAAGCCCTTCGCTCGGACACGGATTCCGTGAATGCGAAGTTCCTCACGACTTTGTTTTGCCCACGAATTGACACGAATTTCACGAATACGAAAAAGATTCGCGTTAATTTGTGTTGATTCGTGAAGATTCGTGGACACCAGCCCTTGCGTACGCGGGGTCTGTCCCCATGGTTTTCTGCGGGGCCTGTCCCCATGGGTTTGCCTTTCAAAAGCCCATTGATTTGGCGCGGACGAAAATGCTATACTACGCGCCATCTTATCCGGGTGCCGGATGCGCGCGGTGCGCATCGGCTGAGAAGAGACCGGTTGAACCTGAACGGGGTCATTCCCGCGTAGGAAAGGAAGAGAAGCCATGGCAGATCATGCCGTCATGGAAGAAGTCATATCCGGCGCAATTGTGCGCCGGTATTTCGAGAAACTACAGAACAACCTAGCGATTGACGTCGCCATCGTGGGCGCGGGTCCGAGCGGACTTGTCGCGGCGCACGACCTCGCGAAGGCGGGCTTTCGGGTCTGCGTCTACGAGTCGAAGCTTGCGCCCGGCGGCGGCACGTGGGGCGGTGGCATGCTCATGAACGAGGTCACGGTGCAGAACGACGCGGCGGAGATCCTGCGCGAGTTCGGCATCACGACTCTGCCGTACACCGACGACTACCACACCGTCGATTCCGTCGAGATGGCCTCTGGGCTTATCTTCGGCGCGCGCAAGGCGGGCGCGGTCATCTTCAACGCCGTCAGGGTCGAGGACATCGTGATGCATGACGGCGTCGTGTCGGGCGTCGTCATCAACTGGAATCCCGTCGCGCGACTGGAAATGCACGTCGATCCGCTCGTCGTGACGACGCGCGCGCTCATCGACGGCACGGGCCATCCGAGCGAAATCATCAACAAGGCCGTCCACAAGGCTGGCGTGAAGGTCGATTCCCCGACGGGCGGCATCCTCGGCGAGAAGCCGATGTGGATGGCGGACGGCGAGCGCACGACCGTCGTGAACACGAAGCGCCTCTATCCGGGGCTCTACGCCTCCGGCATGGCCGCGAACAACGTCCAGGGCGGCTTCCGCATGGGTCCGATCTTTGGCGGCATGCTCAAGAGCGGGCGCAAGATCGCCCAGATCGTGGCGGAAGACTTGAAGAAGTGACATGGAAGACTTCGGCCTCTATCTCGTCATGACCGATCCGGTCGTCGGCTACGAACGCTGCTGCGAGGCGGCGGTTCGGGCGGGTGTTCGGATGGTGCAGCTGCGCATGAAAGACCGTCCGCGCGCGGAAATCGTCGCGGTCGGGAAGGCGCTTCGGCGGATCACGGCGGGATCGCGGACGAATTTCATTGTCAACGACGATCCGTCCATCGCGGCGGAGGTCGGGGCGGACGGCGTTCACGTCGGCCAGGGCGACATGCCCGTCGCCGAGGTGCGCCGCCGCTATCCGTCGCTTCGGATCGTCGGGCTTTCGACGCACAATCCCGACCAGGCGCGTGCGGCGATTGACCAGAAGCCCGACTACATCGGCGTCGGGCCGGTCTTCGCGACGCCGACGAAGAAGATTCCCGATCCGACGCTGGGCGTCGAGGCGGCCGCGCAGATGATCGCGTCCGTTCCGTTCCCGGCCGTCGCCATCGGCGGACTCGACTTGGAGACGTTGCCGGCCGTCCTCGCGGCGGGCGCGCGCAACTTTGCGGTCGTTCGCGCCGTCTGCGGCGCGGCAGATCCTGACGCGGCCATTCGTGCGATCCAGCGGTTGGCGCACGTGTGACGAGCCGCTGTTCGCGCCGACTGCTTTTGCCTCCCCTGTGAGCCTGCACGGCGCGCGAGACGGCTTTTTTGGTATAATACGCGGCGATGAATTTCAAAAAGGCCTTGACTTGGTTTCTCGTCGTCTTCGCGTGGTTCTGGACTGCGTACGAATGCCACACGATTGGCATTGACGTTTTTGACATGCTCTTGAAGCGGTTCCCCGGTCAGGTCTGGATCATGGCGGCGGTGCTGTCGTACCTGACGATCATCTGGATGCCGAAGAACCTCTTGACGCGCGCCGTGATGGGAATCTTCATGCTGATTCCAGCCGAACTCTTTCCGCTCCTCCGTCCGCATCTGCCCGACGGCGGCTTCGCCCCCGTGCAGATCCTCGTGGCATTCGCCTATGTCCTTGCGATCATCGGCATGTACGGGATGTTCTATCCGTGGCGGATTGAGGCGGCGCTGAAACGGTTGGGTTTTGGCGCGGAAAAGTCGGCTCGCTAATTTCCACGTAAGGAAGATTCCCGTGAAAGAAGTCCTGACGATCCTCCTGACAGTCCTCGGGGGGCTTGGCATTTTTCTCCTTGGCATGAAGCACCTCTCCGAGGGCCTTCAGGCGGCGGCGGGCGGCGGACTCCGCAAGTTCATGGCCAAGGCGACGAGCCACCGAATCGTCGGCGTCGGCTCTGGCATCGTCTCGACAATCCTTGTCCAGTCGTCCTCGATCATCACGGTGATGCTGGTCGGCTTTGTCTCGACGGCGATCATGACGCTGCCGCAGGCATTCGCCGTCCTCATCGGCGCGAACATCGGCACGACGGCGACGATCTGGATTATCGCCTATGCGCCTGATCCGCAGATGCTGGGCTTCTGTGGACTTGCGGCCGGCGGCATCATGTACTTTTTCTTCCGGGGTGAGCGTGTCCATCACCTGGGACTGACGATTATTGGTCTTGGACTCGTCTTCCTTGGACTTTACTTCATGTCGAAGGGTGTCGCGCCCATTCGTCAGAACCCAGACTTCGCGCACGTCTTCACGGAGATGAGCGCGCGCACGATGGCCGACGTCTTCTTCGTGGCGGCGACGGCGACGCTTCTCACGGCGGTCATCCAGAGCTCGGCGGCGACCATTGCGATTGCGATGGCGCTCGCGACGCAGGGGCTCATCACCTACGAGGTTGCGATCGCCGTCCTGTTCGGCGCGAACATTGGCACGACGGCGACGGGCTGGATCGCCGCAATTGGCGGCACGGCGGATGCGAAGCGGACGGCCCTGTCGCACACGCTCTCCAACGTCCTCGGTTCGCTTGTCCTCATCTGGTTCTTCCCGCTCTTCGTGAAACTCGGCCAGGGGCTGTTCCCGAACTGGGGCGTCGCCGAGACGATGACGGTTTCGGGGCAGGGCGTGCCGGCGTACACGCACATGATGGCGCCGATTGCCGTCACCGACACGGTCTTCGCGGTTTGTCGCGGCATCCTCTTCTTCCCGTTCGTGAAGCCGTTCTGCCGGCTTGTCGAGTGGCTGATCAAGCAGCCGGAGAACGAGAAGCCGCATCTTTCCGCGCTCAAGATCGGCGCGAAGATCTCGCCCGTGATTGCGTGCGACCAGGCGTTGAGCGAGATTGACTTCATGAAGCAGTCGAACCTCGAACTCCTCGACTGTGCACGCAAGGTTCTTTCCGGCGCGACGGAGGACGACGAAGGCCCGGAGAAGCACATCGTCCACCGCGAGGACATCCTCGACAACGTCCAGCGCGAGGTGACGGAGTTCTTGGGTTCGATCATGTCCAAGCGGTTGTCCTGGGATGTCGCGGAGCGTGCGCGGCGGCTTTTGCGTCTGACGGACGAGCTGGAGTCCGTCTCGGACGAGTGTGCTCAGGTCTTGAAGGTCGTCAAGCGTCTGCGCAAGCAGAAGCAGCAGATTTCTGCCGTCTCGGAGACGTTGCTCCTGGAGGTCCACGACAAGATTGCGGCGTTTGCGGCGGACGTCACGCCGCTCATCAGTTCTCCGCGCGTGCCGTTCGACCTTGCGGCTCTCCAGCGGCGTTGCTCGGAACTGCACGACTTCATCCGTGACTGTCGCCGTGTCCAGTTGGGGCGCATCGGCCCGGAAGACCCAGGCTCGTCGATTCGCGTCTTGGGCGAACTCGACATCCTCAATGCCTACGAACGCATCCGCGCCTACTACCTCAACTGCGCGGAAACCCTCGCCGGCGGAAAGCGGTAGGGAAAAACAGGATGCTCGGCGATCAGGTCGAGATTTCGTCTTCGGCCTCGGCGACAGCCATGTATTCTTTTACGTGGCTCATACGGCTTGTCTCCGAATGGTGAATGCGAAACGCTTATCGTTGCGGGAGCAGGGCTTCGGCCGTGAAATCGACGGCGCGGCGGAAGGCGGTGGGCTGACCGGGGACTGTGATGAAGAGGTGCGTTGTGCCGGGCGGCAGTTCGTAGCGAACGCGGCCGCCAAGGGCCTTCAGGCGTTCGGCGAAGCGACGGCCCTGATCGCGTAGAACATCTCGGTCGGCGCCGAGAAGATGCACGGGCGGCAGCGCGCGAAGCGCGGCGTCGTCCGCGCACATGGGCGAGACAAGCGGGTCGTCCCAGGGTTGCCTTTGCAAGTAGGCCGCGTTGCAGGCATCCATGAATGCCGCGTCCATGCCGCACCCGACGGCGAAGTCGCGCCAGGCCGCCGAGCCGTCCGCGCGCGCCTCCGTCACGGGATAGAAGGGTACGAGCGCGCGGGGCGTCCGCCCTTCCTTCTGCAACGCGAGGGCCGCCGTCAGCGCGAGGTTGCCGCCGGACGAATCGCCGCCAAGGGAGACGCGCGTCGGGTCGCACCCGAATCGGTCGGGATGCGCGACGATTTCCCGATACGCCGCGCAGACGGCATGAAGCGCGGCAGGATACGGATGTTCGGGCGCGAGCGGATAGTCGAGCGCCACGACGGCGATTCCCTTTTGCGCGAGCGCGCCGCAAAACGCCGAGCAACTCGCGATGCTGCCGATGACCCAACCGCCTCCGTGAAGGTAGAGGAGAAGCGGCAGGTTCTGTCTGCCCTGTGGACGGTAGAGCCGCATCGTCGGCGAGACCCACTCGGCCGTGACGCCTGTCGGGAGCGGGGCGAGGACGTCCCGTGCCGTGCGCACGGCCTGCAGGTCATTCGTCTCGCCCGCTGTCGCCTTCCGGATGGCGGCAATCTGCCGAGGCTGGACGGTCTTGTCCCGCGCCGCGAGAAACGCCGCCGCTTCGCGGGCATAGAGATTCGGTTCGTGCGCCGTCTCCGTTGCGGCGGCACACAACCCCAGGACGGAGAAAGTCCAGAGAACGATTGTTCTCGCGCGGTGTGTTTTCATGCGGACATTATAGCACATCAGGCGGCGGATCGAGGGCTTCCCATCGGACTTCGCGGGACAATTTTCGTGTTTCAGTCGCGACCGCTTTGCAAGGTCGGCGGAAGTCTGCTATACTACACACAAACGGGCAAGTGCGCTTTTGCGACGGTCTGGCGGCAGGTGTCGCCGGGACGCGAGGCGGCACGGCAATCGGGACACGACAGATGGATCAGATACTGCAGCTTCTCGTTCAGAACGGGTACATCGACGAGGCCGGCGCGAAGGATCTCCAGGATCTCGCGAAGACCGAGTCGAAGACGACGCGCCAGCTCGTCATCGACCAGGGCATCCTTGACGAGGACTCTCTTCTCGCCGCGATGGCCGCCTACCAGGACACGGAGGCGATTGACCTGGGCGCGATGACGATCGACACCGAGGTGACGGAGGCGATTCCCGCTTCGACGGCCCGCATGTACAACGTCTTCCCCGTCGCGGCCGACGAGACGTCCGTGACGCTTGCGACGTTTGACCTCGTCGATCCGCGCATCTCCGACGAGATGCTCTTCACGCTGTCGAAGGAGGTGCGCTTCGTCTTTGCCCGCGAGAAGGACGTGATGGATCGCATCGCCCAGTACTACGGCGACGCGAATGCCTCGGTGGCCGACATGATCAAGTCGCTCGGCGAGGGCATGAGCGACGACGAGGCCCTGGCGGCGGGCGCGAACGCGAACGACATCGCCTCGATGGAGTCGGCGGCGAACTCGAACGCGATCATCAAGTTCGTGAACCTTGTCCTCTACCAGGGCGTCGTCGATCACGCCGCCGATATCCACATCGAGCCGTTCGAGGACGATTTCAAGATTCGCTACCGCGTCGATGGCGCGCTCTACGCGATGAAGGCGCCGGACGTGAAGATGGCCCCGGCGATCATCTCGCGCGTGAAGATTCTCGCGGGCCTCAACATCGCCGAACGCCGCGTGCCGCAGGACGGCCGCATCGCGCTCACGGTCGCGGGCCGTCCGGTCGATCTCCGCGTCTCGTGCCTGCCGACGGCGCACGGCGAGTCGGTCGTCATGCGAATCCTCGACCAGACGACGACGTCGCTTGACCTTGAGAACGTCGGTCTCCCCGAAGACGTCTACGAGCAGATCACGATGGACATCGAGAAGCCGAACGGCATCTTCATCGTGACCGGCCCGACCGGCTCGGGCAAGACGACGACGCTCTACTCCGTTCTCCGCCGCATCAACCAGATCGACACGAAGCTCCTGACGGCCGAAGAGCCGGTCGAGTACAACGTCGACGGCATCGTGCAGGTGCCGATCGACGCGCGTGCGGGCAATACGTTCGCGAAGGTGCTGCGCGCGTTCCTCCGTCAGGACCCGGACGTGATGATGATCGGCGAGATCCGCGACCTTGAAACGGCCGAAATCGCCGTCCAGGCGGCGCTCACGGGCCACTTCGTCTTCTCGACGCTGCACACGAACGACGCGGCGGGCGCGGTGATGCGACTCGTGGACATGAACGTCGCGCCGTACCTTCTTTCCTCGACGCTGGAGGGCGTGCTCGGCCAGCGACTCGTCCGCACGTGCTGCAAGGAGTGCAAGCAGCCGTATGAGCCGGACGACGACACGCTGGAGCGCATCGAGATGACGCGCGACCAAATCGGTGGCCGTCCGTTCTACTACGGCAAGGGCTGCAAGACGTGCAATGGCACGGGCTACAAGGGCCGCAAGGGCGTCTTCGAGTACCTGCGGATGTCGAATCCGCTCCGTGAACTCGTGAACAACAAGGCACCGACCCTGATCATCCGCGAAAAGGCGCGCGAACTGGGTATGCGCACGATGCGTGAGGATGGCATCCGCTCGATTCTCGACGGTTACACGACGGTCGACGAGGTCTTGCGCTACACCTAACGCGACGGCGCGAAAGACGGCCGGCGGGAGGATTGACGCGCCCGTCGGTGGAATGCTATAATCCTTGTCATTTAAAGAGGTCCTGTAGCTCATCTGGACAGAGCAGCTGCCTTCTAAGCAGCGGGTAGTGGGTTCGAGTCCCGCCAGGACCGCCAATGCGCGCGGATGTGTCCGCACGGAAAGAAAGGAGTGCGAGAGATGGGGCTGTCGAGACGGTCGGTTTGTGTTGCCGTGGGGTGCGTTCTGCTGGCAGGCTGCTCGTTTGCGCGTCGTTCGTCGGATCCGATTCGCGTCGGAACGTACAACATTCGCTTTTCGCCGGGAGACCGGCAGGGGACGGACAATGCGTGGGAGAATCGAAAGGCCGATCTCGTCGCGCTTGTTCGGAAGATGAACCTGGACGTATTCGGCCTTCAGGAGGTCTGCCCCGACCAGGCGCAGTACCTGCGCGAGCAGTTGCCGGCGTACGAGTTTGTCGGCGACCATCGCGAGGCCGACCGCAAGACGGGCGAGGCCTCGCCTGTCTTCTACCGAAAGGATCGGTTTGAGGCGGAGAAAGCGGGGACGTTCTGGTTGTCGGAAACGCCGGAAGTCCCGGCTTCGAGGAGTTGGGGAACGGCTTGTCCGCGCGTCTGCTCGTATCTTGTACTGCGCGACCGGCGCACGGGCCAGCGGTTCTGCTTCGCCAACACGCACACGGATCACGTCTCCGAATTGGCGCGCGAGAAGGGCATGCGCCTGATTGTCGAGCGGATGCAGGAATTTGGCCGGGGCGTGCCGATTGTCTTCACGGGCGACCACAACAATACGGAGATCGAGAAGCCGGCGCGGAGCGTCGGGACGCTTTTGCGCAACGCGCTGTCTGTGTCGGAGACGGCACCGCGCGGCCCGTGGCGCACGTGGAACGGCTGGCGTTGGAAGGATCGCGAAGTCGAGACGGCGGAGGCTCTTGCGTTGCCGATGGATGTCCGCAACGTCCCGAACAACGAGATGGTCAAGGCCGTTCAGGCGGTCGCGGACGGGACGGCCTCGCCGGCGCAGGTGTTTTACGGTCGGTGTGCCGGCCCGCGCATCGACTACATCTGGGTTTCGGACGGCATCCGCGTTTTGGATTACGAGACGGTTGGCGCCGCGCGGTCGGGGCGAAACCTGTATCCGAGCGACCACTTCCCGATTACGGCAACCCTTCTTCTGCCGTGACAGCCTGGGGCATTCTCCTGTCCATTGTCTTGACGGCCCAGCCGACGGTGAGTTCCGACGTGCTGGAGCCGAGCGTGTGGAACGAAGTCCAGCACGCGCTTGCGCGGACTCCGGCAACCGCCGCGACGAATGCGCTTTCGGCGGCGGCGACGGACTTTGCGCGGCTCTATGAAACGAATGGACTCGCGGCGACGGATGCGGCGATCCGCCTGGTCTCGGAGCAACGCGCCGACGGCCGCTGGCAGGTTGGGACGAATGACGTCACGGCGGCGGCCGTTCGGATTTTGAAGCGGCTCGCGGGCGAGTCTTCCGACGACGAGCCGTAGGAATCGTGGGGTCTGTCCCCAATCTGCCCAACCTGCGGACTGCTTGCGGAACTTCGGCGTGATGTGGTATAATGCGCCAAGAATGAAAAAGGGCTTTAACTGATTGCGGATGGGCAGGATTCCGGTCGAGTATGTCGAGCGCGCGACGGGGCGGCGGGTCGCCGAGTCCGTGATGGGCGACAAGGCGCTTCGTTTTGCCTATGAGACGCTGTTGGGGCGGACGCTCTGGAGCGTCCTCTTCGGCTCGCGGCGGATTTCGGACTGGATGGGCCGCCGCTACGATTCGCCGCGCTCGAAAAAGGACATCGCGGCCTTGGCGGCGATTCCTGGCTGTCGCTGGGAGGAGGCCGAGAAGCCGCTTGCGGACTATGCGTCCTTCAACGACTTTTTCACGCGCCGCCTGAAGCCGGGTGCGCGGCCGGTCGGCGAGGGCCTTGTCAGCCCGGCGGACGGTCGTCTGCGCCTCTTTCTGAATGCCGACGCCGATTTGCCGTTCCCGCTCAAGGGCGCGACGCGCTCCTTGCGCACGGTCTTCGATGGCGCTGCGCCGGCGGGCCGCTACGACATTGCGGTCATTCGCCTCGCGCCGGTTGACTATCACCGCTTCCATTTTCCCTGTGACTGTCGGACGGCGGATCCGGTGCGCGTCGTGCCGGGGCTGTACCATTCCGTGAATCCCATCGCGCTTCTGCGCCATCCCGATGTCTATGCCGACAACGAGCGGCAGATCCTGAAGGGGCGGGCGGCATTCGGCGACTTCTGGCTTGTGGACGTCGGGGCGTTCGGCGTCGGGACGATCGTCCAGACGTTTTCGGGCACGGAACACGCCAAGGGCGATGAAAAGGGGTATTTCAAGTTCGGCGGCTCCACGGTCGTCTTTGTCGCGTCCGCCGGGGCCGTGGCGTTTGACTTGGATCTTGTCCGGAATTCGGCCGAAGGCCTCGAGACGCGCGTCCTCTGCGGCGAGCGGATCGGGCTTTTCTGACCGAGGGCCTCGCGCGTGGGGCGAGCGCGGAGGACAGGGGCGGCATGACCTTTGGGAAAGGATGCGACGTGCGGAGAGGCGCCCTGGCGGCTCTCGCACTTGTCCTTTCCGTAGCGACGGCATTCGGCGTCGATGCCTCGAACCGCTACCGTTCGCCGCGCAATCCGGAGCGGCGGGTTCGCGCATCGACGGAACTGATCGTTCTGCACACGACCGAAGCCCCGGCACGCAGTTCCCTCAACAAGCTTTCCGACCGTGGCGAATGCCATTTCTGCGTCACGGAGGACGGATCGATCTATCGTATTGTCGATCGTGACCGCGAGGCGTTCCACGCGGGGCGTTCGATGTGGAACGGGAAGGAAGACGTCGACAAGTATTCCATCGGCATCGAGTGCGTCGGACACCATGACAAGGTCATGCCGCTCGCGCAGATTCGCGCGATTCGTACGTTGGTGAAGGAACTGCAGGCCATGTACCGGTTGGCTGACCATCGCGTCGTCTGCCATAGCCATGTCGCCTATGGCGCGCCGAACAAGTGGCACTGCTACAAGCATCGGGGACGGAAGCGGTGCGGGATGCTCTTCGCGATGCCGTCCGTGCGCCGTCAGCTGGGCCTCACGACGCGCCCCGCGTCTGATCTCGACCAGCGCGCGGGACGGTTGAGGCAGGCCGACCCGTATCTCCAGAAAGTCCTCTACGGACGCGTCGATACGATGGTTCGGGCCTACGGCGCACCGCCCGTCGTTTCGCCCGCGCCGAAATTGACGCCGCGCATCACGCCGCCGAAGAAGGCCGCACCCAAGCCCGTGGCGCGTGCGCCGGCAAAGCCCGCGAAGAAGAAGTCGGCGGCGCCGGCGGCGAAGAAGGCTGTGCCGAAGAAGACGGGGACGGCTCCCCGCGCAACGGCGCGCCCCAAGTCGCGCTGACGTTGCAAGAGCCATTTGATTGAAATCGGAAAAACAAAAGAAATTAGGAAGAGGTAGGAGACATGGTTGTTCTTGGCATCTTGTCCATCGCGTTGCTGCTGTCGACGCTGGCGTTGGCGTTTTTGCTGATCAAGTCGAGGGGGCGTTTCGACGCGAGCGCGGTCGAAGCCGTGCGGCTGAAATCTGAACTTGAACAGGAGCGGGCGGTTTCTCTCGCGCGCGATAAGGCGAGGGACGATCGGTTGGCAGATAGCGCACAGGCGTACGACAGGCTTCTCGCCGAGAAGGAGGCGGCGTGTCGAGATGCGCTTGCCGCGAAGGATGCGGCCTGTGCGGCGGCGATTGCCGAGAAGGAGCGGGCCTGCGCCGAGGCCCTTGCGACGCGGCAGGAGGCGTGTGACAAATTGCTGGCGGAGCGTGATGCCGCGTTGACGCGCAAGGAGGTGGACTGCCAGAAGGCGCTTCGCGACAAGGAGGTCACGACGGAGCGGCTCATTGCCGAAACGGAGAAGAAGTTCGCCGAGACCGTCAAGGCCCTGCGCGAGAACTTTGGAAATTTGGCCGCGTCCAAGATGAAGGAGCAGCAGGCCGACCTCACGCTCTTCAACAAGACGCAGATGGAGCAGGTCGTCAAGCCGTTGCGCGACCAGTTGCTCCACCTTCAGGAACTTGCGCAGAAGACGCAGGACGGCAATGCGTCGCTGGAGAAGTCGATGTGCGGACACGTCGAGGCCATTGGCAAAATCGCCGACAGCCTGAGCGGCGTCGCGGACGCCCTGTCGTCCAATACGCGCTATCAGGGCCGAAAGGGCGAGGAGGTCCTGGCCGAGAAGCTACGGCAGGCGGGACTGGAGGAGAACGTGAACTTCTTCCTCCAGAAGGGGACGGACAGCGATCGTCCGGACGCGCAGGTCTGCGACACGGAGAATCGCTGGCTCGTCATCGACAGCAAGGTCAGCCTGACGGCGTACATGGAGTACATGGATGCCAAGGACGAAAAGACCAAGGCCGAGAAACTTGCGGCGCATGTGGCAAGCGTCCGCCAGAAAATAGACCAGCTGGCGAAGAAGAAATATCCCAAGGTCTTTTCGGAGGAGCATCGGGACCGGAACTATCTTCCGATTACCGCGATGTTCGTGGCCTACGAGGCACCGCTGATGGCCGCGCTTCAGGCTGAGCCGTCCCTGTGGCAGTTCGCCGCGCAGAACAACGTCGTCCTGATCACGCCGTTGACGCTTCTGGCGTATCTGCGCCTCGTGTATCTTGCGTGGCAGCACGAGAAGGAGGCCCGCAACCAACAGGCGATTGTCGACACGGCACGCGAACTTCTGAAGCGCACCAACGATTTCCTCAAGACGTTCGAGGACATTGGCGACGTTCTGGCGAAGCTTCAGGAAACCTACATGAAAGCGCGCGGCGTCTTTGTCGATGCGCCGCGCGCGCAGTCCATTGCAGGTTCTGCGCGAAAGCTGATTGACCTGCACGTGCGGCTTGAAAGCAAAAAGGGCAAGCGCATTGAACGGGCGAACTGTCTCAACGACCTGGAAGAAGAATCCGCGTCGTCCGAACCCGCTCTTGTCTTGACTTAAGCGAGAGGGCGTTAACGACTACGAGGTTTTTGCCGTGAAGGGCTGTTTCGCCATCGCGGTGTTGGGAGGCGGTTGCGCCGCCCGTCCGATCCAAAGGATCTTTTATCGCATCGGTTCAAGGTTGGTGTCGTTCGGAGTTGGGTTGAAAACATAAGTTAGGCGCAATAGGGCGACACCGCGCTGGCTTGGGCCAATTCCAAGCCGTCTTATGCAGCCATAATTTGCTGCCTTGACTTTATCGTTCCCATCCATTATGCACCGAGTCCGAGTCACAAGAGCAGCCCCCCTTGCGAATGGGATTTTTGTTGTGTGTGGGTCTCCGTTGCGATCAACTATGCGAACCATTCGCTCCGAGTATGGGGAATCGGGCTGTGCACTATATATATATGGAAACGCACTCTCCGATACATTCCTGGCATAACACCCACCTGTCCCATCCCCCAGGAAACGGATTTCAGCGCTGCAGCTCATACTTTTCCACGCAGGCAATCCATCCCATTCAGCCTTGACCTCAAAATCTGCGTAGTCCCCGTTTCCAATTGGCTTGACAAAATCCATCTTCTCCATGTCAAATCCGAGCCAGGCGTTTGTCTGGGCGATATCAATCAACTTGTCAAAGGCAATGAGATTAATAGGGCTTACAATTCTTCTTAAGGTGATGTTTTCGATTTCGCCGAATGGCTGCCATTTGCCATTCTCGACATCATGCTCGTCCCCCATCTTCGCAAAACACAGTTTCTTGACAGAAGGGTAATACCCCTGTTTGGCGACATCTATGACAACCTCATCCCCACAGGTTTTCCCCTCGGCAACATATACGCCGTTCGTGTCGCTTACGCCCTTGAGATGGTGTCCTTTAGGACGGAAATTCATTCCCAGGAATACACTTACCTCAGCATCTGGGACAGGGCAGCCTAAATCGTCCACAATGTGTATTTGCATTCTAGCCATGGCACCAGTCCTCCTGGCATTTAGATATGCCGTGTCTCTTCTTAAGGCAAAAGTCGATGTGGCCACGATGGCCAGCAGTACTACGACAACGCATCTTTTCATTTTAGCCCACCTTTCTCTATTGCCTTCTCATAGAACTTGAAGTTGAAGAAATAAGACACATCTTTCATGTCCGAGTGAAGCCAGCGATTTGGATAACTTGACTTACTTGGCCATCCATTAGGATGTTCGATCCCAGGATTTGTCAGGTCAAGATTGAAATTATGTTCCTGGTCAAGAATGTCCGAGAGGTCAGTCGCGCCAGCCGCCGGCGTCAGCGCGGGGATGCCCAACGCGAGATGCGCCCCCCTGGCAAGGAGGTTGATGTTCGTGGAATTCATGCTCGGCGGATAGCAGTAGAACACCGTGTTCGTCCTGAAGTCGGCGTCCGACATCCTCAACGCCTCGGCGACCGGGATCTTGTCGACGCCAAGCCAGTTCTCCTCGACGTTCCAGCCCGACCAGTCCGTCGCGCCCATGCCGACGCCAAGGCCGCGCCCCTTGAACAGTTCCTGCTTGTGCCAGGCGTGGTGCGCGAGCGAACTTGTTATCCCGGTCAGGATTCCAACGTCGTTGTCGGCTACGAGTTCCAGAACCTCGTCGCCCGCCGAATAGAAATTGACCGCCTTGTCCAGGACATTGGAAAACCGGCCCGACCATCCCATGAGCCGCCTGTCGTCGTTCTCGTCGTCCTTGAATAGCGTGTGCCAGTTCGCCGCCCACGAGTTCGTCGGATACCTCTCCCAGTCGGGGTGAACGAGCTGCGGGACCCGAAGGTTCACGCTCGGATCGTACGCCTCGGCGGGGACGGCGGAGTTGCACATGATGTACTTCGACACCTGAAGCCCGTAGTCCTGGATCATCGACGAGGCGACCATGTTGCCGAGAGAGTGCGCCATGATCACCTTCTCGCCGGGGATGTCCGAGAGGATCGGGGCGAGCCGGCTGGCCACGACGAAGGCGTTGGACGCATTCTCGTGGTAGTTCGCCGCGCCTCCGATATTGCCTCGCCAGTCGACGTTGTAGAAGTCGGCGTGGACGCCGGAAACCCACAGACGCTTGAAGAGGACGTCGCCCCATTGCTCGGCCTGCTCCTCGCTGACGTTTGCGCCGTGCAGGAAGATGAGGGATTTCGTGTTCCGCTCATCCCATGTCCGGTGAACCGCGGTCGGGCGGACGACGCCGTCTCCGGATAGATGACGGCCGTTTATCCAGCTGTACATCTGCTTCACGGGAAGGATGGCCATCGGGACGGAGTGCGAATACAGCAGCTCCCCGCCGAACTTGATGTCCACGCGCATCGACACATGGGACGACTTCGCCTCGCACACCATGAGTCCCGAGCCCTCCGAGAACCGGCCGACGTCCGAGTGCGGGAGCTCGACGCCCCCGGCCGGCAGCGCGACAAGGGATGCGGAGGACAACGGCTGTCCTGCAAGGGTCGTGGCGTTCGAGGTCTGCACGGAGCCGGCGGCGTTCCACGGCACGTCCGCAAGGCAGAAGTTGAACGAGTTCGTGCCGCCCCATTCGGGCTTGACCTCGTACGAGACGCGATCGCCCCATGCCGCCCTGAACTTCCCGAAGTCCAAGGCGACGGGGAAGAAGTTTATCAGGTCGAACGTGCCGTTGACGACGAGGTCTGACGCATTCGCCGTCGTGTAGTTTCCGTCGGGGACAATATGGTCGCCCCTGGCCGTGTCCTCGTTGACCCAGTAGCGGAACGTCCGCCCGTCGAGCCAGGCGGCGGAGTCGCCGCCGTCGATCGCGCCGTCGCGGTTCACGTCGAGCCGCAGCGGTGGAAGGACGGACGTGACGCGCTGCACGGCCTCGTCCTGCACGAACTTCCCGTCGACCACGTTCCAGTAGCGGAACACGAGGCGGACCGCGCCGAGCGCGGAGGAGGTGACGTAGACCGGGAGTTCGGCCGAGTCGCCGTCGGACGCACGCCGCATCAGCGCCTTCCAGGCGTCCATCGGGAAGTCCCTGACGGGTGCCGCGTCCGCGTCGAGGAGCCGGCGGTGTCCCCCCGTGCGCCGGTCGTAGTACCAGACCGCGAACGGCCCTGTCGCGTCGGCGAGCTCAAGGTGCATCTGCCCGCCCGGAAGCCTGACGTCCGTGACGAGCCGCAGGATCGGCGCGTTCCAGGCGTTCGTACAAACCGTCATCGGATAGCCGAAATCGTGATTCAAGGTGTTGTGGACGGCCAGGTCGACGCCGCCGTCGCCCTTGATCGCGACACCGAGCACGGTCTTGCCGTACTGCCGGTAGATCTCCCCGTTGCGGGAGAAGGCGAGCGTCGCGTCGCCGACGGACGCGCTCGGACGGACGCCCGCGAGGCGGACGTCGCACGAGGTCTCCGTCCTGCTGAAGGGAAGGCCGTTCGGGCCGAGGAGACGCAGACGGCAGGACTTGTACGCGACGCCCACGTGGTTCGTCCAGTGGCTGGGGCACGGACAGCAGTTCCAGTGTTCCGTCGGCACGTCGAGGCGGATTATCTCGTCGCGCGGCGGGTCGCGGATGTAGAGGACACCGCCGAGGCGCGGGACATCCCGCACGGCATCCGCGTAGGCCTCCGCGTGGCGGGGCGCGCAGTCCTCGCAGGGCACGCCATGTTCGGGGCAGCGCGCGTTGAAGTCGGCGTCGTCCGCCTGGTCGGAGCCGCCGTCCCGGCTTCCGCAATCACAGCCGCAGGCGCAGCCCTCCCCGCACGCGCCCCAGTGGCAGCACCAGCGTTCCTCTCGGCCGTCGTCGCCGCTGGTGGAGTCGTCCCCCTCGCCGTCCGAATACCACGGCGGGTCGGGCTTGGGGTCGTCCGGGTCGGGGTCGGGTGGACGCGGGCAGAAGCGGACGGTCTGGCCGTAGGTCGTCTTGCCGAACAGGTACTGCGGGTGTGAGAGCGTGTACGAGAGTCCGCGCGTCTCCCGTGCGGAGAACTTCCCCGTGACCGTGGCGGCCCTCGGCGGGCGGCTCTCGACCTCGACGCCGTCGCAGCCCTGCCACGTGCACGCCAGGAGCTCCGCGTCGCGGCCCGTCGGAAGGGACACGGACGCCTTCCGCGCGTTGAAGTCGTGGATGCAGGGCGCCGTCGCCACGGTGTTGGGGAAGTTGACGTGTCCGAGGGCCCCGGGCGACGGGAGGACGCCGAACGCGAAGTCGTCCGAGTTGAGCGAGACGTCCGGCAGACCGTCGCCCCGGACGTAGACGGGCAGCGTCTCGCCCTTCGCGATCTGCACGAGGAGAGGGCGGGGCGGCGGAGGGGCGGCGCGCGGCGGCCCTCCCCTCGCCGTCGCGGGGGGACGCCGCGCGACGAGCGGGACGACCCGGCCGCCGACGATCAGGTCGCCCGTCCCCGACCCTGAGACGGAGACGCGCAGGAGGGCCATGCCTTCCGACGGCTGCGGCAGGGCGAACGCGCCGTTCGTCGTGCCGGAGTAGAAGACGTGCTCGAGGACGGTGTTCGTCGATCCCTCCGGGCACGAGAGCGGGTCGGCGTCGCCGAGCCTGAGGGCGAGGCCGTCGCTGTACGGGCCGCCGAGTGAATGGGCATCGAGCGGATCGGTGCCGAACACGGACAGCTCCTCGCCGTCCGTCAGCCCGTCGCAGTCCGTGTCGGGGCTGTGGGGGTCGGTGCCGTGGACGAAGAGCTCGTCGACGGTGGAGAGTCCGTCGCCGTCGGGGTCGGGGTCGTGCGCGTCCTCGGCCGCGAGCGGATGGAACGCGAGCGAGGTGACGTTCGTCGGGAGCGCGCTCGTCGTCCAGGCGAGGCCGCCGAGCGCCGCGCCGACGAGGACGTTCGTGACGCTCCCGTCCGACAGGGCCGCGCCTTCGCCGAGGCGCGAGAGGCCGTAGCGGTACACGAGCCGTCCGTTCGGCCACAGCTCCAGCTGGAACGAGACCGGGGATTCCGCGCGGCGTCCGAGGAGGACGTTCCGCCACGTTATCTGGAGCGTGTTCGACGGCGTGACGAAGTGCCAGAAGCGGCTGGGGGCGAGCTCGTCGGGCGACGCCGCGCGCCCGTTTCCGGCGATGCGCGGCCAGTTGACGCGCGGCACGACGCCGAGGGTCGCGCGGAGCGGCGCGAGCCAGCGGCCCGCCGCGCCGCCGTCCATCCCTTCACGAACTTGCAAACCCGTGTCGGGATGGGAGGCGAGAAGGTCGACCTTCCCGTAGGAGAAGACGCGGAAGCGGGAGACCGCGTCCGCGCCGACGCGGAACGCCCGGTTCGAGAACGAAAGGTACGTCCAGTCCGTTGCCGCGCCGCGCGCCTCCCAGCCGGCGCAGACGGTCGCACCGGGTGGCGCGGCGAAGTCGAACGCCTCGCCCGTCCCCACGCGCGTCAGGACGAACCCGCGCGCGAAGTCCTCCGCCGTCAGTGTCCGCGTGGCGTTCGTGGACGAGCCAGTCGGCGCGGCGGAATCCGGCTCCGTCCCCGCGTCTGCGCCGCCGTCTGTCCCGGCACGAGTCTGCAAACTCGTGTCGGGACGGGGACTCGGCTTCGCGCCCGCGAAGAGCCATGTCGCGGCGGCGAACGCGGCCAGGAGAAGACGGCCCGGCATCGGCTGGCCTTTCAAGAGGCTGCCGAGGTCGCGGAGCGGGTGCACGCCCCTCTCGTGCAGGAGCGCGGCGAGCCACGCGAGCGTCGACACGCCCGCGAGAAGGAGGAGAAGCGAGGTGACGGCTTCCGCCCGCATCAGGCACGCCTCGCCTTCGGCCCGTGAAAAAAGAATACAGGAGAATGTCGCATAGGAGCGAGCGCATTATACCAAATCACCGAAACGCGGACTGTCATCTTATGGTATAATTTGTGGCGTTCTGCGCACGGCGACGAGGCCGTCGGCGCGGGGCCGGACGCGGCGGGGAGAAATCCGCCGCGCCGAAGAACAATTTAGCATCAACGCTAACAAGTCGTTCAAGGGAAATACTACCACCATTTTCAATCACGAACGGCATGTCAGTAGGGGTGCGCCCATATGGGCGCACTTCCTCTTTCATGTATTCGTGATGGGCCTGTGGTAGGGCTTCCCTTGAGTGTATGAAAGAGGAAGCGCGCCTTTTTTCATGCATGGGCACGGGGTCTGCGACGGCAGGGGCGCGGCAGACGGAGGCGGCGCGTCGGCAGGGACGCGCGGCGAAAGTGATGGCGGCAGAAAAGGACAGGACGGCGGCGACGCCGTCCGGGCAGGTGAAGTCGCGTCGGCGCGTGGCGGACTACGGCGAGGTGTTCACCGCCGAGCGGGAGGTCAACGCCATGCTGGATCTCGTGGCGAACGAGACCGTGCGAATTGAAAGCCGCTTTCTCGAACCGGCCTGTGGCGATGGCAATTTTCTCGCCGAGATTCTGCGCCGCAAACTGGCGGAGGTTGCGCGGCGGTATGGCGGGGCGCGAAGCGATTTCGAGATGTGGTCGATTCTCGCGGTGACGAGCATCTACGGCGTGGAACTGCTTGCGGACAACGCCGCCGCCTGCCGCGAACGCCTGTTTGGCATCTGGGACGCGGCGTACGCCGCGCAGTGCAAGGACGAGACGCGGGAGGCGTGCCGAGAAGCCGTCCGTCACATCCTTGCGCACAACATTCTCTGCGGCGACGCGCTCACGCTCAAACAGCAGGACGGTTCGCCGATTGTCTTCGCCGAATGGTCGTTCGTGACGGGAACGAAGGTCAAGCGGCGCGACTTCCGGCTCGACGTCCTGCTGGCGCAGGGCGAGAAGGGCCAGACTTCCGACCAGACGTTCGATTTCTTCGGCGGCGCGAATGCGTCCGTGAACTGGATGCCCGACCCCGACGACACGACGCGGCAGATTCCCGCGCCGACGCGGGAGTATCCGCCCATTGATTATTGGAGGGTTCAGGAACATGAATGAGAACTACAACCCTGATGTCCTGTCGTGCCTCGCGAACCTCTCGAACGACGAGGTGTTCACGCCGCCCGCCGTCGTCAACGCGATGCTGGACATGCTGCCGCCGGAACTGTTTCGGGACAGAAACGCCACCTTCCTCGACCCCGTGTGCAAGACGGGTGTGTTCCTGCGGGAGATTGCCAAGCGGCTTATCGTCGGGCTGGCCGAGGAGATTCCCGATCTGCAGAAGCGGGTCGAGCACATTTTCAAAAATCAGCTTTACGGCATGGCCATCACGGAGATGACCTCGTTGCTGTCGCGGCGGAGCGTGTATTGCTCGAAATGCGCCAACGGCCGCTATTCCGTGGCGGCGTTTCCGAATGCCGAGGGCAACATTCGCTTCAAGGACACCGCCCACACGTGGAAGGGCGGCAAGTGTGTATTCTGCGGCGCGTCCGAACAGGAGTACCTCCGCGCGGACACGCAGGAATCCCACGCCTATGAATTCATCCACACCCTCCACCCTGAAGAGATTTTCAATATGAAGTTTGATGTCATCATCGGCAATCCGCCGTACCAGCTGAGCGATGGAGGTAGCAGCGCCAGTGCAACACCGATTTATCATTTGTTTATTCAGCAAGCCAAAAAGTTGAATCCCCGGTACTTGTCTATGATTGTGCCTTCTCGTTGGTTTGCTGGCGGCAAGGGATTGGACGATTTCAGAAGTGAAATGATTGCCGATACACGAATTCGCGAGTTGCACGACTTTTTGAATGCTTCTGACTGTTTCGGGAATGGCGTGGAAATCAAAGGAGGTGTATGTTATTTTCTTTGGAATAGAGACAATCGCGGAAAATGCATGGTTGTTACGCATGATTCGGAGGGGATTATTTCAAAGCAAAGCCGGTATATGAAAATTGGCGACACCGATGTGTTTATTCGCCGCAATGAAGCCGTATCGATTCTCAAAAAGGTTTCAGATGCGAACGAGGAGAGTTTTTCCACTCTTGTAAGCTCGCGTCGACCATTCGGCTTGCCGACAAACATTACAGGAACAGGTAATTGCGCGAAGGGCGATGCGCTCCTCTACCAAAGAGGCGGTACGGCGTATTATCCTCTAAACAAGTTGCTGCGCAATCTGAATTGGGTTGAACAATACAAGATTTTCATAACAAAGGCATATGGCGCGTGTGACGATTTCCCGCATCAGATATTGAACAAACCAATTTTTGGAGACACAGGGACTTGCTGTACTGAAACATATATTGTAATCGGGCCTTTTAAGAGCGAACAACGTACAAGGAATGTGCTTTCATATATAAAAACAAGGTTCTTTCGGTTTTTGGTGTCTTTGAAGAAAATCTCTCAAGACGCAACGCAGAAAGTCTATCAATTCGTCCCCCTCCAAGATTTCTCGAAGCCATGGACGGATGAGGAACTGTACGCCAAATATGGTCTCACGCAAGAAGAAATCGCGTTCATCGAATCCATGATCAGGCCAATGGAGTAATGGAAGGTGGGCGGGAGATTTTTACGGGGGCGGGCGCAGCCGCCCC
>CAZWQY010000008.1:0-48060 GCA_964636295.1 uncultured Lentisphaeraceae bacterium | reverse complement strand
ATGGAGTAATGGAAGGTGGGCGGGAGATTTTTACGGGGGCGGGCGCAGCCGCCCCCCTCAAAACGGCGGGGAGAATGGGCTGGGGCAGCGCAAGGGACGCGCCAAAATGGTGCTTTGCACTTCACTGGCGCGTCTTGCGGGCGGCGCAGTGCCGCCGCCCGTCCACGGCAGTGCCCAAACGGCGCGAAGCACTCTCCACTGGCGCTTTCCACCTGGCGGCCTTTTACGAAAGCCCAGTGATGGCGAGGTCGATCATTTCATGGCAACGGTGGTAGAGTTCCGCGCGCGTCGGTTGGCGCGTCATCGCCTCATAGAGCGAGAGAAAGAGCATTCGGCCGGCCGCGCAGAAGCGTTCCTTCTCGCGTGGCGGATGCCAGCGCGGGCCGAAGCCTTCAGGCGAAAGGACGATCCAGCTTCCACCCGCGCGGACGATGGCGTTGCCGCATTCCTTTTCGCAGGGGCTCATGAACGTGCCGACGCCGGCGCCGCCCGGCCCGATGCGCGCGGCCGCCGCCGTGAAAGCATTCCATTCGGGCGAATCCTTGACGAGCGACCGCGAGCATTTGAACGGCTGGACGACGGGCAGATCGAGGAGGGCGGCGTTGCCGTAGGCGAACCAGCGGCGGCCACAGAAATCAACTTCCGAAACGCGCCCGAAATAGTGCGCATTGGCGCGGCGCAGCCAGGCGCGGGCGGGATTTTCCGCAATGTAGCGGCGGAAGGTTTCAAGCTGCCCGCGCTTTTTCACGATCCAATCATGCCATTCGGAGGAGAAGATGGGGCGGGCACCCTCCGCAGAACGGCCGACGATTTCCCAATAGACCCGCGAGAGGGCGCGGGTGAGCTGCCACACGAGAATGGGCAGGGATTTGCGCGGCAGAACATCACGAATCCGAATGAGCAGGTGGATGTGATCGGGCATCACCACAAAGGAGTTTATGGCGTTGATGCAATGCCACGTGCGGTGGAACGAGGAAATGACGGCATTGAACGCGGCTGTGATTTCATTTTCGACAAGCCCCTCCGGGCCAATCTGCGAAAGGGGCAGAAGGCCGTTCAGCCGCTTCAACGTGACCATGTAGTAAAACGGCGTTTTGTAATCGAATCCGAAAAGCCGTGCCATACCCGGCATTATAGCACAATTTTGGGGGTGGGCGCAGCCGCCCCTCGTAAAACTGGGAAGGGGCGAGCGCAGTCGCCCCGGCAAAACGGGGAAGAAGCGGGCGCAGCCGCCCCCGCAAAACGGTGGGGGCGTTAAACAGGGGCTTTTTATCAACAAGGAGCAGAAATGGCTGATCAATTAGATGCATACGTTTCACGACGCGCCGAGGCGCGGCCGACAATCTACGCCTATGCGCTGCCGCAGGTGGCCACGCACGCGGGCTACCTCAAAATCGGCTACACCGTGCGCGATGTGTGCACGCGCGTCGCCGAGCAACTTCACACGGCAGGGCTGAAGGCGAAGATCCTTCTCGCGGAAAGCGCAATTCGAGAGGACGGTTCGGCGTTCACCGACCATGATGTCCACCGCATTCTCCGCCGGCGGAAGTTCCACACGCTGGGTGCGGGCAACGACACGAACGAATGGTACAACTGCACGGTCAACGATGTGAAGGCCGCCATTCTCGAACTGAAGACGGGCGTTGTCACGGCGGCATCGCGGACGGCGGCGTTCGTGATGCGTCCCGAACAGCGGGCGGCCGTGGAGAAGACGGCGGCGTATTACCGCGCCGCCGTCGCCGAGTCGGGCGGGGGCATTCCGAAATTCCTGTGGAACGCGAAGATGCGCTTCGGCAAAACGTTCGCCACCTACCAACTGGCGAAACGCATGGGATTCAAGAAGGTACTCGTGCTCACCTTCAAGCCGGCCGTGCAGACCGCCTGGCGCGAAGATTTGGCGGCGCACATCGATTTCGCGGGATGGCAGTTCATCGCCCGTCCGCCGACGCCCGCCGAGCCGGACATCGACGCACAGTACCGCGCCGCCGACAAGACGCGGCCGATTGTCTGCTTCGGCTCGTTCCAGGACTTTCTCGGCGAGAACAAGGCGACGGGCGGCATCAAGGCCAAGAACGAATGGGTACACGCAACGAACTGGGATCTCGTCGTCTTCGACGAATACCACTTCGGCGCCTGGAAGGAAAGCGCAAAGAAACTTTTCGAGGCGGAGGACGACGAGCGCGTGGAGACGGAAGAGGCCAGGCGCGAAGACGCACTTGACGAGACATGGCTGCCCATCACGACGGCGCACTACCTCTACCTCTCCGGCACGCCGTTCCGCGCCATCAACTCCGGCGAGTTCATCGAAGACCAGATCTACAACTGGACCTACTCCGACGAGCAGCGGGCGAAGGCGGTGTGGAACGAGGCGAAGGACGGCCCGAACCCCTACGCCGCCCTGCCGCGCATGGTGATGCTGGCCTACCGGATCCCCGACGCCATCCGTCGAATCGCCCAGCAGGGCGAATTCGACGAGTTTGACCTCAACGTCTTCTTTGCGGCGAAGGGGACGGGGCCTGCGGCGCGGTTCGACCACGAAGACTACGTGCAGAAATGGCTCGACCTGATTCGCGGATCGTATCTGGAGACGACGACGGACGAGTTGAAGCTGGGGCGGGGGCGTCCGGCGATGCCGTTCTCCGACGCGCGGCTTTTGGACGCGCTGTCGCACACGTTTTGGTTCTTGCCGGACGTCGCGTCCTGCGAGGCGATGGCGAACTTGCTGAAGAAGAAGCAGAACGCCTTCTACCACGACTATCGCGTCAACGTGTGCGTGGGGCCGGGCGCGGGGATTGGTGCGGCGGCCTTGGAACCCGTGTTGCGTTCCATGGGCGATCCTCTCACGACGCGGACGATTACGCTCTCGTGCGGCAAACTGACGACAGGCGTGACGGTCAAGCCATGGACAGGCGTGTTCATGCTCCGCAACCTGAAAAGTCCGGAGACGTACTTCCAGACGGCGTTCCGTGTGCAAAGCCCGTGGGAGGTGGCGGACGACGACGGCGGGCGGCGCATCCTCAAGCGGGAATGCTATGTGTTCGATTTCGCGCTCGACCGCGCGTTGAAGCAGATCGCGGACTATTCCTGTCGATTGAACGTCGACGAGGGCAACCCGGAAAAGAAGGTGGGCGAGTTCATCGGCTTCTTGCCGGTCATCGCCTACGACGGCAGCACGATGCGCCAGATTGATGCGGGCGAGGTGCTGGACATCGCCCTGGCGGGGACGTCCGCCACGCTGCTCGCCCGGCGGTGGGAGAGTGCCTTGCTCGTGAACGTGGACAACGACACGCTGCGCCGCCTGATGGCGAACGAGGACGCGATGCGCGCGCTCATGAGCATCGAGGGCTTCCGCAGCCTCAACGAGGACATTTCCACGATCATCAACAAGTCGGAGGCTGTCAAGAAGGCAAAGAAGGAGGCCGACGCGCTGACGCCGAAGGAGAAGAAGGAACTTTCGGAAGAGGAGAAGGAGTTCAAGTCCAAGCGAAAGGAGATTCAGGAGAAGCTGGTCAAGTTCGCGACGCGCATTCCGGTGTTCATGTATTTGACCGACAACCGAGAATACTGCCTGAAAGACGTCATCACCCAGCTTGAGCCCGCGCTCTTCCAGAAGGTGACGGGCCTGACGGTACGCGACTTCGAATTGCTCTGCGAGCTGAACGTGTTCAACGGGCCGATGATGAACGACGCGGTGTACAAGTTCAAGCGGTACGAGGACGCGAGCCTCGTCTACACAGGACTGGAAAGCCGACACGCCGACGAAAACGTCGGTCTGTTCGACACGGCGCTCACCCCCGAAGACTACGCTACGCTGCGCTCGTCGTAGCGGGCGGCCTTGTCCTGCGCGGGCGGGCATTGACAATCGTTCGGGCGATGTGGTAGACTTCTCGCTTCAGAGACAGGACAAGATGAGTGGCGTAAACATACTCTCCCTAGCGACGATGGCGGCGTGGGCATTCGCGGTGGCGGGCCTCGTCTGGTATCTTGTGTCCATCGCCGGGGAGGTGACATATGTCACGCTGGCGGACGGGCGGCGTCAGGAACGCTCGATTCCGCTCGTTTTCCGCGCGCTTTTGCCGCTGACGCCGAATTTCTTCGGGCTTGTCGGGCGGCCGCTGTTCGCCGCCTCGGTCGCGCGCGCGGACACGCTTCTCGTGCAGGCGGGGTTCGAGGGGCTGCTCTCCGGCCGCGAGTTCGTCGCCCTGCAGCTGATGCTCGGCTGGGTCATTCCCGACCTCTGGCTCTATGGCGTGCGGCGGCGGCGACACCTTTCGATCCAGCGGGCGTTGCCGTTCGCCCTTGACCTGCTGACGCTCTCTGTCGAAGCGGGCATGGACTTCATCGGCGCGCTTCAGCGCGGGTGCCGATCGCGGCGGCTTGATCCGCTCAACGAGGAGCTGCTGCGGATGACGAAGGAGATTCAGGTCGGCTCGTCGCGTCGGGAGGCCCTTCGGAACATGGCCGTGCGCGTGGGGCAGCCGGACCTTCGGTCGCTTGCGTTTGCGCTCATCCAGGCGGACGAATTGGGCGTTTCCATTGGCGCAATCCTGCGCATCCAGTCCGACCAGCTCCGCGCGCGCCGCTTCGACCGCGCCGAAAAGAAGGCGGCCGAAGCGCCCGTGAAGATGCTCGGCCCGCTCCTTCTCTGCATTTTCCCTGCCGTGTTCATCATCTTGCTCGGGCCTGTCCTGAGCCAGGCAATGAAAGGATTCTTCTGATGGCTCAGAGGCCCGAACTTGAAATCGCCAGCGGTTCGCTGGCCGGAAAGCGCTTTGCCGTCCCGCCGGGCGGGCTTCGGCTGGGGCGTTCGTCCTCGAACGACATCTGCATTCCGGACGAGGAACTGTCGCGCAACCACTGTCTCTTCGAGGCCGTGGGCGAAAGCGGCGTTCGCCTGACGGATCTTGCGAGCGCGAACGGCACGTCGCTGAACGGGCGCGTCCTTGACAGTGCGCCGGCGGATCTCACGGTCGGCGACGTCATCGAGGTCGGCTCGACGGTTCTCCGCGTGGTCGCCGTCGGCGGCGCGGCCCCGTCGGGCGGTACGGTCGATCTGGGGCTGGACGCGCCGACGGCGGAGGCCGCCCCGGCCGCCCGTCGCCGCCGCTCGCCGTTCGCCAATGTCCTCTGGGTGTTCGCGTTCCTGGCGGGCGTGGCGGCTGTCTATGTCCTGCTGGTCGCGCCGCCCGCGAAGCAGGATGCGGTTGTCGAGGACGTGCCCGACGAGTCGCCCGCCGTTCGGGAGGTCTTCTACGAGAAGGTCGAGGCGAACGCGACGGGCATCTTCCGCTATGAGATGACGCTGTCGTCGGGCGTCCTCAAGGTCACGGTCGATGACGTGCCGGCCGAAAACCGCCATGTCACGAAGAGCCAGCGGCTGGACGAGGTGGCGTTGGCCGAGCTGAACGAGATCCTGGCCTACAAGACGCTGCGCGGAATTGATCGCGCCTACGAGGGCGTCATGCCCGATCCGCCCGCGCTTGAGAGCTGGACGCTTCGGGTCGTCTACGCGACGCACGTGAAGGTCGTCCGCATCGTCAACACGCAGGAGCCGGAGGCGTTCCGCGTGATTCGCGAGAAGCTGGAGACGTTCTCGAAGAACCAGCTGGGCGTCTGGGCGTTGCAGTATTCGCGCGACAAGCTCGTGTCGCTGGCGGAGGAGGCCGTGGCGCTCGGGCAGGCGAAGTGGGAGGATCGCGACGTCCAGCACGGCAACCTCTTCGGCGCGGTGAAGGCCTACGAGGAGGCGTTGTTCTATCTGGAGACGGTCAATCCGAAGCCGGCGTGCGCCGTCGTGGCGCGGCAGGGGCTGGAGGCGGCGAAGGGCGAGTTGGGCGTGCGCTACGCGAACCAGCGCTTCCTCGCCGACCGCGCGATCAACCTGCGGCAGTGGGAGACGGCGCAGCGCGAGCTGTCCGTCCTGCTGGAGCTCGTGCCGGATCGCAGTGACGACCGGAATCGGGAGGCGGCGGCCAAGCTGGTTGACGTCGAGAAGCGCCTGAAAGGAGGCAAGTGATGAGATTCGCCTGTGCATGGCTTCTGCTGGCGGCGGCGGCCTTTGCGGAAGAGCCGCAGGTCGCGTGTCGCGTGAGCCTGACGACCAACCCCTCGGGGGCGACGGTGATCGTTGACGGGAAAGACCGGGGGACGACGCCGATCATGCTGTATGACCTGGCGCCGGGGCGGCATCACGTGAAGTTCCGCTGTTCGGGCTATGACGACTCCGACCGCTTCTTCGACACGCGCGAAGGGCCGTTCGTCGAGCGGAACTCGGTGTTGCGGGAGCAGAAGGGCCTTCTTCTCCTCAAGACGGAGCCCGAAGGGTGCGACATCCAGATCGACGGCGTGTCGGTCGGGCAGACGCCGCGTCTCGTCACGCATCTGTCCGTGCGCGACGTGCACAGCGTCCGTCTGCGAAAGGCGGGCTATCAGGATCAGGTGATCACCGTCAAGTTCGAGGGGCGCAAGCCGCTTGTCCGCGAGGAGCGGCTGGTGCTGGCGTCGGGGACGATTGACGTCTTGAGCGAGCCGGCGGGCGCGGAGGTGACGGTGAATGGCATCGTGCGCGGCCAGACGCCGCTGAAGGTGACGGGCGTGCCGAAGGGGCGGGCGGTCGTGAAGTTCCGCCTGGACGGCTTTGCGGAGGAGATTCGCGAACTGGCCGTGAACGCGGGCGACGTGCAGACGCTTCCCGTCGTCCTGAAGGGGCTTCCCGGCACATTGCATCTCTCGTCCGTCCCGGAGGGCGCGCGCATCTACGTGAACGACCGCTTCGAGGGCAAGGCGCCCGTGTCGCTGGCGGGCCTGAAGCCGGGGCCCTACGCCGTTCGGGCGGAGTTGGACGGCTACGGCACGCAGTCCCGGACGGTGACGCTGGAGAACGGCGCGTCGGCGAGCGAGGAGTTCCGCCTGTCGAACGTCATGGGCCGACTGGAGGTCGTGACGGCGCCGCCCGGCGCGCGCCTCACGCTGGACGGGCGGCTGGTGGGCGTCACGAAGGCCGCCGTGCCGAACGCCGAGTTCAGCGACCCGTTCGTCATCGAGAACGTGCTGGAGGGCGAACACCGTCTCGTCGTCTCGAAGGAAGGCTATTCGGACTTCATCCGTCATTCGAACGTCCAGAACCAGCGGACGGCCCAGCACCGCATTCGCCTTCGTCGGATCTTCGTGCCTGACATCGAGATCGTGACGTCGCGCGGCACGTATCGCGGCGTCCTCGTCTCGAACACGTCCGAATCGATCGTCGTGGAGGTTTCGCTCGGCATTACGAGCACCTTCCCCCGGTCGGAAATCCGGAAGGTGACGTTCCTCACGCCGGGGCGGCAGGACTAGCCGGAAGCTTCAAACGAACAGACAAGACAAATCACAGAAACAAATCACAGAAAGGGAACCCCATGGGAGCGCTTGTGTTCTTCGGCCTTGTGGCCCTCGTCATCCTCATCGCCGTCCTGAAGACGGCCATCGTCGTGCCGCAGAAGACGGCGTTCATCGTCGAGCGGCTCGGCAAGTACAGCTGCACGCTGGACGCGGGATTCCACATCCTCATCCCGTTCATCGACCGAATCGCCTATCGGCACACGCTGAAGGAGCAGGCGATCGACGTGCCGCCGCAGGAGTGCATCACGAAGGACAACATCGCCGTTTCGGTGGACGGCATTCTCTACGTGCAGGTGATGGATCCGGTGAAGGCCTCCTACGGCATCGGCAACTACCTCTTCGCGACGACGCAGCTCGCGCAGACGACGATGCGCTCGGAGATGGGCAAGCTCGACCTTGACCGCAGCTTCGAGGAGCGCACGTCGATCAACGCGGCGATCGTCTCGGCGGTGGACAAGGCGAGCGATCCGTGGGGCATCAAGGTCACGCGCTACGAGATCAAGAACATCACGCCGCCGCAGACGATCCGCGACGCGATGGAGAAGCAGATGCGCGCGGAGCGCGAGAAGCGCGCGATGATCGCCGAGTCGGAGGGCGAGCGCCAGTCGAAGATCAACCGCGCGGAGGGCGAGCGTCAGCAGGCGATCGCGCTGTCGGAGGGCGAGCGCGCCCGCCGCATCAACGAGGCGGAGGGCAAGGCGCAGGAGATCCTTCTTGTCGCGGAGGCGCAGGCGACGGGCATCCGCAAGGTCGCCGAGGCGATCGGCGGGAAGGGCGGGCTTGAGTCCGTCAACATGCAGCTTGCCCAGCAGTACCTGACGCAGTTCGGCAACTTGGCGAAGACGAACAACACGATGATCATTCCGTCGAACCTGGCGGACGTCGCGGGCGTGCTCAAGGCCTGCACGAGCGTCGTGAAGAAGATCGAGGGCTGATTTCGCCGTCCGCCATGTTCACGGGACTCGTGCAGCGAATCGGAACGGTCAAGCGCGTCAGCCGCGGGCGCGGGCTTGTCCTTGAAGTCGCGGCGGACGTGCCGTGGCCGCGTCCGCTGGAGCCGGGCGAGTCCGTCGCCGTCAACGGCGTGTGCCTGACGGTCGTGCGGTGCGACGGCTCGCGCTTCACGGCCGACGTCCTGCGCGAGACGGAGGCGCGCACGGGGCTGGCGGAGCTTGTCCCTGGCGCGAAGGTGAATTTGGAGCGCGCCGTCCGCGCGGGCGAGGCGTTGGGCGGGCATCTCGTGCAAGGGCATGTCGACGGGTGCGGCGTCGTCTCGGCGATCCTGCCGAAGGGGCGCGACGTGCAGCTGCGCGTGCGGTGCGGGCGTGTCCTCGCCGCGCAGTCCGTCCTCAAGGGCTCGGTCACGCTCGACGGCGTGTCGCTCACGATTTCCGCGCTTGGCGACGACTGGCTGGGCGTCGACCTCATCCCCACGACGGCGCGCGAGACGACGCTGGGCGCGAAGCGCGTCGGCGACGGCATCAACGTGGAGGGCGACGTCGTCGGCAAGTATCTCGCGAAGGATGCGGCGCGTCCGGGGCTGACCGAAGCCGCGCTGGCGGCGGCCGGCTTCTGCTGACGGCAATTTCAGAACATCGAACACGACAAACGAAAGGAACGAAGAGATGAAGCGATTGATGCTGGTGGTGGCAGCGTTCGTGGCGGCGCAGGTTGGCGCGGGTCCGCTTGACGCGGCCTGGCTGAAAGGCACGACGGACAAGTGTCCGATCGACTACAAGGTCGGCGAGACGATGACGTTCACGGTGACGCCGACGGACGTGGGCGAACTTGCGCCGGGCGTGTGGTTCCTCGACTGGAAGCGGACGGGCGACGACGGCGTCGTCGAGCAGGGCAAGGTTCCCTTCGACGGCAAGACGCCGTTCGTCTACGCGACCAAGATCGAGAAGCCGGGCTTCGTGCGGCTCTACGCGGCGGTCGTGGACAAGGCCGGCAAGCGTTACTACAAGCAGTTCATGGGCGATGCGACGACGCCCGAAGGCAAGCGGGCGATGAACGCCTTCGAGCGCACGAAGCGGGAAGTCTTCTTCGACGGCGGCGCGGGCGCGGCGGTCGAGACGCTGGCGACGCATCCGGAGCCGAAGGACTTCGACGCCTTTTGGGCGCGGCAGTTCGCGCGGCTTGATCGCGTGCCGCTCAAGGCCGAGCGCATTGAGATTCCCTGCGCCAACAAGCGGGCGAAGCTCTACGCGATCGAGATCCGCTGCGCGGGGCTGCGTCCCGTCACGGGCTACCTGTCCGTCCCGACGGCCGTCGCGGAGGGGAAGACGTTCCCGGCGCGGCTCGTGACGCACGGCTATAGCGGCGACCTCTGCACGCACACGGCGCCGAAGTCGGCGGGCGACAGCGAGATCGTTCTCGACATCAACGCGCACGGGCTGAAGCTCGTCGCGTTTGGCGCGACGGACGCGGACACGAAGGCACTTCGGTGGGAGATTCGCTCGCACGACAAGATTTACGCCTTCGACGCGAAGCAGAACGAGGATCCCGAAGTCGCTTACTTCAACGGCATGGTTCTTCGCGTCAAGCGCGCGCTTCAGTACCTCAAGACGGTCGAGGGCTGGAACGGCAAGGAACTCATCGCCTCCGGCGGCAGCCAGGGCGGGCTTCAGACGATTTGGGCCGCCGCGTGCGGTGAGGGCGTGACGCGCGCCGAGAGCTGCATCACCTGGTGCTGCGACCTGTACACGTCGGGCAAGCTCCGCACGGATCGGTCGCTGGGCCTGGCGGGCGACGGCTGGTACATTCCGTGGACGGAGTCGATGGGCTACTACGATGCGGCGAATTTCGCCCGGCGCATTCCCACGACGTGCCTGACGTTCATCACGCGCGCGGGCCTCGGCGACTACTGCTGCCCGCCGACGGGGCTGGCCAAACTCTGGAACAACATCCCCGGCAACAAGAAGATCCTCTGGGTGCAGGGTTCGGAACACGGCTATGTGCCGCCGGCCTACGAGGGGCGGGACGTCGTGCGCGAGGCGAAGTAAGTGAAGAAGGCGCTTGTCCTCGGCACGGGAAAGAGCGGCACGGCGGCGGCGGCCGACTTGCGCCGTCGCGGCTTTGCCGTCGATTTCGCCGAGGGCTACGATCTCGTCGTCGCCAGTCCTGGGCTTTCCGTCAAGAGCGAGCTTCAGCTGGGTTGCGAAGAACTGAAGCGGCGCGGCTGGAAGCTTCTTGCCGTGACGGGGTCGAAGGGCAAGTCGAGCGTCGTCAAGCTTGTCGCCGACGCGATCAACGGCGCGGGCGGCCGTGCCGTGCCGTGCGGGAACTACGGGCGGCCCGTCTGCGACCTTCTGGACGAAGCACCGGGCTGGGCCGTCGTTGAAGTCTCGTCCTTTCAGCTTGAGACGACGACCTTGCCGCCCGACACGTTCGAGGCGGCGGCCATCCTGAACCTCCAGGAAGACCACCTCGACCGCCATGGCTCCGTCGCGGTCTACCACGCGCTCAAGCGCAAGCTCCTCGGATTTGCGAAGGCGGGGTTTGGGGAGTTTGGGGGTTTGGAGGGGTTTGGAAGTTTGGATGTTGGATTGTTGGAGGGGTCGTACTTCGACAACGCGATTCTGCGGTCGAACGGTCGTGCGGCGATGGCGTTGATGCGCGCGGCGGGGCTGGACGCGGCGCAGATTCGCGCGGCGTTTGTGGCGTTCGCGCCGTTGCCACACCGCTTCCAGACGGTTGCCGAAGTGGGGGGCGTCCGCTACGTGGACGACTCGAAGGCGACGTCGGTCGCCGCGCTTGTCGCGGGCGTTCAGATGTGCGCGGGGCGCGTCCGCCTCATCGCGGGCGGTCTGCCCAAGGGCGACGATCCGAAAATGGCCCTGCCCGCCTTGACAGAGCGGGCGGAAAAAGTGTATCTTATCGGCTCTTGTGCGGAAGCCTTTTCGGAGGCCTGGGCGACGTCCGTCGATTGCGAGATCTGCGGGACGCTGGAACGGGCGGTCGAGGTGGCGCGGCGCGAGGCGAGGCCGGGCGAGACGGTGCTGCTGTCCCCCGGAACCGCAAGTTTTGACCAGTTTAAAAGTTTCGGGGCGCGCGGGGAGGCCTTCGCGCGGCTCGTCCAAAAAGGAAAGACAGAATGAAGAAGCTCGGAATGGTGTTCGGTGCCGCCGCCGTCGCGGTCGTCGCCGGTTGCAAGGATCCTGACTACCGTCGCGCGGGCGCGCCGGCGCAGAACGAGGTGAAGGACGCGACGCCCGTCGAGGCGACGCCGGCCGCGCCCCAGCAGAAGGCCGAGGTCGTCGAGGCCGAGGCGCCGAAGTGCGCGTGCCCGGCCGGCACGAAGCACACGAGTCCCTGCGCGTGCGGAACGTCCGATTGCGCGTGCATCGTGACGCCGAAGCCTGTGCCGCCGGCGAAGCCGGCCGAGCCGGAGTACACGGTCTACATTGTGCAGAACGGCGACTATCTCGCGAAGATCTCGAAGAAGTTCAACGTGACGATCGGCTCGATCAAGCGGCTGAACGGCCTGTCGTCCGACCTCATCCGCGTCGGGCAGAAGCTGAAGATCCCCGGCAAGGTCGACGTCGGCGAGCAGAAGGCGCCGGTCGTCCGCAAGGCGGGCACGAAGGGTGCGAAGCCGGCGTCTGCGGCGGCCTACGCGGGCGCGACGAAGGAGTATGTCGTCAAGAACGGCGACACGCTCGGCGCGATTGCCTACAGCAACGGCATCAACATTCGCCAGCTCAAGGCGATGAACGGCCTGACGAGCGATTCGCTCAAGGTTGGCCAGAAGCTGAAGGTTCCGGCGGAGAAGGTCGTGAAGGCGGGTGCGAAGGCGACGGCCAAGCCGGCCGCAAAGGCTGCCAAGGCCGCGAAGCCGGCTGAGAAGAAGGCCGAGCCCGCGCCGGCGGCTCCTGTGGCGGCCCCGGCGGCCGAGCCGGCGGTTGAAGCCCCTGCGGCGGAGGAACCTGCGGCTGCGGCTTCGGACGCGGCTGCGGCCGAGCCGTCTCCTGTTGCCGCGCCTGCGCCGGCGACGATGGCCTACACGGTGCAGGAGGGCGAGGACATCACGTCGATCGTCGTCAAGTTTGGCGTGGGCGCGGCGGAGATTCGCGAGCTCAACAGCCTCGGCGAGAGCGACACGCTCAAGGCCGGGCAGACGATCAAGCTTCCGGTCGAGGCGCAGCAGTAATTGCTCGCCGTGCGCAAGTCGGCGCTGTTTTGGCTTGGCCTGGTTGTCACGGTTCTCGTGGCGCTGGGCCTTGTCGTTTTGTCGAGCGCGAGCGCGGCAAACGCGATGCGTCTCCATCAGGGGGACGCCTATTTCTTCATCAAGCGCCAGTTCGCCTATCTTGTGGCCGGGCTTGTGATTGCCGTTGGCGTTGCGCTGTTCGACTATCGGCGCTGGCGGGATCACATGGTTCTGGCGTGGCTCTTCTATCTGGTCGTCGTCGTCCTGCTCTGGTCGGTCTTCGGGTTCAAGGCGATCAATGGCTCGCACCGCTGGATTACCGTCGGGCCACTGCGGCTTCAGCCGAGCGAGTTCGCGAAGCTCTCGGTCGTGATTCTCCTCGCGGCGTGGCTGGATCGCCTGGGGTGGAAGGTCGAGCTTTTCTGGAAGGGGGCGTTTTGGCCCGTCGCGTTTGCGGGCGGGCTGCTAGTCCCGATTCTGCTGGAGCCGGACTTCGGCTCGTTCATGGTCGTCTCCTGTGCGGCCGCGCTCATGATGTTCGTCGCGGGCACGCGGTTGCGGCACATGATTCCGTTCGGCTTGCTGGGCGTGGGCGTCTTCGTCTTCAAGGTCGCGACGAACGCCAACCGCATGGCGCGCCTCGCGGCGTTCTTCGGCGTGCAGCTTGACGTCGGCGCGCAGGTGCAGGACGCGGCGGCCCAGCGCGCGGCGTACCAGGCGAACCAGGCGTTGGCGGCGATTGGCAACAGCAATGTCTGGGGCGCGGGTCTGGGCGAGTCCATGCAGAAGTACCTTTATCTGCCCGAAGCGCACACGGATTTCGTCTTCGCCGTCGGCGCGGAGGAGCTTGGCATCCTCTACTCCGTGGGGGTCGTGCTGCTCTTCTGCGCGTTCTTTGCGCTGTCGGTCTACATTGCCCGCAAGGCGTCCGACCGTTTCGGGCGGTTCCTCGTCATCGGCATGGCCTTCATCATCTTCTTCCAGGCGATGTTCAACATTGGCGTGGTCTGCAAGGCGTTGCCGACGAAGGGCATGGCGTTGCCGTTCTTCAGCTACGGCGGCACGAATCTCCTGAGCGCGTTCTTCGCGGTCGGGACGATTCTCTCGGTCGGCATCCACTCCTACCGCGAGAAGCAGCGCGCGTTCGTCAAGAAAGTCATTCTGCGGGCGTAAGCGGCGGCTGGCTCGGCTAATTGGCTCACCGAGACTTCAAAACTCCTGAAATACGGCTCACGACGAGCCGAAAATATGGTATACTGACTTTCGTTTGAGCCGAAAAGGAAGTTCCCCATGACATTGCTGGACGAAATCCTTGAGTTTTTGCAGTACCACCCTCGCGCCAAGCGGCAAGAGGTCGAGGCTGGAATTGCGACTCGCGTGAGTTCGGCGACGATCAAGCGCGCGCTGTCCGACGGCATTTCGAGCGACTGGATCTCTGTGGAGGGGAAGGGCCGTTCGACGGTCTACTCGATTACGCCGAAAGCCCACCTTCTTCGGACGGTCGATCTTGCGTCCTACTACGCGAACGAATTTGACGCCCGTCATGTCCAGACGGGATACAATTTCGAGCTGATCCGCGACGAGATGCCGAGAATCGACATCTTTACGGCTGACGAGCGCGCGTTTCTCGAATCGTGCGAGCGGACATTCAAGGAACGTGTGCGCGACTATCCGCGCGTGCTCTACGCCAAGGAAATGGAGCGGCTTGGAATCGACTTGAGCTGGAAGTCTTCTGAAATCGAGGGGAACACGTACACGTTGCTGGAGACCGTCAATCTTCTGAAAGACCGGATCGAGGCGTCGGGGCGGCGGCGCGAGGAGGCGATCATGCTCCTGAATCACAAGGAGGCACTCAAGGCGATCGTCGCGCACCCAGACTATTTCAAGGACCTCTCGCTGGCGCGAATGGAAGATGTGCACGCTGTGTTGATAGACGGCCTTGGCGTTGACCGCAACCTACGTCATGTTCGGGTCGGCATCTCTGGCACGAACTACCGTCCGCTGGACGTCGAGTCGCAGATTCGCGAGGCCGTGGAGGACATGTGCGCACTCGTCAATGGAAAGGCGGATGCCTACGAGAAGGCGTTCTTGACGCTGTTGCTGATCTCCTACATCCAGCCGTTCGTGGACGGCAACAAGCGCACGAGTCGGCTGATGTCCAATGCCCTGCTCGTCGCGCGTGGGGTCTGTCCGCTTTCGTTCAGGACAGTTGCCGCCAACGACTATCGGGCCGCGCTTCTCCTGTTCTACGAGCAGAACAACCTTTCGGCCTTCAAGCGGATGTTTCTGGAGCAGGTCGAGTTTGCGGTCAAGGAGTATTTTTGATTCCCTTCGTCAATCGGGGCACCCGCGGTTGCCGCGCGAACGGCGTTTTGCGGGCGTAAGCGGCGGCTGCATTGACATTTCGGCCCGAATAGGGTATTCTACGCATTGTTTTTCGGCGATCCAGCGGGTCGGACCGAGGGGCGCGTTTTGATTTTTGACAGAAATTAAGGAGCGAAAAATGGCGATGAACAGTCAGTTGCTGGCGGTCGTGCAGCACATTGAAAGCGAACGCGGCGTCAGCCGCGAGATCGTCTTGACGGCGATCGAGCAGGCGTTGGCCCAGGCGGCCCGCAAGAATGCGAACGTGACGAACGACCTGCGCGTCGCCATTGACCGGAAGGATCTTTCGCTCCACGTCTATGACACGCTCGTCGTCTCCGATGAGGATGCGGGCGTCGGCTTCATCTCGAAGGCGCGCGCCCAGCGCTACAACCACGGCGAGCCGGTCGAGGAGGGGCAGACGATCGAGGTCGAGATGCCGGCCTCGAAGCTGGGGCGCATCGCGGCGCAGACGTCGCGCCAGATGATCCTCCAGAAGATTCGCGAGGCCGAGCGCACGAACACCTTCAGCGAATACCGCGACCGCGTCGGCGACATCGTCTCCGGCACGGTCTCGGCGATTTCCCACCGCGACACGTACGTGACGGTCGGAAAGGTCGAGATGGTGCTGCCTGGCAAGGAGCGCATCCCGACGGAGGAGTATCAGGTCGGCGATCCGATCCGCGCGATCGTCAAGCGCGTCGATCCGGACGCGAAGGGCCCGTCCGTCACGCTCTCGCGTGCCGACGGCAAGTTCGTCGAGGCGCTGTTCCGCCTGGAGGTGAGCGAAATCGCCGACGGCGTCGTCGAGATCATGGGCGTGAGCCGCGACCCCGGCTATCGGGCGAAGCTGGCGGTGCGCACGGCGAACGAGTCGGTCGATCCGGTCGGCGCGTGCGTCGGCCAGCGCGGCAGCCGCGTGCGCGCGATCGTCAACGAGCTCTCCGGCGAGAAGATCGACATCGTGCGCTGGAACGAGGACATCCGCCAGTACGTCGCCCAGGCGCTCGCCCCGGCGAAGCTCGAGTCCATCGAGATCGATCCCGACGTGCCCAACACGGTGCGGTGCATCGCGGCGGCCGACCAGTATTCGCTCGCGATCGGCAAGCGCGGCCAGAACGTGCGGCTCGCGACGAAGCTCACGGGTTGGCACGTCGAGGTGAAGAAGTCGATGGCGACGGCCTCGTTCGAGGATCAGAAGGCCGAGGCGATCAAGGAGCTTGCCGAGATGTTCTCCGTCTCGACGGCCGTCGCGACGCAGATGGCCGACGCGGGCTATCTGACGGTCGACGGCATCGCCGAGGAGGACGAGGCGAGCTTCATCGCGGCGACGGGCCTCGACGAGGTGACGGCGAAGGGCGTCTATGCGGCGGCGAAGGCCGTGGCCGAGCTGACGGCGAACGCGAACGAGGGAGAGGAAGCCTGATTTATGCGAGTCTGTGAAATAGCCAAGGAGGCGGGCGTCACGAGCGCCGAAGTCCTGCGTGTCGCCGAGAAGGCGGGCGTCGAGGTGTCGAGCGCGGTCAGCGCGGTCGAGGACGGCGAGCTGGCGGCGCTCAAGCTGGCGCTGGCGAATGCGCCGAAGAGCGATGCGACGGCGGCGCGCGCCGCCAAGGCGAAGCGCGTGGCCGAGCTGAACGCGGCGTTCTTCGCCGCGCAGAAGGCGAAGCTTGAGACGCACCTGAAGATCGCCCGCGATGCGGCGGACGGCAAGAAGGTCGAGATGCCGGCGGTCGCGCCCGCCGCGCCGGTGGCGAAGAAGCCGGCGGCGGACGTGCGCAAGCCGGCCGTGGCGGCTGCGCCTGCCGCGCCGACGTCGGCCGCCAAGCCGACGATCCGCATGGCGCCGGGCGTGAAGCCGAAGGTCGTGCCGACGATTTCCGCCGCGCAGACGGGCCTGACGGCCGCAGGGTTCAAGCCGCTTCAGCGCGCGCGCCCGACGGCGACGATCTCGATTTCCGTCGCGTCCGCGCCGAAGCCGCGTCCGCCGAAGCCCACGATCTACGTGGAGGACGCCGCGCGCGGCAGCCGCAAGGGCCGGAAGGATCGCGAGGGCCAGAAGGGCTTCGACAAGAGCGCGCCGCGCGTGGCGCCGAAGGTGATGGAGCAGGGCAGCCGGATTTCCGTCGACGAGGCGAACAAGGAGATCTCGATCCGGGGCGCCGTGATCGTCAAGGATCTTGCGGCGAAGCTCAACATCAAGCCGAACCGCCTGATCGCCGACCTCATGGGGCTGAAGATCCTCGCGTCCATCAACCAGCGCGTCGAACCGGACGTCGCGACGAAGGTCGCGGAGAAGTACGGCTTCAAGGTGACGATCGAGCATGCGCGCGACAAGGCGGCGGCGAAGCCCGTCCTGAAGGCGATCGACGCGGATGACCTTATTCCGGAGGATCCGCCGGAGACGCTGAAGCCGCGTGCGCCGGTCGTCACGTTCCTCGGCCATGTTGACCACGGCAAGACGACGCTCATGGACTACATCCGCAAGGAGCACGTCGCGGCGGGCGAGGCGGGCGGCATCACCCAGCAGATCTCCGCCTACCAGGTCGAGATCGCGGGCAAGAAGATCACGTTCCTCGACACGCCCGGCCACGCCGCGTTCAGCGCGATGCGCGCGCGCGGCGCCCAGATCACCGACATCGCCGTCCTCATCGTGGCGGCCGACGACGGCATCATGCCGCAGACGGAGGAGTGCATCAAGGTCTGCCGCCAGACGGGCGTGCAGATCATGGTCGCGATCACGAAGTCCGACAAGCCGACGGCGAACGTCGACCGCGTCAAGCAGCAGCTCCAGAAGAAGGGCCTGACGCCGGAGGACTGGGGCGGCGACATCATCTGCTGCCCCGTTTCGGGCGTGACGGGCATGGGCGTGGAGTCGCTGCTCGAGAACATCCTCGTGCAGGCGGAGGTCCTCGAGCTTCAGGCGAATCCGAACCGCCGCGCGAACGGCTTCGTGATCGAGTCGGAGCTTCAGCAGGGCCTTGGCCCGTGCGCGACGCTGCTCGTCACGGGCGGCACGCTCAAGGTCGGCGACGCGATTCTCATCGGCGAGCACTTCGGCAAGGTGCGCGCGCTCATCGACGACCACGGGCGGCGCGTCAAGGAGGCTCCGCCGGCGATGCCGGTGAAGTGCACGGGCCTTTCGGGCGTGCCCGAGGCCGGCAGCGAGTTCCGCGTCATGCTCGACGAGAAGCGCGCGCGCACGCTCGCCGAGCAGACGGCGCAGGAGAAGAAGGAGGAGTCCCTCTCGACCGCGAAGGCCGCGACGCTCGACGCGCTCATGCGCGCGATGGCCGCCGAGGGCAAGCGCGAGCTGAACGTGATCGTCAAGTCCGACACGCAGGGCTCGCTGGAGGCGATTGTCCAGGCCCTGAACGAAATCAAGTCCGAGAAGGTGTCCCTGAACATCATCGGAACGGGCACGGGCAACGTCTCGCTCACGGACGTCAAGTCCGCCGCCGCCGGCAAGGCCATCGTCGTCGGCTTCGACATCGGCAACGACGCGGGCGTCCAGCAGCAGGCGCGCCACGACGGAGTCCGGATCAACTCCTTCCGCATCATCTACGAGCTGCTGGATCACGTCAAGAACTGCATGCTCGACTTGCTGCCGCCGGAGTACAAGGAGGTTGTCCTCGGACACGCCGAGATCAAGGCGATCTACGACATTGGCAAGCTCGGCAAGATCGCCGGCTCGCAGATGCACGACGGCAAGCTCGTCGCGAAGGAGAAGTACCGCATCCTCCGCAACAAGGCGCAGGTGTGGGACGGCAAGGTCCAGACCTTGCGCCACTTCAAGGACGAGGTGAAGGAAGTGACGGGCCAGCAGGAGTGCGGCGTGTGCTTCGCGGGCTACGAGGGCTTCCAGGTCGGCGACCTGATCGAGTGCTACTCGCTTGAGGAACTGCCGCGGAGCCTGTGACGGGCACGTGAAGAAGAGGAAAACGGACGATGAACTACGCGGAGGCTGAAAAGCTGCTGAAGTCGTGCGGGCAGGAACACGTGCTCGCCTATTGGAAGAAACTCGCGAAGGACGAACGCAAGGAGCTGCTCGCGCAGATCGCGACGCTTGACCCGAAGAGCCTGAAGCGCTGCGCGTCGGCGCTGAAGACGGGCGGCGACACGTTCGACTCCACGAAGGGCGCGGCGCCGAAGGTCGCCGAACTCGCGGGCGCGGCGCGCGCGAAGGCGGTCGCCGCCGGCGAGAAGGAACTCAAGGCCGGTCGCGTCGCGGCGTTGCTCGTCGCGGGCGGGCAGGGTTCGCGCCTGGGGTACGACGGCCCGAAGGGCTGCTATTCGATCGGCCCGATCACGGGCGCGCCGCTGTTCTACTTCCACGCGCGCAAGATTCTCGCGCGCACGATTCGCTACGGCGCGCCGATTCCGTTCTACGTGATGACGAGCGAGGCGAACGACGCGGCGACGCAGCGGTGCTTCGAGGAGAACGACTTCTTCGGGCTTAATCCGAAGGACGTCTTCTTCTTCACGCAGGGCATGTGGCCCGGCATGACGAAGGAGGGGAAGATCATCCTCGACGCCCCTGGTCACGTCTTCATGAGCCCGGACGGGCATGGCGGGCTTCTCGCCGCGCTCAAGCGTTCGGGCGCGCTGGACGACATGAAGGCGCGCGGCATCAAGTCGGTCTTCTTCTTCCAAGTCGACAATCCGCTCGTCGAGATCGCCGACCCCGCGTTCATCGGCTACCATGTCCTCCAGAAGTCGGAGTACTCGCTCAAGCTCTGCGCGAAGCGTGATCCGTTCGAGAAGGTCGGCATGCCGATGCAGTTCGGCTCGTCGTACCGCATGGTCGAATATTCCGAGATGACGAAGGAGCAGTGCCTGCGCAAGGCGGGGAAGAACCTCTACTTCCGCTACGGCTCGCCGGCCATCCACGTCTTCGACCGCGCGTTTCTCGCGCGTGAGGCGGCGAAGGCGATGCCGCTTCATCTCGCGTTCAAGAAGATTCCGTTCGTCGCGGAAAACGGCAAGGTCGTCAAGCCGACGGAGCCGAACGGCTACAAGTTCGAGAAGTTCATCTTCGACATTCTGCCGAACGCGAAGCGCGCGGCGTTCCTCGCGTTCGATCCGAAGGACGAGTTCTCGCCCGTCAAGAACGCCGAGGGCAGCGATTCGCCCGCGACGTGCCAGGCCGACCTGCAGGCGAAGTGGGCGAAGTGGCTGGCCGCGATTGGTGTCAAGGTGCCGAAGGGCCTTCCGATCGAGATTGATCCCGTCTACGCGCTTGACGCGGACGACCTCCAGAAGGTCGGTCTGGCGCTGGGGGCGGAATAAGCCGCACGGAGCGCGCACGATGGACATGATCGAGACGCTGGGCCGGGCGGGGATTATTCCCGTCATCGTGATCGAGAAGGAAGAGCAGGCCGTGCCGCTTGCGCGGGCCCTCGTGAAGGGCGGCTTGCCCGTTTTGGAAGTGACGTTCCGCACGAAGGCCGCGCCGGGCGCGATTGCGGCGATTCGGCGCGAGGTTCCGGAGGCGGTTCTCGGCGCGGGGACGCTTCTCACGCCTGACATGGTGAAGGCCGCGAAGGCGGCGGGCGCCGTCTTCGGCGTCGCGCCGGGCTTCGATCCAGTCGTCCTCGCGGCGGCAAAGGCCGAGGGGCTTCCGATGTGCCCCGGCATTGCGACGGCGAGCGAGCTTTCCCAGGCCCTCACGGCCGGCTGCCGGATGGTCAAGTTCTTCCCGGCGGAGGCAGCGGGCGGCATCAAGATGATCAAGAACCTCTTGGGCGCGTTCCGCTTCACGGGCGTGACGTTCATGCCGACGGGCGGCGTCAAGCCGGACAATGTCGCGGACTACCTCGTCGTTCCGGAGGTCGTCTGCTGCGGCGGCACGTGGATTGTCCCGAAGGATGCGCTGGCGGCCGGCGACTACGCGGCCATCGAGAAGCTGGCGGCGGAGGCGTCCGCGCTCGTGAAGAAGCTGCGCGGTTGAGGCGATGACGGCTGCCGCGCTTTTCCTGCTCGCCGCGTCGCTCGTCGTGCCGTCGCGCCCGCCGGATGTCGCGGATGACTTTGACGGCGCGGCGTTGGACGCGGCAACGTGGACGGACTGGGTCGCCTCCTTTCAGGGGCGTTCGTCTGGCTTCCTCTTCGCGCGTGACAACGTGGCCGTCTCGAACGGGTGCCTCAACTTGACGGCGCGGCGAATGCGGGCCGACGAGCGGACGGTCGAGAACGTGCGGCGCGGCTTCACGACGTATGCGACGGCCTATGTGCGCGCACAGAAGAAGACGTTCTACGGTCTCTATCTCTGCCGCGCGCGGACGATGCGGTCGAAGGTCTGCAACGCCTTCTGGCTTTACGATCCGCTTTCCGATGCGCCTGAACGGAAGTTCCGCGTCGGCGACTTCAGCGAGGAAATCGACCTGTTCGAGATCTTCGGCTCGCTGCGCGATTGGTATGGCACGGTGCATTGCCTGAAGACGCCGTATCTGGAGGGAATCGTGAACGGGGGCGTCGAGCGGCTGCCCGCGAAGAGCCGCAAGATCTCGCTCGCTTTCGATCCGGCGGCGGACTTTCACGAGTACGGCTTTCTCTGGACGGCGACGGAACTGAAGTGGTACATCGACGGCGAAGAGGTCTTTGCGCGGGCGAACGACCGCTTCCATCGTCCGCTCCACGTCACGTTCGACTGCGAAATCATGTACAGCTGGGTCGGCGAGCCGGAGCCGAACGAGTTGCCGGCCGTCTATTCGATTGACTGGTTTCGGCATTGGAAGGAGGAGGCGAAGTGAAAAACGGTTACAAGTGGGCGATGCTGGCGATGCTCAGCTGCGCGTTCTTCTTTCATCAGGCGGATCGCGCGCTCTTCGGACTTCTGACGATTCCGATTCAAGACGAACTGGGCCTCACGGATGTGCAGATCGGTTGGATCAATACCGTCCTTTCCTGGACGCTCGCGGGCATGGCGTTCATCGCGGGTCCGGTCGGCGACCGGTTCTCGCGCAAGTGGATCATCACGCTTTCGCTGATTTCGTGGTCGCTCATGACGTTCATGATGGGCTTTGTCGGCGACTGGCGAATCTGCGGATTCGTCATTCCGGCGTTCTTCGTCGTCATGTTCTTCCGCTCGATCGCGACGGGCGTCGGCGAGAGCTTCTACGGGCCATGCTACCCGCCGCTCATCGCGGCGTTCCACAAGGAGACGCGCTCGATTGCGCTTTCGATTCATCAGGGCGCGCTCTACTTCGGGCTGATGACGTCAGGCGTGATCACTGCGTGGGCGCTTGGCGTTCTTGGCACATGGCGACACGTCTTCATGGCCTTTGGCGGCGCGGGCTTCCTCCTCGGCGTGTTCTTCATCTTCGCCCTGCGCGATACGGCGTCCACGCCTCCCAACCGCCCAACTCCCGAACTTTCCAACCTCCGGACGCCAACCCCCGCCCCTTCCTTCTTCGCCGGACTTGTCTACTTCGCGAAAAAGCCGTCGGCGTGGTGCGCGATGGCGGGGTTTGTGGCGATTGTCTTCGTGAACAACGCCTATCTCTTCTGGGCGCCGAAGTTCATGTCGATGAAGTTCGGAACGTCCGTCGGCGCGGCGGGGACGCAGACGATGCTCTACCACCACCTTTGCGCGTTTCTCGCGATTTTGGCGGGCGGCTTGCTCACGGATCGCTTCGTGAAGCGGATGCCGCGCTTCCGGCTGGGATTCCAGATGGTTTCGATGCTCTGCGGTGCGCCGTGCCTCGTGCTGATCGGACTCATGCCGAGCGCGGCGGAGATGATCGTGCTGACGGCGGCCTATGGTATTTTCCGTGGATTCTTCGAGGTGAACACGCACGCCTCGCTCTTCGATGTCATTCCGCCGCCGTACCGGTCGACGTCCGTCGGCATTTTCACGGTCTTCGCGTTCTTCGTGGGCGGACTTTCCGGTGTCGTGATGGGCGTTCTCTCCCAGCGTTACGGCGTGCGCGGCTTCGAGGCCGGCTTCGCGCTCATGGGCGGGGCGTATCTCGTCGGCGCGTTGCTCATGGCGATTTCGTTCTTCGTCACGTTCCGCCGCGACCGAATCGTCGAATAGGCGTGCGCGGCGGACGGTTGTGCGGCGGCGGCTTGCCAGCAACCGACTGAAAATGATAAACTATTCGGAAATTTTATCAAAGGAAGGTTAAAAAACGATGTTGGACTGGACGGTTCTGGGTTCGTTCACCGGGTATCTCGTGCTGATGCTGTGGATCGGGTTCTTCTTCTCGAAGCGTCAGGAGTCGCTGGGCGACTACTATCTTGGCGGGCGCAAGATGAACAAGTGGGTCGTCGCGCTCTCCGCCCAGGCTTCCGACATGTCGGGCTGGCTTCTCATGGGGCTTCCCGGCGCGATTTTCCTCGGCGGCTTTTCCGAAGCGTGGATTGGCATTGGGCTTCTGATCGGCACGTACCTCAACTGGAAAATCGTCGCGCACCGTCTGCGTCGCTATTCGCAGGTTTGCGGCGATTCGATCACGATTCCGGACTTCATCAACAACCGCTTCCGCGACAAGTCGGGGATTGCGCGCATTCTGGCGGCGCTTATCATCCTCGTCTTCTTCACGTTCTACACGGCGTCGGGGTTTGTGAGCTGCGCGAAGCTCTTCACGACGACCTTCGGCATCCCCGAAACGATTTCCTGCTGCGGACTCACCCTGTCGGGCTACACGCTCTGCCTCTGGATCGGCGCACTGGTGGTCATCAGCTACACGCTCATGGGCGGCTACATGGCCGTCTGCTGGACGGATTTCGTCCAGGGGCTTCTCATGTTCGTCGCGATTGTGCTCGTGCCGGCCATTGTCGTCTGCGAGGCGGGCGGGTTCGCCGCGACGGTGGACGGGCTGAACGCGATCAACCCCTATCTCCAGTCGCTCTTCACGACGGCCTCGACGGGCAAGGCCTACGGATTCGTCGGGCTTGTCTCCTGCCTGGCGTGGGGGCTAGGCTATTTCGGCATGCCGCACATCCTCGTCCGGTTCATGTCCATTGACAATCCGGCGGAGGTGAAGGGTTCGCGGCGCATCGCGATGACGTGGGTCACGATTTCGCTTGCGGCGGCGACGGTCATCGGTCTCGTCTTCCACCTCTACCTGAAGCAGCGCGGGCTCACGCTGGCGGACGTCGGCGGCGACCCGGAGCGGTGCTTCATGGTCATGATCAACGGCATTTTCTCGGGCGGCTTCCTCGTGCGCGTCTTCGCGGGCATCCTCCTCTCGGCCATCATGGCGGCGATCATGTCCACGGCCGACAGCCAGTTGCTCGTCTCGGCGTCGAGCTTCTCGAACGACTTCTATAAGGTCGTCCTGCGCAAGAAGGCGTCGAACCGCGAGTTGATTTTCGTCTCGCGCCTCGCCGTCGGCGCCGTCTCGCTCGTCGCGATTGCGCTGGCGATGAACACGCAGTCGGAGTTCTTCAAGGTCGTCATGAAGATGGTCTCCTTCGCGTGGGCCGGCTTCGGCGCGGCGTTCGGGCCGCTCATGCTGCTCGCGCTCTTCTGGAAGCGCACGAACCTCGCGGGCGCGGTCGCGGGCATGGTCATCGGCGCGGTGACGTGCTTCGTCTGGAAGTTCGGCCTTTCGGGCTACGCGGCGACATGTCCCGTCTTCGGGCTTTACGAGCTGGCGCCGGGCTTCCTGCTGTCGTTTGTCACGACGGTCGTCGTCTCGCTCGTGACGAAGAGGCCGTCGCAGGAGATGCTGGACGAGTTCGCGGCCGTCGATGCCGAGGCTTCGTGAGCCGCGCGCGGCGCGCGTTGGGCGGGGACGCTAGACGCGATTCGCCAAAACTGCTATAATATCACGCCAATTTCGTAGATACAAGAAGGAATCGCGATGAAAGAAGTCATTGGAATGCTGAATGCGCAGGGCCTGAAGATGGCCTTGGTCGTCAGCCGTTTCAACAGTTTCCTGACGGAGCAGCTTGTGAAGGGCGCGGTCGATGCCTTTGTGCGCCTGGGCGGCGACGAGAAGGATATTCTCCTTGTGCGTGTGCCGGGGGCGTACGAGATTCCGCTCGTGGCGAAGCGGCTCGCGGCGGCGAAGCGGGTCGACGCCGTCCTCGCGCTGGGCGCGGTCGTGCAGGGCGCGACGGCGCACGCCGACCTCATCAACCAGGCGACGGCGAAGGCGTTTGAGGAGATTTCGGTCGAGACGGGCGTGCCGGTTCTGGATGGCGTCGTCTCGGCGGAGAACCTGGAACAGGCCGTCGAGCGTTGCGGCACGAAGCAGGGCAACAAGGGCTTCTCGGTGATGCAGTCCGCCGTCGAGATGGTCAATGTGCTGAAAGGTCTCTGAAATCGAGACGTTTAGATTCAGACTTTAAATCCGCTACTGTAATACGGAAAGAGAAGAGAAAAATGAAAGAAGTAAAGAAAGTTGCGTTTCTGACGGCCGGCGGCCTCGCCCCGTGCCTTTCGAGCTCGATCGGCTTCCTGATCGACGAGTACACGAAGAAGGCCCCGAACGTCGAGATGATCGGCTACGTGAACGGCTACATGGGCCTGCTGAAGGGCGATTCGATTCCGGTGACGGACGAGGTGCGCAAGCATGCGCTCGTCCTCACGAAGCACGGCGGTTCGCCGATCGGCAACAGCCGCGTGAAGCTCACGAACGTGAAGGACTGCGTCAAGCGCGGCCTCGTCAAGGACGGCGAAGACCCGCTCAAGGTCGCGGCCGACCAGCTCGTCAAGGACGGCGTGGACGTCCTGCACACGATCGGCGGCGATGACACGAACACGACGGCGGCCGATCTCGCGGCGTATCTCGCGACGAACAACTATCCGCTCATCGTCGTCGGCCTTCCGAAGACGATCGACAACGACGTCTATCCGATCAAGCAGTCGCTTGGCGCGTGGACGGCGGCGGAAGAGGGCGCGAAGTACTTCATGAACGTCGTCAAGGAGAACTCGGCGAATCCGCGCGCGCTCACGGTTCACGAGGTCATGGGCCGCAACTGCGGCTGGCTCACCTACAAGACGGCGCAGTGCTACCGCAAGATGCTCAAGTCGATGCAGACGCGCGGTCTTTTCCTCGACGACTTCAAGCAGACGATGGGCCGCCAGGACGTGCACGCGGTGTATGTCCCCGAGTCGAAGATCGACTTTGAGGAAGAGGCGCTGCGCCTGCGGGCCGTCATGGACAAGTGGGATTCCGTCAACATCTTCGTCTCCGAGGGCGCGGGCGTGAAGGACATCATCGCCGAGATGCGCCGTCGTGGCGAGGACGTGCCCGTCGATGCGTTCGGCCATCCGCGCTTGGACAAGGTGAATGTCGGCCAGTATGTCGGCAAGCGTTTCGGCGAGCTTCTCAAGGCCGAGAAGGTTCAGGTCTTCAAGTCGGGCTATTTCGCTCGCGCGGCCGCGCCGAACAAGAAGGATCTGAAGCTCATCGAGAAGTGCGCGCGCAAGGCCGTCGAGTGCGCCCTGACGGGCGAGAGCGGCGTCGTCGGGCCGGACGAGAACAAGTCCGCCGAGATCCGCGCGTGCGAGTTCCCGCGCATCAAGGGCGGCAAGCCCTTCAACGTGCGCAAGGGTTCCTTCCGCAAGATGCTCACCGAGATCGGCCAGCCCAACCCGCGCAAGAAACGCACGGCCAAGTAATGGACGTCCGGAGCGAGGGCGCGTTCCTCGAATTCGTCGCAGAGATTCTGGGAACCTCTGCGGCGAGTCTTTCGTTGGAGACGACCTACGCCTCAATCCCCGCCTGGGATTCGATGGCTCAGCTCCGCTTGATGACGGACGTCCAGGCGCGTCTGGGCGTTGAGATTCCGTTTGCGGACGTGACGGCGGTGACGAGCCTTTGGGAACTCTATCGCCGCGTGAACGGGCTCTCGCCGAAGAAGGTCGTCGCCCTCGATTTGGACGGTACGCTTTGGGAGGGAATCGTCGGCGAGGATGGCGTGGACGCGATTCGCCCGCGCACGGCCTTCCTTTCGGAACTCAAGGCCTTGAAGGAGCGGGGCGTTCTGCTGACGATCCTTTCCAAGAACAACGCGGCGGACGTTTGCGCGGCCTTTGACGCGGGCGTGCTGGCTCCGTTGGCGGCGGAAGATTTCCTTTATCCGCAGATCAATTGGGCATCCAAGGCCGAGAACCTGCAGCGGGTCGCCCAGTCGCTTGGCCTGGGCCTTGATGCGTTCGTTTTTGTGGATGACAATCCGGCCGAGCGGCTGGAGATGAAGGCGCGTCTGCCGGAGGTCGCGGTTGCCGCGTTCCCGCCCGTGCTCGCGGCGTATTTCCCGTCGGGCGTCGTGACGGCGGAAGACCGCCGCAAGACCGAGGCGTACCGTGAGGAGGCGGCGCGGCAGGAGTTCCTGGCCACCCGTCCGGCGACGGATGTCTGGGCGGCGTTGGGCTGTTGGTTCGACGTCCATTTGGCGCGGCCCGAAGAGGCGGCGCGCATCGCCCAGCTTTCGCAGAAGGCGAACCAGTTTAGCGTCTGCACGAACCGGTATACGGCGGCGGAGGTCGAGGGTCTGGTGCGTGGTGCGGACGGCGCGCGCGTCTATGCCGTTTGCGCGGGCGATCGGTTCGGCGACCAGGGGCTGGTCGCATTCGTGATCGTGCGAGGCGAAGAAATCGTCGATTTTACGATGAGCTGTCGTGTGGCTGGGCGTGGGCTGGAGACGCGCGCGTGGGCCGCGATTGCGCATGATCTTCGGGAGCAGGGCGTTGTCCGTGTCCGCGCGCGGTGGCGGCGAACGGCGAAGAATGCGCCTGTTGCGGATCTCTTTGATCGGTTGGGCTTTGTCTGCGTGGGCGACGGCGCGGACGAGCGACGCTTTTGCTGCGACAGGGTCTGACTGGTCTCCTTTGATTGAATCTGAAATCTCTTTGCCATGAGCCTTGAACGAAAATCTTCCATGGGTGTAGACGGGCGGGCGAGCGGTCTGAAGCCGCGCGTCTGGGTCGAGATCGATTTGGGGACGCTGGTCGCCAATTACCGCAAGATTGCCGCGCATGTTCGACCTGCGAAGGTTCTCTGCGTCCTCAAGGCGAACGCCTACGGACTGGGCGTTGCCGCCTATGCGAAGGCGCTCGCGGCGGCGGGCTGTACGGACTTCGGCGTTGCCGAGCCGCACGAGGCGTTGGCGCTTCAGGCCCTTTTCCGTCCTGCGGGGCGCGGGCGGCCGTCCGTGCAGATTCTTTCGTCTGTCTTGCCGGACGAGATTCCGGCGATGGTGCGCGCGGGGGTCGTTTTGCCTGTCACGGATGTCGCGACGGCGAAGGCGATTTCCGATGCGGCGGTGCGGGCGCGGACGGTTGCGCGCGTCCACTTCAAGCTCGACACGGGCATGGGGCGGCTGGGCATCCTCGCGACGGGACCGGACGGCGTCGCGAATGCGCTGGCGACGATGCGGGCCGTGAAGGCGCTTCCCGGCCTTGTCTGCGAGGGCGTGTTTTCGCATTTCCCGATGGCCTACGATCCGAAGGATCCGTTCACGGCGCGGCAGATTGTGCGGTTCAAGGAGATTGTCGCGGCGGCGGCGAAGGAGGGAATCTCGTTCGCGAAGGTTCACATTGCGGCGTCGGACGGCATCAACAACTTTCCCGAATGCGCGCGCAAGCCGTTCACGCTTGTCCGCACGGGAATCAACTTGCATGGCTCGTTCGACCCGAACGGGAAGCGCGCGCTCAAGGTCAAGCCTGTCCTCACGCTGAAGACGCGCGTCGCCCAGGTGCGCGAACTGCCGGCGGGGACGACGCTTGGCTACGGGCGGACGTGGTGTCTCGCCGCGCCGACGCGGATCGCGACGATTTCGGCCGGCTATGCGGACGGGCTTCCGCTGGCGCTCACGAATCGCGGGTCTGTCTTCGTTGGCGGTCGCCGCTGCAAGATTGTCGGACGCATCTCGATGGACTACACGACGGTGGACGTCTCGGACGTGCCGGGCGTTCGGGCGGGCGACGAAGTCATCTGCTTTGGGCGTTGCGGACGCGATGCGATTACGCCAGACGACTGGGCGGCCTTGAAGGGAACGCATGCCTACGACATCATCTGTTCGCTCGGCACCCGCGTCCAGCGCGTCGTGCGCCTCCCGGCGTAGGGCCTCTTGACGGGGGCGCGGCGAGGATGGCGTTGTCCTGGCGACTCGCCCTGCCGAACGCGCGAACTCATGAGTTCTTCGCGCTCGGGATTCGCGACACTGCGCGGGATGCGTCGTGGCGCAGGCTGCGCTGAGGTCGCTCATCACGTCGTCAAGACGAGTCGCCTGGTCTCCGCCTTCGCGCTAGTCCTCACCAACTCGCCAAGATTTGGCACAATGCTCATCTTGCTGTCGTTGCCTTGTCCGTTGCGCAGAGTCTGGCAACTACGGGGTGTCGTCGCATGCGGGTGCAGGGCGGTGGGCGGGTGGTCGGCCCGGCGACGTGATGAGCGACCTCTGTGCGGTATGCACGATGATGCGCTTCGGGCAGTGTCGCGAATCCCGAGCGGCGAAAGCGCGAAGCGCGGAGTCGACGCGTTCGACGGGACGTGCCACCCGCCCCAAGCCTATTGTCGGCGGCCTCTTGACGGGGGCGCGGCGAAAGTGATATACTCCGCGCCGTTTTCTTGAAAAGGAAGCGTGAATAAAATGAATCGCACGACGTTCAGCAACAACTGGTGGTGGCGCCACGGGTCTTACATCCGCGGGCCGGTTGCCGTGTAGTTGCGAAACGCGAAGCCAAGTCCAGTACCCGAAGGCGGATCGTCAGACAAAGACGATCCGCTTTTTGTTTTCCCAACCCTCTCAACATTCCCAACCCTCTTGACCGTAGATTCCCTCTTGACCGTAGATTCCAAATGAAAGCAGACATCCTAGACGAATTGTGTGCGCGGCGGCGCGAAGATGCGGCGTTGCGCGAATTGCAGGAGCCGTTCGCGGCCCTGCTGGCGCGGGCGCGCGCCACCCCGCCTCCGCCGGACTTCGCGGCCGCATTCGCCGAACCCGGCACGCACATCATTGCTGAACTGAAGAAGGCCTCGCCGTCCGAGGGCCTCATTCGCGCGGACTTTGAACCCGTGGCGTTGGCGCAGGAACTGGAAGCCGCCGGCGCGGCCGCGCTTTCCGTCCTGTGCGAACCGCACCGCTTCCTCGGTAGCGAAGCGCATTTGCGCGCGGCGCGGGCGGGCGTGAAGATTCCCGTTCTCTACAAGGACTTCGTGACGACGCCCTATCAGGTCGCCGCCGCGCGGGCCGCTGGGGCAAGCGCCGTGCTCCTCATCGTCGCCGCGCTGGACGACGCGCGGCTCAAGGAACTCCTCGTGTTCTGCCATGCGCTTGGTTTTGTCGCGCTTGTCGAGACGCATACGGCGGACGAGATTCGCCGCGCCGTCCATGCGGGGGCGCGCGTAATCGGCGTCAATTGCCGCGACTTGCGCACGTTCCACACCGACCCGTTGCGTGTGGTGCGTCTCCTCGGCGAGATTCCGAGCGACCGCGTGCGCATCGCCGAAAGCGGCATCCGGACAGCGGACGACATTCGCCGGCTCAAGGATGCGGGCGCGCACGGCTTTCTCGTCGGCACGACGCTCATGCGCGCGCCGCATCCGGGCGCGAAACTGCGGGAGCTGAAAGGCGAGGCCACAACCATTTCAAGTTTCTAACACACATCAGACAACACCATGAAAACACACTACGGAATCTATGGCGGCCAGTATGTCGCGGAGACGCTGATGACGCCGTTGCACGAACTCGAAAAGGCCTATGCCGACGCCAAGCGCGATCCGGCGTTCACGGCCGAAATGAACGACATTCTCGTCCACTACGTCGGACGGGAAAGTCCGCTGACCTACGCGCGGCGGCTTTCGGAACATCTTGGCGGCGCGCGAATCGTGCTCAAGCGCGAAGACCTCAACCACACGGGCGCGCACAAGGTGAACAACACCGTCGGGCAGGCGCTGCTCGCGCGGCGGATGGGCAAGCGGCGGCTGATCGCCGAGACGGGCGCGGGCATGCATGGCGTGGCGACGGCGACGGTTGCCGCGCTCTTCGGTCTGGAGTGCGAAGTCTTCATGGGCGCGGTGGATGTCGCGCGCCAGGCCCCGAACGTCGCGCGCATGAAAATGCTCGGCGCAAAAGTGCATGCCGTGGAAGAGGGCAGCGCGACGCTCAAGGACGCGATGAACGAGGCGATTCGCGACTGGACGGCGAACTGCGACGACACGTTCTACGTAATCGGCACAGTCGCCGGACCCGCGCCCTATCCGGAGATGGTGCGCGACTTCCAGAGCGTCATCGGCAAGGAGGCGCGGCGGCAGTGCCTGGCGGAATATGGCCAGCTGCCCGACCAGGCGATTGCCTGCGTCGGCGGCGGCTCGAACGCGATGGGGCTTTTCGCGGGCTTCCTCGACGATCCGTCCGTGAAACTCGTCGGTGTCGAGGCGGGCGGCAAGGGCCTCGCGACGGGCGAACACGCCGCGAGCATCTGCGGTGGGCGCGTCGGCGTCCTGCACGGCTCGAAGACGTATCTTCTCCAGACACCGTCTGGACAGATCGTCGACACGTACTCCGTCTCGGCCGGGCTGGACTATCCCGGCGTCGGGCCGGAGCACGCCTATCTCGCGGACACGGGACGCGCCACGTACACGACGATCGACGACGACGAGGCGATTGCCGCATTTGACGCGCTCTGCCGCTTCGAGGGCATCATTCCCGCGCTCGAATCAAGCCACGCCGTCGCCGAGGCGATCAAGCGTGCGCCCGCCTTGCCGAAGGAAACCATTCTGCTCGTCAACCTCTCCGGACGCGGCGACAAGGACATGGAGAACGTGGAACGGTGGAAAAGCGGAAGGGGTCAGGCGTGAGCGCGAGGTAAGGGCTTTAACGACAAACGAAGGAATCTGAAAAATGAATCGCATTCAAAAGACATTTGCGCGGTGCAAGGCCGAGGGCAAGGCGGTTTACGTCGCCTACCTCACCATGGGCGCGCCGACGCTCGACAAGAGCTTTGCGGCGGCGGAGACGCTGCTCGGCGAAGGCGCGGACATTTTGGAGCTCGGCGTGCCGTTCTCCGATCCCGTCGCGGACGGCGCGGTCATCCGTGCGGCGGCAAACCGTGCGCTCGCGAACGGGGTCACGCTCGCCGACATTCTTGCGCATGTGCCGGGGCTGCGCGCGCGGCATCCCGACACGCCGATCGTAATCTTCACCTACTACAACATCCTGTGCAGCTATGGGCTGAAGCGGTTTGCCGACGAGGCGGCGCGGCGGGGCGTGGATGCCGTGCTCGTCGTTGACCTGCCCTTGGAGGAACGAGGCGAACTGCTTGACGTGCTGCGTCCCGTCGGCCTCACGCTCGTGCCGCTCGTCGCGCCGACGACGGGGCCAGAGCGTGTCCGTGCGCTCGCGAAGGGCGTGGAGGACTCGTTTCTCTATGCCGTCACGGTCAAGGGCACGACGGGTCAGCGGGACTCCCTGCCGCCCGAGCTTGCGTCGCGCCTTTCGGAGATCAAGCAGCTGGTCGATTTGCCCGTCGTCGCGGGCTTTGGCATTCGCACGCCCGAAGAGGGCGCGGCGGTCGCCGCGCACGGCGACGGCTTTGTGATCGGCAGTGCGCTGGTCGAGCGGTTCATGAAGGACGCCTGATGACGCCTCGCCCCGCCATCAAGGTCTGCGGCGTCAACGACGCGGCGTTCGCGGCCGAGGCGGAACGGCTGGGCGCGGACTACCTGGGCTTCATTTTCGCCGAGGGGAGTCCGCGCCGCGTGACCGTTCCCGATGTCGTGCGCCTGCGCGCGGGGCTCACGGGACGGGCGCGTGGCGTCGGCGTCTTCACGACGGCGACGGTGTCCGAGATTCTGCGGACGGTGCGCGCGTGCGGACTGCGCATCGTTCAGCTCCATCGTCGGGCGACGGCGGCGGACGTTGCGGCGCTTCGGCGAGAGGGGCTGGAGGTCTGGACGCTCGCGGGCGGGGCGGACGGGGATGCCGTCCTCTTCGATTCGTCGCACGGCGATGGCGAGACGCACTTGCGGCGCGGGACGTTCAAGACGGTTCTTGCGGGCGGGGTCTCGGCGGAAAACCTGCCGACGTTCCTCGCGCAGAGGCCCGACGTGCTGGATGTCTCCGGAAGTTTGGAATCCGCGCGCGGCATCAAGTCAATTGCGCGCGTACGGAAGTTCTTTGAGGCATTGAATCAGTCGTGGAAATGGTCGGACCGACGAGATTTGAACTCGTGACCTTTTGCACCCCAAGCAAACGCGCTACCAGGCTGCGCTACGGTCCGACAAGGCTTGAAGCCACAGGCCAGATCTGATTGGTAGCGGGGGCTGGATTTGAACCAACGACCTTCAGGTTATGAGCCTGACGAGCTACCAGGCTGCTCCACCCCGCAATCTGGCGCTTTCGAATTGGCGGGGCTGACGGGAGTCGAACCCATAACCCTCAGATTCGTAGTCTGATGCTCTATCCAGTTGAGCTACAGCCCCAATGTCGAAAACGGTGTGTAGTATACCATTTCCCGCCGACGCGCGCAAGGGGGGTAAGTGAAAAATTTGGAAAAGCATGTTGGCCCGTCCAAAGGAGGGCAAGAATTCGCACAATCGCCGAGAATTTTGGTATAATCAACAACCATACAGGGGTGCTTCGGTAAAGATGGGCTTTGCTGGAGACGAGCGTGACCCCTGAGAAGCACGGCAGATACAAACGAAGGAGACGACAAATGATGACACCGGAGGAGTTCCTTGCGGCGAACGGCTTTGAGACGGCGGAGCGGATTGACCGCCAGGCGATGATTTCGACGTTCCTCTCCGAGATGGAGAAGGGCTTGAAGGGCGAGGCGTCGTCGCTGCGCATGATCCCGGCCTACGTGGGCGTGAACGGCAAGATCCCCGAGGGCGCGAAGGCGGCGGTGCTGGACGCGGGCGGCACGAACTTCCGCTCGGCGGTCGTCTCGATTCCGCCGCAGATCGAGGATCGCGTGAACCAGCCGATGCCGGGCGCGAAGGCACCGGTGACGGGCGACGAGTTCTATGCCGCGTTTGCGAACGAGCTGCGGCGCGTCGCGCCGAAGGCGACGGTGAAGAAGTTCGGCTGGTGCTTCTCGTACAACGCCGACGTCACGCCGGAGCTGGACGTGCGCCTCAACTGCTGGACGAAGGGCATCCAGGCCCCGTCGATCGTCGGCCAGTATGTCGGCAAGGAACTCCTGAAGCGGCTGGGCGGCGGCGAGATCGCGATCGTGAACGACACGGTCGCGACGCTGCTCGCGGCGAAGGCGACGGAAGGCGACAAGACCTATTCCTCCTATATCGGCTTCATCCTTGGCACGGGGACGAATGCCGCCTACGTCGAGAAGAACGCGAACATCACGAAGGTCGCGGGCCTCGATCCGGACGGCGCGATGATCATCAACGCCGAGTCGGGCAGCTTCGACAAGTATCCGCAGTCGAAGTTCGACGCGGCGATGGACGCCAAGCAGGGCGACACGGGGCACAATCCGTTCGAGAAGATGATTTCGGGCGGCTACCTCGGCGGCGTCGGGCTTGAAGTCTACAAGGCGGCGGCGAAGGCGGGGCTCTTCTCCGATAAGGCCGCCACGGCGCTCGGCGGTCTGGGCGCGCTTGAGACGATGGACTTCGACAACTTCTGCGCGGCCTACCACTTCGACGGTCGCGTCAATCCGCTGGAGGCGATCTTCGCGGACGCGGACGACGCGAAGATGGCGCGTCGCCTCGGCATCCCCGTCTTCGAGCGCGCGGCCGTCCTGACGGCTGTTCACCTCGCGGCGTTCTGCATCAAGTCGGGTGGCGGCGTCGAGCCGACCGCGCCGATCGCGATCAATGTGGACGGCTCGACCTACTACAAGACGCGCGCAATCCCGTTTGATGCGACGGTGCGCCGCGAACTCGACGAGATGCTCGTCAAGCGGCGCAACATCCACTACGCGATTCCGCCGCGCGTGGACGACGCGCCGCTCGTGGGCGCGGCCATTGCTGCCATGATGTGAGCGCGATGAAGCACGCACAGCTGATGAACGCCTTGGCCCTGACGCTCCTCCTCGCGGGGGGCGCGCGGGCCGTTGAGGTGGACGGCATTGCCGCGAAGGTCGGGTCGGAGACGATTCTGCGCAGCGAGATCGCGAACGAAATGCGGCGTCTGGGCCTGCAGGACGCTTCGCGGTACGCGGAGATCCGGGACGAGATGATCGACCGCAAGCTCATGCTGAAGGCGGCGCGCGAGTCGAAGATGACCATGCAGGAGTGGGTCGTCGAGAATCGCGTGCGCGAAATCATCCAGAAGGCCTTCGGCGGCGACCGCAACCGGCTCATCGAGACGCTGGGCAAGCAGCGCATCTCCTATCCCGAGTGGTATGCCCGGATGAAGGAGGACATGATCGTCGGCGCGATGCGCTGGAACGTGATCAACAAGAACATCACGGCTTCGCCGGCCGAGATGCGCGCGGAATACGCCGCGCACCCCGAACGCTACGTCGCCGATCATCGCGTGACCGTCTCGGTCATCCTCCTCAAGCCCGAAGAGCGCGTCCGCCGCGACGAGATCTCGGCTGCGCTCAAGGACAAGAGCTTCGCGGAACTGGGCGGCCGGCGGTATGCGGACGTGAAGCCCGAAGACGTCTTCAAGCCCGAAGTCTGCGCCGAAATCGCCGCGATGCCGAAGGGCACGATCAGCAAGTGGATCGAGATCGACGGCTGGAGTTTCCTCTTGCGAAAGGAAGACGAGCGCGACGGCCGTCGGCTTTCCTTCGAGGAAGCGTTTGACGCGATCGAGGCCAACGTGAAGGAAGAGAAGTCCAAGGCGGCCTATCTCGCCTGGATTGCGCGTCTCCGCGAGGAGACTTACGTCAAGGTTTTCTGAACGATTCAACGGAAAGGATTTTCTTGGACATGAAACCGACGCTCGTTGTTCTGGCCGCTGGCATGGGAAGCCGCTACGGGGGGCTTAAGCAGGTCGATCCCGTCGGGCCTTCCGGCGAGGCCATTCTCGACTATTCCGTCTACGACGCGATTCGCGGCGGGTTCGGCAAGGTCGTCTTCGTCATCCGGAAGGACTTCGAGGCCGAGTTCAAGGAGAAGGTCGGCAAAAAGTACGAGGGCCTTGTGGCGGTTGACTACTGCTATCAGGATCTCGCGGACGTGCCCGCGCCCTATTCCGTCCCGGCGGGGCGCACGAAGCCGTGGGGCACGGCGCACGCGACGCGCGCGGCGCGCCATGTCGTGAAGGAGCCGTTCGCCGTCATCAACGCCGACGACTTCTATGGACGCGATGCGCTGGCGAAGCTTGGCGGCTACCTTTCGTCCGTCGATCCCTCGTCGCTTCACTTCGCCATGGTCGGCTATCGGCTGGACTTGACGCTTTCCGAAAACGGCTCGGTGGCGCGCGGCATCTGCGACATCGCCGCCGACGGCTCGCTTCGGGGCGTGACGGAGATGACGAAACTCGTTCGGGCCGGCGAAAAGGCCGAGAACCGCGAGGACGAGGCGAATCCCGTCGCGGTTCCGCTGGACGCGCGCGTCTCCATGAACTGCTGGGGCTTCACGCCGGCGCTCTTCGGCGAACTGGAGGCGCGCTTCGCGGCGTTCCTTGCCGCGCGCGGCACGGAGCTGAAGAGCGAGTGGTATATCCCGTTTGTCGTTGACGAGCTGATCCACGAGGGCAAGGCCGACTGCCGTGTCCTGCCGACGGACTCCGCCTGGTTCGGCGTCACCTACCGCGAAGACCGGCCCGCCGTCGTGGCGGCGATTGCGGCGCTTGTCGCGGCGGGCGACTATCCGGCGAACTTGCTTGCGCGCTAGTGTCCTAGACCTCGTCTGGCCGCGTGTCTGCGAGGTCTGCGGGCGTCCGGTCGATCGGCCGGGCCGACACGTTTGCTCGGATTGCCTGAACCGCCTCCCGTTCATTCCGACGGTTGGATGCTGTCGGTGTTGCGGACGGCAGGCGGAGGGGCTGGCGGTCGATTTCGTCTGCGAGGACTGCCGCGCATGTCGTCCGCACTTCGACCGCGCGGCGAGTGCGCTGAGGATGGACGGTGCGGCGCGCGCGATGCTCAACGCCTTCAAGTTCCGCAATCATCATTGGTTGCGCGATGACTTCGTCGATTTTCTGGAGGCGACGGCGCGCGCACGGTTCGATGTCGCGCAGATTGATCTCGTTCTTTCGGTTCCGTCCACGCTTCTCCACCTCTGGAATCGCGGCTACACGCCGTGCCGCGTCCTGGCAAAGCCGTTGGCGCGTCGGCTTGGCAAGCCGTGTCCGCCGCTGGTTCTGCGGCGGAAGAACGCGCCGAAGCAGCAGAGCCGGCTGGGCGAGGCCGAACGTCGGACGAACGTGGTGGGGACGGTGGGCGTTCTTCGTCCGTCGGCGGTTGCCGGCAAGACTGTCTTGGTTGTCGATGACGTGATGACGACGGGCGCGACGCTTTCGGAATGCGCGGTCGAACTGAAGCGCGCGGGCGCGGCGCGCGTCTGGTGCCTGTCGCTCGCCCGTTCGCTCCACACCTGACGTGTGGTAGAAGTGGTATAATATGCGGCATGAAAATTTTTCGTGAACCGCTGAAACTCCAGAAATGGGCGAAGGCCCGCAAACTCGCCGGCGCGAAGATCGCGCTCGTGCCGACGATGGGCTATTTGCACGAGGGCCATCTCTCGCTGATCGAGAAGGCGAAGGCCAAGGGGGCGGACGAAATCATCGTTTCGGTCTTCGTCAATCCCGTTCAGTTTGGGCCAAGCGAGGATTTCGAGAAGTATCCGCGCGACGAGAAGGCCGACCTCGCCAAGTGCCGTGCGGCGGGCGCAACGGCCGTCTTCTTCCCGACGCCGGCGAACATGTACCTCGACCGCCACTCCGTCTACGTCACGGAGGACGATCTTTCGACGGGTCTGTGCGGCGCGCGGCGTCCGGGGCATTTCCGGGGCGTCTGCACGGTCGTTGCCAAGCTCTTCAATCTGGCGCATCCCGACTTCGCCGTCTTTGGGCAGAAGGACTATCAGCAGGCGCAGGTCATCAAGCGGATGGTGCGCGACCTCAACTTCGACCTCAAGGTCGTTGTCGCGCCTATCGTGCGCGAAGAGGCGGGGTTGGCGAAGTCGAGCCGCAACACGTATTTGAGCGCGGAGGAGAAGGCGAAGGCACTTGTCCTTTCGCGGACGCTGAAAGCCGTTCGGGACGGTGCGATCAAGACGACGGCTGCCGCCGCGAAGGCGATCGAGAAGGCCGGGCTCAAGGTTGACTACGTGGAGTGCGTCGATGCCGAAACGCTGGCGCCGATGAAGCGGATCGCGAAGGGCTGTTGTGTGCTGGTCGCGGCCTATTGCGGCAAGACGCGCCTCATCGACAATCAGTTGGTCTGAACGCACCATGGTCTCGACCGTCTACATCGCGAAGAACGTCTACGGCGGCGACGGACTCGGCCGTCTGGGTGACGGGCGCGTCGTCTTCGTGCCGGGAGCCTGGGCCGGGGAACAGGTAAAGGCCGAGATTGTCGAGGAGAAGCGGCAGTTCGTCCGTGCGCGCCTGGTCGAGGTCGTCGAGCGTTCGCCGGCGCGGCAGGAGCCGCCGGGCGTCGTTCTTCCCGGCATGGTCTACGCGACGCTCTCCCCGGCGGGCGAGTGCGCGGCCAAGGAGCAGCAGCTCCGCGAGTTTTTCGACCGCGCGCGCCTTCCCTTTCCCCTCACCTCCCAAATTTCTCCAAACCCCCAAACCCCCAAACCCCCAAACATCCAAACCTCCAAACATCCAAGCCGCCCTCAACCCCCAAGCTTTTTCAACTACCGCAACAAGGTCGTCTACCATTTTGCGCGGCAGGAAGGGCAGTGGGCGATTGGCTACCGTCAGGAGCCGAGCCATGAGGTCGTGGACGTGGCGGAAGATCCGCTTGCGCGTCCCGAAATTAATGCGCGTCTGCCGGAGATTCGGCGGGCTGTGACGACGCTTCTCACGACGGGTCCGGAGGCTGTTCGCCGCGACACGGCGCAGAAGGGGCATGTCACGATTCGCTGGACGAAGAAGACGGGCGTCAAGTGGTGGGTGGGCGATGCGCCGAAAGACCTGGTTCTGAAGGAGACGACGTGTGGGCTCGACTTCGAGGTGCCGGCGGACGGCTTCTATCAGGTCAATCCAGAAGTCGGCGAGAGACTTGTCCAGTCCGTCGTCGCGGCCTACGAGCAGGGGCGTGCGACGGCGCCGGAAGTCCTAGACCTTTATTGCGGCGTTGGCGTGTTCGGGTTGTGCTGCAAGGCGTCGAGGCTTGTTGGAATCGAGTCGGGCCGTGCGGCAATCGCGTTCGCGAAGCGGAACGCCGCCGCGCAGCGGGCGACGGACGCGCGGTTCTTTTCCGAGCAGGTCGCTCGCGCCTTCCGCCGTCTGCGCATCGGGCTGCAGACGACGGTCATCGTCGATCCGCCGCGTGGCGGACTGGAGCCGGGCGTGGCGCGGGGGCTGGCGAACGCACGCGCCGCGCGCATCTTCTACGTGAGCTGCGACCCGGCGACGCTTGTGCGCGATCTCCGCGAACTGACGCGCACGTATGACGTCGCGTCCGTTCAGTGGTTCAACATGTTTCCCCGCACGGCGCGCTTCGAGACGTTTGTCACGCTCGTGCCGCGCGCTTGAGGGGTCTGTCCCCAGGGGGCTTTCAACCACGGAAGTTTTCGCTGGGGTTGGCGTGGGTTAGTTGCGCGGCAAACGGCGAATGTGATATGATTCGCGCGAATTTTCGCTGGGCGGGGTGTGCCTTTGCCCGGCGGCGGTCAAAAGGCCGCATGGATCTTTCAGAGAGGCGTGTCGCACACAGATGCGCCATCGGCTGAATGCGGATTGCAATGAATGAGAGAAATGAGGGCTGATCTCGATTCTTGATTTTGTTGTCATCCGCAACGGCAAAACCTTTGATTCTCGGCTGCACATTGGGCTGGGAGGAGGAGGACTCGCGGAAACCCATCCGATTTGGCTTTGTGTGAAAACGGCCAATCTTCAGAACGAGCCGAATATGTGAGATGCGTCGCGTGTCATCACGTGGCGTGTCTTCTATTCCGTGTTTGTTCAAGGTGCTTGGTCGTACCTCACACAGAACATGAGTTGTGAAGGCACGCCACTCCTTTTCCCCGCACGGGGGCGGCGGCCTTGGTACGGGTTGGCGCGGGAGGGGAGAAGATGAATATGGCAGATGATCGTGAGGGCGTCACGCTTTCGGAACTCCTTAAGGGAGTGACGGAAAGCCTCAGCCGATTGAAAGAACCATCGTTCTCCAAGGAAGACTTGGAGAACAAAGGCATTATGACATCCTTTCAGAATCTTCCGTGTACGGTCGATATTTGCTACACGAAAGATGATGGGAAGAATGAAGAGACGACGCGGATTAGAAGTGAATTCAAGCATATCTTGAAGAAGAGATTCACGTCACGAGTGCGTGGTGGGAATGCCTGTTCTGGGGAGAAGTATCTGACCTATGTGGATGTTGGAATTGAGCATTGCGTAAAGCCGTCTAAACTGGGGATATGGTGGAAAAAGGCAGGTGGTGTGGCATTGGTCGTATTGGTGTTGGTTGGCGTGGTGTCGATTGCGAGTTGTTTTTCGCCGCATAGACAGAAGACGGAAATCTCCCACAGTGTCGTTCGTATGCTTAACGGGAAAACGAATCTATTCCAGAAAGTTGAAATGAAGATGAACTATGAGGAGAGGGAGAAGTGATGGCGACAGGGAAGACGACTCCTCAGTACGAGTCTGCAAGGGGTTCTGTAAAATCTTCGAACATTAGCAATCAACGAAAAAGGGAAAAGGAAAATATGAAAAAACTCATTGGGTTTCTCGCGGTGTCGTTCGCGGCCGTAGCCGCTTATGCACTGCCGACGGTGTCAGATGTGGTGGCGCAACAGAGGTGGCCGTGGAACGGCCTTGTTGATATCGACTACACGATTACGGGTGACAGCGAGTGGAGTACGGATCTTGCCGTGCGTGTGACAGACCATGACACGGGGAAGGTGTATTCGCCGACGAACTGGCACAAACTCCCTCCGGTGTTGGCGGGGCGTCATCGTGCCACATGGGACACGACAACGGATGGACTGGATGTCATCTCGACAAACATGACGGTGTCCATGACACTTTTCAACTGCAGTGATCTCTATATGGTCATTGACCTGTCGGGTGGGACGAATACGGTTTCATTTCCCGTGTCGTATCTCTCGGCTGTGCCGGAAGGCGGCTGGACGGACGAATATAAGACAACGAAGCTTGTCCTCCGCCGCATCCCGGCAGGAACGTTCATCATGGGCGGGAATCAGGCGAATGAATCGCGCCGTGTCAGAATCACGAGGCCATTTTATATCGGTATATTTGAGGTGTCGAGTATGCAGTGGGCACTCGTGAGGGGAGAGGAAACGGCTTCTTGCGATGCGAGTCCGAAGGGTATCTTTGATAGTTTCGGCGCCATTCGAGGTTTCACCAACCCATTGTCGTCTGTAGTGCGAACGGATTCGTTCGTTGGAAAATTGCGAGCAAAAACGGGAATGGTAAACTTTGAACTTCCGACGGAAGCGCAATGGGAGTACGCCTGCCGTGCAGGGACAACGGGGGATTGTTTTTTCGATGGAAATGGAAGATACGAGGAGCATATGTGGGCGCCACAAAATGCAGGTGGCAAACTGCAGGAAGTTGGAATGCTGAAGCCGAATGGGTGGGGATTGTACGATATGCTCGGTAATGCATCAGAAGTTGTTCTTGATTGGTGGGTGGATGATTCTACACGCATCACGGCGAACTATTATGGTGACGACCCTGTGTGGTTGGGAATGTGGTCTTCCTCTTGGCATATAATTCGCGGTGGGAGCGTATATGGTAAATACGCTGACTGTATCGCGCACGGGCGCCAAACTAACGGCAACGGGGGCGGTGGATATAGGGGATTTCGGATCTGCTGTTCAGAGATATTTGCTTCAGTCGCTACGCATGATTGTAGTTCGGAGAGGACTGCGGAGTTGCCGTGAAAGAAAGCATCGACAGAAACGCGGGAGACGAAAAGAACAGTGCCGAGAATTCTTCCGTTGCTTGTACGAAGGTGAAGATTGTCCTTGAAATCAAGCGTCGAGATACGCGTTATGAAAGGATTGTGTCGTCATTACTTCGCCTTGTGCTCGTTATTTTTCTCGGTATTTGCGGATATCGCTTGATTGACAAGATGCCAAATGTTGAAGCGACCACGTCGCGACCTTTGGAATCCTCGTCGAGTTGTCCTTGTCGGTTGCATTTTTCATTGGAGGTTCGGCGGCTAATGAGCGGTGACGAAAAGATGTCCCCACAATCCCTCTACGATGGTCTCTGGGAACGCAGAAGCCTTGAGATCAATCTGCTGTGGACGCGCCTGACGATGCTGGGCACGTTCATGGCGTTGACGTACACGGGCTACGGCGTGTTGCTGATGAAAATTGGCGACGCGATGCCGAGTTGGAGCGTTTTCAACCTTCTGGCGATTGGCATGGGGTGTTTCGGCATCCTGTTCTCCACGCTGTGGACACTCATGGCGAAAGGGTCGAAGGCGTGGTTTGAACTGTATGAGGCGGCGATTGAGAATTTTCAGAAAAATTCAAGGGTCTTTGCTGATTTGCCCGACGGGACGAAACTGATTGATTTCTTGAATTTGAAAAGTCGGGCGATTGAACGGCTTCGAGAGCCTGTCGATTCGGATCTGTTCTCCCCGCTCGCAGGGCGGTTCTCGGTCTCGAAAATTCCTATTGTGATGGGGCAGATGTCGCTGATGGGTTGGATTGTCGTCGTTGCCTTGCATTTCTGTTGCTTACTCTTGGGAGAGGCCTATGTTCGACAGATGGTGGAGTGGCTGGGCTTAGGCATCGCTGTTTTGGCCGTTCTCGCCGTCAGCCTCGGCGTTTCGGTTAGCTGTCACAGGTCATGGAGCGGGTTTCTGTGAGGCGAGGCGCGGCCATGTCTTTTTCAGCCTTGCGATTGGGTGTATTCAATCGGCACAAGCCCCGCGTAGTTACACGCGGCGGCACCAGGTCCGCAGATGTCGGCGGCCAGCTGGTTGAGTGCCAGGCATTGGGCGCGGGTAATCCGCTCCATATGGGGCGCGGCACCGGACTGGGCGATGCGCCAAGTCGCTTCCGCTGGCGCGAGGAGAAGCAGTTGCCCTGCTGCACAGGCGTCAAAATAGCGGCCTGGCGGCTTGTAGCGCGGCGCGAAGCCATCCGCTTTCAGCGCGACGAGGGGAAGCCCGGCGTCGAGTGCGGCGCGGGCGATTTGCTTTTCGCCAGGGCTGATGCAGGGCGACACGAGGACGGCCCCGCGTTCGGCGGCGTCGAGAAGCCGCGCCTGTTCGGCGGTCAGCGCGTCGGGCGTAATTCGGCGCGAGCACTGGATCTGCAGGCGGTCGGGGCGGTTGAGCAGGAAGGGGTTGCCGTAGGCGGCGTAGGTGCTACCTGCAATCGGCAGGGCGTTGAGGCGCGTGAAGTAGTCGGGGTGTGCGCGGCGTACGGCCAGGCGGCGCGGGTTGTCGCGGATGTAGCGAAAAAGGTTTTCCAACTGGCCTCGGTGGGTGAGAATGCGGTCGTGGTAACCGGGGGCGAAGAGAGAGGTCGCTCTCGCCGCCCTGTAGGACGGCGCACCCGACGGGTGGTCAGGTGTCGCGCCATAAATGGCGCGATATCTTTGGGTGCACCCGATCTTGAAGCCGCGCACCACCACGCCCAGATGGTACGCCATGGGGCGGCGCACAAACAACAACCCATGGAAATGATCGGGCATTACGGCACATTCCAGTGGCTTCACGTCGGGGTGAAAGCGCGGAATCTGTCGCCAGCAGTCGGCGACGGCTTCGCCGAGCGGTGTGGGGACGATTCGTTCGCCTACGAGTTGCCCCAACAGCGGACGGCGGCCTTCCACTTCAAGCGTAAGCATGTAAATGCCTCGGCCAGAATAGTCGTGGCAGAAACAGCGGCGTTTCATGGAGTGAACGATTGGCTTTTCCATACGCAGGGCATTATAGAACATTGTTTGGCCGATGGCAAGTTGGAGGCAAAGAACGTTGCGTCGTTCTTCAAAGGAAAGAAGCGGTAGATTCAAATGCAATTTGGTATGGCGAAAAAGTGGTTTTGCGCGATGGCGTTGGTGAGTGTCGTCTCGGTCGCGCAGAGTGCGGCGGATGACATCTCGACGGCCGAGAGCGGGGCGTTCGCGCTCGACACGCGGGCGGGGAAGGGCGCGATCGAGACGGACGGAACGGAAGCGCTGCGCCATTCGAACCTGTGGCCCGGCGACGCCACCGCCACGGAGACGCTCGCGCAGGATGGCGTTCCTCTCGCCGAGGGGCTGACGGGCGAGGGCGCGTTCGCGTGGAACGCGCTGAACGACGGCACGTACACGCTGACGCACACGACGTACACGAACGGGGTTAAGAGCGTGGCGGAGACGGCCACGTTCGTCGTGGGCGGACGGGAGAACGTGTCGGTGTCGGGCTGGTCGGGTCTCTACGACGGCGCGGCGCACGGCGTGTCCGTGGCGGTCTCTGACGCCATTTCCACTCCGACGGTGAAGTACGCGGTTTCGCGTGGCGGCCCGTACGCGGACGAGCCGCCGATGCAGACGGACGCGGGGACGCTCGCGGTCTGGGTCGAGGTCTCCGCGCCGGGCTACGCCCCGTCCGTCCACACGGCCACGGTCGAGGTCTTGAAGCGCACGGTCACGCTCACGTCGGGCAGCGCGTCGAAGGTGTACGACGCGACTCCGCTCGTCGCGCACGAGGTGGCGGTCGGCGGCGACGGCTTCGCGGACGGCGAGGGCGTCACCTGTTCGTACACGGGCTCGCAGTTCACGCTTGGGACGAGCACGAACACGTTTGCCTACGCGCTCAATGCGAACACCAAGGCTGAAAACTACGACATCACGACGGTCTGTGGGACGCTGACGGTGGGCGAGGGACAGGCCGACACGGAGGTCTCGTCGATGTCCGAGAGCGGGGCGTTTACGCTTGACACGCGGGCGGGGAAGGGCGTGATCGAGACGGACGGAACGGAGGCGCTGCGCCATTCGAACCTGTGGCACGGCGACGCCACCGCCACGGTGACGCTCGCGCAGGACGGCGTTCCGCTCGCCGAGGGGCTGACGGGCGAGGGCGCGTTCGCGTGGAACGCGCTGAACGACGGCACGTACACGCTAACGCACACGACGTACACGAACGGGGTTAAGGGCGCGGTTTCGACGGCCATCTTCACGGTGACGGTGCGAGATGTGCCGTTCACGGACGGTGACGTGTCGGTGTCGGGCTGGTCGGGCAGATACGACGGCGCGGCGCACGGCGTGTCTGTGACGCTGGCTGAGGGCCTCGCGGATGCCGCGGTGAGGTATGCGACGGCGGTGGGCGGCTTATTCTCGTCCACTCCTCCAACTCTGATCGATGTCGGTACGCAAACAGTTTGGTGCGAAATCGCCGCGCCCGGCTACATCACGCTGACCAATTCCGCGATGATTTCCATTTCGCCGCGCACAGTCACGCTCACGAGCGGGAGCGCGTCGAAGGTCTACGACGGGATTCCCGTCAGGTGCGGCGACATACATGTCGCAGGAGACGGCTTCGCGGACGGCGAGGGAGCGACGTACGACATGACGGGTTCGCAGACCGTGGTCGGCGAATCGACGAACACGTTCACCTACGCGCTCAACGAAAACACCAAGGCGAGCAACTACACGATCTCGACTGTCTGCGGTACGCTCACGGTGACGAAGGCCACGATTGGCGGCGCGGGCGGCGAGGAACCGGGCGACGGCACGATTCTCGAAGACGGCCTCTCGAAGTTCGACGTCGCCGTGACGTACGACGGCCGGCCGCACACGATTGACACGAACGCGCTCCTGTCCGTTGAGAAGGCGGGTTGTACGCCGACGGTCTCCTATTCGCTGACGCGGGAAGGGGCCTATCAGGACGAGGCGTTCGCCTTCACGGATGTTGTCGCGACCTCGTTCTGGTATCGGATCTCGTTGAACAACGCCAACTACGCGGACTACGTCCACGAGGCGCGGCTGACGATCACGCCGCGTGACATTGCCCTCGTCACGGTCGCGCCGATCGCCGACCAGGAGTTCGCGGGCGCGGCTGTCGAGCCGCCGCCGGTCGTGGCGGACGGCGAACCGTCCATCGTCACGGCCGCCGACTACACGGTCTCCTATTCGGACAACGCGACGCCCGGCACGGCGACGCTGACGCTCGCGGGGCGCGGCAACTACACCGGGACAAAAACCGTCTTCTTCGTCATCCGTTCCGCTGCGCGGGAGGTCGTCTTCGACGCGCTGGGCGGGCGGATCGATGGGGTGTCCGTGACGGTCACGCAGACCCTCGCACGCGCCTACGGCGACCTGCCGGCGGCGACGCGGGCGGGCTATGCCTTTGACGGATGGTTCCTCGGCGTGACGAATGGCGCGCCGGCGGCCGCTCGCGGCGAACCGCTCCTCGTGGACGGTGCGCACACGCTCTACGCACGGTGGTCGCCCGCCCCGTCTGCCTCGTCCGCCCCGGAGACGCTGTACGACTGGGAGGCGACGGGCGCGGCGACAGCGCGGATTCTCGGATTCCGCGATCCGTCCGTCCGTCTCGCGCAGCTCGCCCTCCCGGACCGCATCGGCGGGCGGTTCGTGACGGCGGTCGCGGATGGCGCGTTCGCGAACACGGCGTGTGGCGCGACGTCGCTTGCCCTGCCGGTCTTCTGCACGTCGGTTGGCGACAGGGCGTTCTACAACGCGGCATCGCTCGCGTCGGCCGTGTTCGCGGATGCACGGCGGTGGGACGATCCTACCGCGCCCGCGACGGTTTCGGTCGGCTGCTATGCGTTCTCGACCTGTTTGGGCCTCACGGAGGTCACGCTGTCCGAGGCGGTCACCTCCCTCGGCGACTACGCCTTCCTCAACTGCCGGAACCTGCGGCGGATCGTCGTTCTCGGTCGGCCCGCCGTCGGGCAGCAGGTCTTCCGCTCGGCGGGCGTCGATGGCGCGGACGGCGTGGCGGTGCTGATTGATCCGTCTTTTGCGGACGACGCGGACTACATGGCGCAGCTGAAGGCGGGCATCCCGACGGTGACGGTTCGGACGGACGCGGTCGTGGCGGCCCTGCGGACGGCGTCGCTCGCCGTGTCGGGGCGGACGGTGCGCCTTTCGGTCGATGTCGCGCAGGCGTCGGCGAGGGGCGAGGTGGACGCGTCCGCGCTCCGCGTCGAATGCCGTGCGCGGCTCGGCGACGCGCCGGTCGTGCGAACACCGCGCGCCGTCGTGCGCGGGGCGGACGGTTCGCTGACGCTGGAGGTTGACGCGCCGGAAGGGGCATCTGGGTTCTTCCGTGTGCGGTTCGTGGACTGAAGCTGATAGGTAAAAGGAGGAGATGGAGATGAACGGAAAGGTCTTGATTGGATTCGCGTTTGCGCTGGCGGTGTTGGCCGCCGAGGCTGGGGAGTGGAGTCTGACGGTCGGTCCCGCGTGGCGGTCGCGCGTCAAGAGTTCGGTTTCGGGGGCGGCGTCCGGCGCGGGGTTGGCGGCGCAGGACACGACCGTCTACGACCGGGACGATCCGAACGCACGGACGGAGTTCAGCGCTTCGGACGCGGAGCGCGTGCAGGATCCGGACTATCCGAGCGACCCGTCCTTTGAGAAGTACGCCTACACGCGCACGGCGACGCGGACGGTCGTGACGCCGAATGACGGCGCGGCACGGCTGGATGCCTCGGACACGGACGGCCCGCTCGGCGTGAAGGCGACTCTTGGCTACGACTTCTGGACGACGGAGCGGCTCTCGCTGGGGCTGAGCCTGAAGGCCGCCGCCTACTGGAAGATGCGCACGGCGGTGTCTGGCACGGCGGGCGGCGGAACGCGCACCGTCAGCACGGTCAAGGACTACTACCTCTTCAGCGGCGGGCCGATTCCGCCGGACAGCGACTTCACGTCGTTCCGTCCGGACGCGGACCCGTACCTGCCGTACCGCGAGACGTCGGAGACGACGGAGGCGATTGCGGGCCGGTGCGTCACGGCGCGGCTTCGGAGCGACCTCTATCAGCTCGGCCTCGGCCCGCAGGCGACATGGCACGTTTGCGGCGGGGTGGATGTCTACGGGCGCGTCGAGGCACTTTGCAACCTCGCGCACCTTGATTTCGACGCGGGCGCGGCGCACGGGACGGACACGCAGTGTCTCCTCGGCTTCGGCGGCACGCTCGGCCTCGTGGCGGGGCTGACGGACAGCCTGGGGCTTTACGCGGAAGCCG
>CAZWQY010000007.1:44455-84849 GCA_964636295.1 uncultured Lentisphaeraceae bacterium | reverse complement strand
ACACCTGCCATCAAATGAACGCCCTCGCGGCGGCGATGTGCCGCCGCGCCCAGGGCGAAGACGAATAAGGAAATGAAAGGAGCAATGAAATGGGCAATGTATTGATAACAACACTGGGTCGCGCACGACCGCTGGATTCCAAGAAGGATGGCGTCGGTCGATATAGGTCGGCGAAGTATCAATTCGGGAGTCGTTATACATCCGCGCCAACGGAATTCTTCGGCATAGCCCTTAAGGCCTATCTTGCGTCAATAGGCATTCAGATGGACAAGGTGGTCGTGCTTGGCACGAGCGGTTCCATGTGGGATGCGTGGCTGGAAGTGGATGATGATTTGTATTTCAATCACGAACCATTTGCCAAGGAACTGGCGGATGCTGCGCAAACCGAGAGCGGAGTCTCTTCCGGTCAGTTGAAGAGGTTGTCGAAGATTCTGACGGAACATCAGAAAACGCGGATTGACTGCCTTCAGATCCCTTATGGCGTGAATGAAAAGGAACAGTTGGAAATCTTGCAGACGATTTCCAGTAGTGCGGAGGCGGGAGATCGCGTTTACATGGATGTGACGCATGGCTTGAGGCATCTGCCCATGCTGGAACTCCAGAGTGCATTCTTGATGCGTTCAAGGTTTGAAATAACGGGTATCTACTATGGGGCATTTGATACTAGCAGTAAGGATGGCATCGTCCCTGTGATACCCCTGCAAGGGGCGATGAAGATTAACGCCTGGTGTTGTGCAATGGCGACGCTCAAGGAAACGGGGAATGTTGCGCCGTTGGCTCGTCTGCCGGGCATGGAGGCGGTGAAGGATGCTTTGCTGAAGTGTCAGTTCTATGAACAGATGAACGACGTAAGCCAGTCAAGAAGATATGCGCGTGAAGTGCTGGCTCATCTAGATGAACTGCCGTCGGAAGGGCTTCTATTCAAGGAGGAGATTCGCCGTGTATTCGACTGGGGAAATGAGCAGAAATATGCGCGTCGCCAGTTTGAACAGGCAAAGAAGGCCTATGGAAATGGGGACTATCTGCGCTCAGTCATTTTGCTGATGGAGGCGGCTATTTCTGCTCATATGCGAGGAGATATGACAAATGCCGAGTCGAGGACGGCAATGCAGGGAGTGCTTAACGAGATGCATTGCGATGAATGGCACTGTATTCGGAAATTGCGCAACTCTCTTGCGCATGGCGGAGCGCCCGAAGGCTGTGGTGCTGATCGCATCATCAAAATGCGACAGAACGAGGAGAATTTCAAGGCGGGAATGCAACCATTGATGAAATGGGTTGAGAGCGTTTTGCCATAACCCTCTATCCCTGCTCTTTGACAATTGGCTAACGCATTCGGTGCGGCGGATGTCCGTGGACATGACAAGACGTGTCTTCTGCCGCCGAATGTGATATACTCCCCTCCGCTTGAACGGGACAGGGTTCTCCCGTCCCGCTCGCGGAAAGGGAAGCGATGGGTACGCTGGTCATCAACAAGAAATCGTTGAGCGTCAAGCTGGAATCGGAACATCTGGTTGTCCATGATCATGTGGACGGCTCGGTTCGTCAGGTTCCGCTCGTGAACGTCGATCGGCTGATCGTCTGCGGCGAGCCGGCCATAACCTTCCCCGTTCTGGCGGAGTTGATGGATCGCGGCATTCCCTGTTCCTTTCTGAAGGGATGCGGACAGTGGCGCGGACTCATGGACGGCGACGGCGGCTTCCATGCCGATCGGCGCATGAGCCAGTACGAACGGCTTCATGATGCGCAATTCTGCCTTGATTCGGCGCGGCGAATCGTTGGCGACAAGCTCTCCTGTTGTCGGCGTACGCTGCAACGACTTTTCGCCAATCGTCATCTGTCGCCGAACGACGACCTGAATTTTCGCCGTCTGGGCAGTTGGACGGGGCTTGTTCACGTTGCGCGAACGCTGGATGCCCTGCGCGGACTGGAGGGCATGGCCGCTGTTGCCTATTTCGCGGCGTTGGCGCAGTTCTTCCCCGAAGACTGTCCGTTTGTCGCGCGGTCGCGGCGTCCGCCGAAGAATGCGGCCAATGCGCTCTTGTCGTTTCTCTACAGCTTGTTGACTGGTGTGTTCGTGGCGGTTGTTCGTGCGCATGGACTGGATGTCGCCGTCGGATTTTTTCATCGCGGACACGACCGCTCGCCCGCGCTTGCGCTCGATCTGATGGAGCCATGTCGTCCTGTACTGGCGGATCGCCTGGCGTTGGATTTGCTCAATCATCGCCGCATTCGTCCCGAAGAACATTTTGAGACGAGCGAAGCGGGCGGCGTTTCCTTGAACGAGGAAGGACGTCGGATTGTCTTTCGCGCCTTTGATGCGGAAATGCGGCGGACGATTGCGCGGGATGGACGGCAGATTGCCGTGCGCGCCGCGATTGATGGAATCGTCTGCCGCTATCTGGATTCGCTTGCCGGCAGGGCGCCGCTTCGCTTCTATCAGGCGGCTTAAGACGTATGATTCACCTCATCGCCTACGACATTGGACATCCCCGTCGTCTTCGCCACGTGGCGAAGATTTGCGCGGACTATGGCGTTCGCATGGAAAAGAGCGTGTTTGAATGCGACTTGACGGACGAGCAGATGGCGCAGTTTTGGGAGCGCTTGAGCCGCGTGGTCGATGAAGATGTGGATCGCGTTTTTGACTATCGCATTGGTGCGCTTGAACGTCGGAACATTCGTCGTTTGGGGGCGTCGCCCGAACCGCCCGATGCGGAGGAAATGGTCGTCTTGTGAGTTTGTTGCATTTTGACGGCTGATGACGCGGACGAAAAACAGGTGCCAGCCGTCAAGATGAAAGACCGTAAAAAGACTGGAAATTTAGTTGAAATGGAGAAAATGTTTTGTTGTCTACGTCTGCAATTCGCCAGCCGTCAAAAAAGGCTCGCAACCCCCTTGTTTGCAAGGGCCAAAATATGATAGACTACCGATCGACTGAAAAGCCGAAAGGCAATTGAGACCCGCAATTAGCGCAAGTGCATACGACGCCCAACACTCTGCAGCTACCGATCGACTGAAAAGCCGAAAGGCAATTGAGACTCCATGTTCCTCGCGCGCTGGTAGAACGCGCGGCGGAATCCTACCGATCGACTGAAAAGCCGAAAGGCAATTGAGACTCCCGCGTCTTGCACATTACGATTAGTCCGCATTCCGCGGCCTTCTACCGATCGACTGAAAAGCCGAAAGGCAATTGAGACTGTTGTTAACGTTAATCTTCATTTTGACTCACTTTCTGCGCTACCGATCGACTGAAAAGCCGAAAGGCAATTGAGACGGGGTCCCGGCGATTCCTGCCGCGTCCCCTTCGCTGTCTACCGATCGACTGAAAAGCCGAAAGGCAATTGAGACTTGCGGACGCTCTGCGCAGACGCGCTGTCAGTCACGATTGTTGCATGAAGGCCCATATGCCAGAGTTGCAGGCCTCGCTTGACGAGTTCATGAAGAACGAGCTCTGGCATAGAGTATACGTAAATGCACCGACTGGAGCGAAGAGGCACTCACCAACTTGAGAAGAAACATCTGCTCGAAAAGGCGGAGAAGTTTGCAAAGTAAGGAATGCCAAGGTGGAAAACTACCAATCGACTGAAAAGCCGAAAGGCAATATGAGACACGAACGGGCGAGGCGCAATGACGCACCCCGCGACGGCTGTCAATCGATTGAAAAGCTAAACGGCAAGTGAAACTAGTCTGCGAATTACAATAAAATAGAGAGTTGAGGTCTGACCTTGATTCTGTATTTTATTGTAATTTTGGAGGCCTGTCCCCAGGCAGTTTTACGAATTAATGAAAGGAAGACGAAAATGGAATTGCTAATCTTTCTTCTGTTTCTGCTCATGCTCGGCATGAAGGACAACTGAACTAAAATGAGGATGTCTGCGGATGTCCAAAATCGCTTCTCAGAACGCGAGAAATGCGATAATACGCGCGTTGGCTCGCCAGGTGCGAGGAGCAGACGGTGCTAATCGGCTAAAATTCCGAAATGAATTTGTAGGCTGGTGGCATGGTTGCCGATGGAATGAAAACACAAAACCAGAATAACTAAATCTTTGTTTGACAAAATTACGAAAGGAGTATTGTTGTATGCAGGAAATAAGATGCCCTAAATGTGGTGAAGTCTTTCAAGTTGATGAAACGGGATATGACCAAATCGCGCGACAAGTTCGCGACAAGGAGTTTGCAAAGGAAGTTAAGCGAAGAGAAGAAGAACTGGAGTCTAAGCGAGAAAAAGAGCTTGAGGTTATTCGCCTACAAGGTGAAAAGGCGCGCTCGGCGGAAATCGCTAAAAAAGCGGATGAAATTTCTGCCAAAGATCGGCTGATTGCGGAATTGCAAGCCAAGTTAGAGGCTAGCGAAACAGCCAAGAGTCTTGCTGTTTCCGAAGCTCTGGAAAAGAAAAATCAGGAAATATCAAAAGGCGCGCAGGAACATTCAGAGCGCCTCATGAAGAAAGATGCTGAAATCTCCGCTCGTGATCGCAGGATAACCGAACTACTGGCGAAATTGGATGCTGGCGAGACAACGATGAAGCTTGCTGTCGCAGAGGCGGTTGAAAAGAAGAACAAGGAACTGTCCCTCAAGACTTCAGAGATTGCCAATCTCAAGGGTGAACTCAAAAACAAGGAGACAGAAAGCCGATTGAACGAAAAGTCGCTCAAGGAACAATATGAGGACAGGTTGAAACTGAAGGACGAGCAGATCGAATACTACAAGGACTTCAAGACTCGTCAGTCCACAAAAATGATTGGCGAGAGCTTGGAGCAGCACTGCCTTACCCAGTTCAATCAAATCCGCATGACGGCTTTTCCAAACGCCTATTTTGAAAAGGACAATGATGCGCGGACGGGCAGTAAAGGCGACTTCATCTATCGCGAGAACAGCGAGGACGGCACAGAGTTCATTTCCATCATGTTTGAAATGAAAAACGAAGCAGACGCGACTGTCACCAAGCAGAGGAACGAGAATTTCTTCAAGGAGCTGGACAAGGACAGAAATGAGAAGGGTTGTGAGTATGCCATTCTCGTGTCCATGCTTGAAAGCGATAATGAACTTTACAACAACGGCATTGTAGACGTGTCCTACAAATACCCGAAGATGTATGTTGTCCGTCCGCAGTTCTTTATCCCGATCATCACATTGTTGCGAAATGCTGCGAAAAATTCGTTGCGTTATCGGCAGGAACTTCAAATCGTTCGCAATCAGCAAGTGGACATTCTTCATTTCGAAGAAAACATGAATGCGTTCAAGGAAGGGTTTGCGCGCAATTATCGTTTGGCTAGTGAGAAGTTCACGACGGCAATAGAGGAAATCGACAAGACAATCGATCACCTGCAAAAAACGAAAGCGGCACTTCTCTCGTCAGAAAACAATCTGCGCCTTGCGAATAAAAAGGCCGATGAGTTAAGCATTAAAAAGCTGACGAAAAACGCACCGCTTCTCAAGGCCGTATTCGATAAGTTGAAGAAGGAATAAATGGGTTGACGAATTACAATAAAATAGAGAATTGAGGTCTGACCTTGGCTCTCTATTTTATTGTAATTTTTTTGGGGCTGCCCCAGCCTGTTCGAGGGACTGTCTCCAGACTGTTTTACGAATTAGTGAAAGGGAAACGAAAATGGGATTGCTAATCTTTCTCCTGTTTCTGCTCATGCTCGGCATGCAGGACAACTGAACAATGGATGGGACATCTACGGATGTAGCCAATTCGTCCGCCAGTTCGGCGATTGAGGCCGCCTCGCGGGGGCGGCGGGCGGCGGGGGTCGGTAGAGGCGAAGAAAATTATGCTATAATTCGCACATGGCCGAGACGGAACACATAGCCCTGCCGCTGAAGTACCGTCCGATGACGTTCGACGACGTCGTCGGGCAGGAGCATGTCGTGCGCACGCTGCGTCACGCAATCGAGGCGGGCCGCATCGCGAACGCCTACCTCTTCATCGGCCCGCGCGGCATCGGCAAGACGACGCTGTCGCGCATCTTCGCGAAGGCCCTGAACTGCCTGTCGCCCAATGGCGTCGAGCCGTGCGGACACTGCACGAACTGCCAGGAGATCGCCGCCGGGCGGTCGATCGACGTCACGGAACTGGACGCGGCCTCGCACAATAAGGTCGAGGACGTGCGGCCCATCATCGAGCAGTGTCCGTTCAAGCCGACCGGCTCGAAGTACAAGATCTACATCATCGACGAATGCCACATGCTTTCGGGCGCGGCGTGGAACGCCCTCCTGAAGACGCTGGAAGAGCCGCCGCCGCATGTCCGCTTCGTCTTCGCGACGACGGAGGGTGACAAGGTCCTGCCGACGATCGTCTCGCGCTGCCAGCGTTTCGACCTTCGCCGCATCCAGACGCACGACATCGTTTCGCGGCTGAAGTACATCTGCGACAAGGAGGGCGTCTCGGCCGAGGAAGACGCGCTGCTCGCGATTGCGCGCGGCGCGGAGGGCGGCATGCGCGACGCGCTCTCGTCGCTGGATCAGCTCATTTCCTTCAAGGGCAACGCGGTGACGGAGGCGGATGCGCTCGGCGTCTTCGGCCTCGTGAGCCGAAGCGCGCTCGAAGGGCTTGCGGGCGCGATCCTGACAGGCGACACGGCGGCGATTCTCACGGCCATCGAGGCGTTCGATTCGGCCGGCAAGAACATGCGGCGGATTTCGGGCGAGCTTCTGCAGCACTTCCGCAATCTCGTCGTCCTCCAGGCCCTCGGCCCGGCGTCCAAGTCGCTGGAAGCGACGCCCGACCAGATCCGCGTCCTGGAGGAACAGGCCAAGGGCGTCGATCCGGGGCGCGTCTTCCGCGTCTGCGACCAGCTTGCGGAGATGGAGGACAAGCTGCGCTACGTCCTGTCCGTCCGAACGCTCATCGAGATGTCGCTCATCCGCGCGTCGCGCCTGGCGACGACGGCGACCGTCGACGAACTGCTGCGCGCGGTGAAAGGCCTGCGCGCGGGGCTGCCGGTGGCGGCGTCCGCGCCGGCCGAGAGGCCCGTTTCGACGACGGCGCCGGTTGCGGCGTCTCCGGCCGCCGCGTCGCCGAAGAAGCCCGCGGCGGCATCGCCCGCGCCGGTGTCTGCGCCCGACGCGCCGGCGACGCGCCGGGAGGTTCTGGACGATCCGCGACTCAATGACGACGTCTTGGGCGCGTTTCCGGGCGCGACAATTGCAAACATTCAGGAGGGACAGAAATGACGGCGTGTGGTTGGCTGTGGATTTACGCGGGGCTGGGGCTGGCGTTGCTGGAACTGGTCGTTCCGGGCTTCGTCCTCTGCTTCTTTGGGCTGGCGGCGGCGACGGTCGGCGTCCTTCGCCTCGTCTGCGGCGCGGCGTTTGGCGCGACGGCGCAGATGGCCGCGTTCTCGATTCTGTCGGTTCTCTACATCATCCTGCTGCGCCGCTACCTGAAGAAAGTCTTCGTCGGCGAGAAGGGCGGCGCGGCGCAGGGGCTTTCGGACGAGTACGTCGGCCGCACGGGGACGGTGACGGAGGCGATCGTGCCGCCGAAGACGGGGCGCGTCCTGTTGGGCGACGCCGAATGGACGGCGACGGCCGACGCGCCGATTCCGGCGGGCACGGACGTCACGGTCGTTGCCCAGCGGAATCTCACGATGGCTGTGCGACCGCTTTAAGACAGACAGACGGCCCGTCAGCGACGGGCCGTTTATGGTATAATTTCACTTTCCTCGAACGCTTCAGAAAGACCTACATCATGAAAATTGCGATTGCTTCTGATCACGGCGGATTTGAACTCAAGGGACATCTCGTGCGGACGCTGGGCGCCGACCATGCGATTACCGACTGCGGGCCGTCCGATCGCGCGAGCTGCGACTTCCCGGACTACGCGGTTCCCGTCGCGCAGGCGGTCGCGTCGGGGACGGCCGACTTCGGCATCCTCATCTGCCGCACGGGCATGGGCATGGCGATGGCCGCGAACCGCTTCCAGAACGTCCGCGCCGCGCTCTGCACGACGACGGAGGCCGCGACGCTCACGCGCCAGCACAACGGCGCGAACGTCCTTTGCCTGGGGGCCGATTCGGTTTCGGGCGACTACGCCGTCGAGATCGCGAAGACGTTCCTCGCGACGCCGGTGGACAACGACGCGCGCCACGTGCGCCGCCGCTGGAAGCTGGAGCGCGCCGAGCGCCTGTCCGACTGCTCGGGCCTCATGCGCGACGATCCGGAGGTCTTCGCCGCGATCGAGGCGCAGACGCGGCAGGAGGACGCGGAGATCAACCTCATCGCGTCCGAGAACACGTCGTCGCGCGCGTGCCGTGAGGCGGCCGGCTCGGTGCTGATGAACAAGTACGCCGAGGGCTATCCGGGCAAGCGGTGGTATTCGGGTTGCCTCCCCGTCGATGCGGCGGAAGAACTCGCCCGCACGCGCGCCTGCCAGCTCTTCGGCGCGGAGCACGCGAACGTCCAGCCGCATTGCGGCAGCGCGGCGAACATGGCCGTCTACTTCGCGACGATCAAGCCGGGCGACACGATCATGTCGATGGCCCTTGACCAGGGCGGCCACCTCTCGCACGGCTCGCCCGTCAACTTCTCCGGCAAGATTTACAACATCGTCCCCTACACGGTCGATCCGAAGACCGAGCGGCTTGACTACGACGCGCTGGAGCGTCAGGCGCTGGAGGTGAAGCCGAAGATCCTCCTGACGGGCGCGTCGGCGTATCCGCGCGCGATCGACTTCAAGCGCATCCGCGAGATCTGCGACAAGGTCGGGTGCATCATGATGGTGGACATGGCCCACATCGCGGGCCTCGTCGCGGGCGGCGCGCACGAGTCGCCCGTCCCGTACGCGGACTTCGTGACGACGACGACGCACAAGACGCTCGGCGGCCCGCGCGGCGGCATGGTGCTCTGCAAGGAGATGTGGGCGAAGGCCCTCGACTCGGCGGTCTTCCCCGGCATGCAGGGCGGCCCGCTCGAAAACGTCATCGCGGCGAAGGCGGTCGTCTTCCGCGAGTGGATGAGCGAGGCGAAGAAGGGCTATGCGCAGCAGGTCGTGAAGAACTGCCAGGTCATGTGCAAGACCGTGCAGGATCGCGGCTACCGCATCGTTTCGGGCGGAACGGACAACCACCTCTTCCTCGTGGACGTGAAGACCTCGAAGGGCATCACCGGCAAGGAGGCGGCCGCCGCCCTCGACGCGGCGGGCATCATCGTCAACAAGAACACGATTCCGTTCGACGCCGAGAGCCCGTTCAGGACGTCGGGCATCCGCGTCGGCACGGCGTCGGCGACGACGCGCGGCATGAAGGAGCCGGAGATGATCAAGATCGGCACGTGGATCGCGGACGTCCTCGACGACATCACGAACGTGGAGGTGCAGGCGCGCGTCAAGCGCGAGGCGGCCGCGCTCGTCGCGAACTTCCCGGTCCCCTGATCGAGGCTCGGCGCAACGGGAAACGGCATGACCTTCTAAGGAGCATCTGACATGGGCGGCTTTTGCGGCGTCATCTCGGAGCAGGATTGCGTCAGCGATCTCTTCTTCGGCACGGACTACCATTCACATCTCGGCACGCATCGCGGCGGCATGGCCGTCTTCGGCAAGGCGGGATTCCAGCGCGCGATCCACAACATCCAGAACGCGCCGTTCCGCTCGAAGTTCGAACAGGACTTCGGCCGGTTCGAGGGCAACGTGGGCATCGGCGTCATCTCCGACACCGATCCGCAGCCGCTCGTCATGTGCTCGCGGCTCGGCACGTTCGCGATCGTGACGGTCGGCCTCGTCTCCAACATCGAGGAACTGAAGGCCGAGCTGTTCCGCACGAAGTCCGCGCAGCTCCAGTATTCGACGACGAGCGGCATGGTCGGCCCGACGGAGGTCGTCTCGGCGCTGATTGCGACGCAGGACTCGTTCGTCGAGGGCGTCCGGTATGCGCAGGAGAAGGTGAAGGGCAGCTGCTCGCTCCTTCTCGTGACGGACGACGGGCGGCTCTTCGCCGCGCGCGACCGCTACGGGCGCACGCCCGTCGTGCTGGGCCGCAAGGAAGGCGCGACGATCGCGCTCATGGAGTCGTGCGCGCTCGCGAACCTCGGTTACACGCATCTGCGCGACCTCGGCCCGGGCGAGATGGTCGAGATGGAGCCGGACGGCGTGACGACCGTCATCAAGCCGCGCGAGAAGATGGCGATCTGCTCGTTCCTCTGGGTCTACTACGGCTTCCCGGCCTCGTCCTACGAAGGGCGCAACGTCGAGATGGCGCGCTACCGCTGCGGTTCGGCGCTCGCGAAGCGCGACGTTGACACGCAGGTCGACGCCGCGTGCGGCATCCCCGATTCGGGCATTTCGCATGCGCTGGGCTACGCGCACGAGAAGGCAATCAAGTACTGTCGGCCGTTCGTGAAGTACACGCCGACCTGGGCGCGCTCGTTCATGCCGTCCGACCAGCGCCAGCGCGAGCATGTCGCGTCGATGAAGCTCATTCCGATTCCGGGCCTCATCCGCGACCGCCGGCTCGTCTTCTGCGACGACTCGATCGTGCGCGGCACGCAGCTCGGCAAGCAGGCCGACCGCCTCTACGGCGAGGGCTGCAAGGAGACGCACGTGCGCATCGCGTGTCCGCCGCTCCTCTACCCGTGCCGCTTCATCAACTTCTCGCGCTCGAAGTCGGTCTACGACCTCATCACGCGCCGCTACATCCGGGGGCACGAGGGCGAGGACGCCGACATCGCGAAGTACGTCGATCCGGACGGCGCGCCCTACAAGGGCATGGTCGAGTACATCCGCGAGAAGCTGAACCTCACGTCGCTCAAGTTCCAGACGGTCGACGACCTCGTCGCGGCGATCGGACTGCCGAAGGAGCGGCTGTGCACGTATTGCTGGACGGGCGAAGACCCGTCGATGCCGGCCTCGTGCGCCCACGGCTGCACGGACTGTCCGCACAAGTGCCCATGACTTTCTTTTGACTCCAACCTCCTCAACACGCTGACATCTATGGACAAGATCATCATCCTCGACTACGGTTCCCAGTACACGCAGCTCATCGCGCGGCGCATCCGCGAACAGCACGTCTATTCCGAAATCGTCCCGTTCGACATCACGGCCGAGCGGGCGAAAGCCTACGCGCCGAAAGGCATCATCCTCTCGGGCGGGCCGAACAGCGTCTTCGAGGAGGGCGCGCCCGGCATCGACCCGGCGCTCTTCGACCTCGGCGTGCCCGTCCTCGGCGTCTGCTACGGCATGCAGCTCATGAGCCAGGAACTCGGCGGCAAGGTTCAGCCGGGCGAATGCCGCGAATACGGCAAGACCGAGATGACGGTCGCGCCGGGCAACGAGCTCTTCAAGGGTCTGCCCGACTCGTTCGTCGTCTGGATGAGCCACGGCGACCGCGTCGCGGCGATTCCGGACGGCTTTCAGGTGAGCGCGACCTCGGCGAACTGCCCCTACGCGGCGATCCGCAACGAGGCGAAGCGGTTCTTCGGCATCCAGTTCCATCCGGAGGTCGTCCACACCGAGCACGGCAGCCAGATCCTCTCGAACTTCGTCTTCGGCATCTGCCACGCGAACGCGGACTGGCAGCTGACGACGTGGATCGAGGACACGGTCGAGAAGCTGAAGAAGCAGGTCGGCGACGACGAGGTCGTCCTCGGCCTCTCCGGCGGCGTCGACTCGTCCGTCGCGGCAGTCCTCCTGCATCGGGCGATCGGGCCGCGCCTCCACTGCATCTTCGTGGACAACGGGCTTCTCCGCTACCGCGAGGCCGAGCAGGTCGAGGAGATGTTCCACGCGAAGCTGGGGCTTGACCTCACCGTCGCGCGCGCCGCGCAGAAGTTCTACGACGCGCTCAAGGGCCTCAGCGATCCGGAGGCGAAGCGCAAGGCGATCGGCAAGACCTTCATCGACGTCTTCGCCGACGAGGCGCGCAAGTTCAAGCACTGCCGCTTCCTGGGGCAGGGGACAATCTACCCGGACGTCATCGAGAGTTCGCACGCGGTGAAGGGCCCGTCGCAGACGATCAAGTCGCACCACAACGTGGGCGGCCTTCCGCCCGACCTCAAGTTCGAGCTGTGCGAGCCGTTGCGCGACCTCTTCAAGGACGAGGTGCGCGCCGTCGGCCGCGTGATGGGCATGGCGGACGAGCTTCTTGACCGTCAGCCGTTCCCCGGTCCGGGGCTGGGCGTGCGCATTCTCGGCGAGGTGACGGAGGAGAAGGTGAAGCTGCTTCAGCAGGCCGACCTGCGCGTGCAGGAGGAAGTGAAGAAGCTTCCCGACTACAAGACGATCTGGCAGACGTTCGCCGTCCTCCTCCCCGTCAAGTCCGTGGGCGTGATGGGCGACCAGCGCACCTACGAGTACACGTGCGCGATTCGCTCCGTGAACTCGATCGACGCGATGACGGCCGACTGGACGCATCTCCCCTACGAGACGCTGGCGACGATGTCGAACCGCATCATCAACGAGGTGCGCGGCATCAACCGCGTCGTCTACGACATCTCCTCGAAGCCGCCGGCGACGATCGAGTGGGAGTGAGGGCGCGCGATGGACACGAAGGCCTTTGACGCGGCCGCCGGGTATTTTCCCGACCTGTGCTTCGAGACGCCGCCGGATCTCGGCATTCTCCTCGGCAGCGGCTGGGGTTCGGCCCTGCAGGCGGACGAGGTTCTTTTCCGCGCGTCCTATGCGCAGATTCCCGGCCTTGGAGCCTCGACCGTCGCGGGCCACGCGGGCGAGTTCGTGCTCTATCGGCGCGGCGGCAAGCGCATCGCCGCCTGGTGCGGCCGCCGTCACTTCTACGAGGGCGTCGGCTGGGAGCCGGTCGTCCTGCCCGTCGAGCTTCTGCGCCGCATGGGCTGTTCGACGCTCCTGCTGACGAACGCCTCCGGCGGCATCAATCCCGCGTTGCGTCCCGGCGACTTCGTCATCATCCGCGACCACCTCAACCTCGTCGGCGCGAATCCGCTCGTCGGCCCGCACAATCCCGAATGGGGGGCGCGCTTCCCCGACATGACGGAGATCTACACGAAGCACCTCGCCGAGCTCCTGCACGCGGCGGCGAACCGTCTCGACTTGCGCGTGATGGACGGCGTCTACGCCTATACGTCGGGACCGGTCTACGAGACGCCCGCCGAGGTGCAGTCCTACAAGGCGCAGGGCGCGGACGTCGTCGGCATGTCCACCGTCCCGGAGGCCGTCTTCGCCAAGGCCTGCGGCCTGAAGGTCGCCGGGCTTTCGCTCGTCTCGAACCTCGCCGCCGGCATTTCGCGCCGGCCGCTCGCCCACGAGGAGGTCGTCGCGGCGGGAAACGCGGCGAAGCCGAAGATGGCGGCCGTCATCGAGGACTTCATTGCTCGAATCTGACGTCGAGGCGTTTCTCGCGGCCGTTTCGCTTGAAAAGGGCCAGAGCGCGAATACGGTCGAATCCTATGGACGCGACCTGCGCTTCTTCGGGCAGTTCCTCGCCGCGCGGGGGAAGACGCAGTCCGCCGCCGTCACGCGCGCGGACATCGTCGATTACCTGGCGGCCGAGCGGGACGAGGGCCTGAAAGGCTCGACGCGCGCGCGCCGCACGGCGGCGATTCGCGCATTCTTTCGCTACCTGACGGCGCGGCGGCTCGTGCCGCACGATCCGACGGAACTGCTGGAGGCGCCGAAGAAGGCGCTGGTCCTGCCGCGCGTCCTTTCGGAGGAGGAAGTCGCGGCGATGCTGGACGCCGTGGCGGGCGATGACCCCCGCACGCGGCGCGACCGCGCGCTTTTGGAGGTGATGTATGGCTGCGGTCTGCGCGTGAGCGAGGCCTGCGACTTGAAACTGGACAATTTCGTCGCGGACGGTGAACTTGTGCGCATTTTCGGCAAGGGGTCGAAGGAACGGGTCGTGCCGCTCGGCGGCGCGGCGGGGCGTGCGCTGCGCCTCTATCTCGACGCGGGGCGCGCGGCGTTTGCGCGCGACGATTCGGGCGAGACGCATGTCTTTCTCACGCGCTTGGGGCGGCCCTTTACGCGGCAAGGCGTCTTCAAGGTGATCCGGGAGCGCGCCGCCGCCGTCGGCATCACGGCCGACCGCATCTCGCCGCACGTCCTTCGCCACTGCTTCGCCTCGCATCTGCTCGCGCATGGCGCGGACGTCCGCGCCATCCAGGAGATGCTGGGGCATGCGGACGTCGCCACGACGCAGGTCTACACGCACGTGGATGTGCGGCGGTTCGCGGAAGTCCATCGCCTCCATCCGCGTCATTGACCGCATTATGGTATAATCTTGAAACTCGAATTGCCGCAAGGCAAGACACGCAAGGAGCGCAAAAGGAAAGGCCGAGACGGATGAAAAAGACGATTCTTTCGCTGGCGGCGTTGACGGGCTGCGGCCTGTTCGCCGCGAGCGTGGTGGCGCCGTATGGCGACGTGACGCTGAAAGGCCCGATGGGCGAGCGGCTGCAGACGATGTTCGACAAGCATCTGCTGGCGACGGACACGGAATACATCACGGCGCCGTTTCTGGAGAAGACGGAACGTCGGAACTGGTGGCAGACGGAGTTCTGGGGCAAGTACATGCACGCCGCCATGCCGTTCTGGACGTACTCGCAGAACGCGCAGCTGAAAAGGCAGATCGACGCGGGGCTGGCGAACATCCTCAAGAGCCAGGAGCCGAGCGGCTACATCGGCAACTACCCGGACGAGCTGCGGTGCGGCGAAGGCTGGGACGTGTGGGGCATGAAGTACACGATCATGGGCCTTCTGCACTACTACGACGGCGCGTCCGACACGGAGTTGGGAAAGAAGTCCCTTGCGGCCGCGCGTCGCGTGTGCGACTACGTGATCGGTCAGCTGGGTCCGGACGGCCGGCGCGGCGTCCGTCTCTACCAGACGGGCAACTGGAGCGGTTTTGCGAGTTCGTCGATTCTCGAACCCGTGATGTGGCTCTACAACCGCACGAAGGATCAGAAGTATCTCGACTTCGCGACCTATCTCGTCAAGGACATGACGGAGGCCGAGGACGGCCCGCGTCTGCTTGACCTCGCGCTCAAGGGCATTTCCGTCGCCGACCGCAACGGCTACGGAAATGCGCCCGACACGAACGGCGGTTACGTGATGAAGCACAACCGCTGGAAAGCCTACGAGATGATGAGCTGCTACCAGGGGCTGATCGAATACGCGCAGGTGACGGGACGCAAGGATCTGCAGGACGCGGCCATTGCGACGTGCGACCAGATCATCCGCGACGAGATCAACGTCGCCGGCGGCAGCGCGTCGTCCGAGGCCTGGTTCCACGGCGCGAAGAAGCAGCACCTGCCCTACACGCACCTTCAGGAGACGTGCGTCGTCACCACGTGGATGCGCTTTGTCGAAACGCTCCTGACGATCACGGGCGACCCGAAGTATGCGGACGAGCTTGAAAAGTCGTTCTACAACATCTACCTCGCCTCGCTCAACCGGCAGGGCGACGAGTTCGCCGCCTACACGCCGCTCAACGGCTATCGGTCTCGCGGCCACCACCACTGCTACATGCACACGAACTGCTGCAACGCGAATGGCCCGCGCGGCTTCCTCGCGTTCCTGCGCGCGCTCTTCCAGGCGTCCGGCGACACGGCGATCATGAACTTCTACGCCTCCGGCAAGCAGAAGATCACGTTGCCGAAGAGCGGCAAGGAGGTCATCTTCGAGTCGTATGCGCTCTACCCGAAGACGGGCTACGTGCGGCTGACGAACCACACGCTTGAGAAAGGGCTGTTCACGCTCGCGCTGCGCATTCCCGCCTGGAGCCGCAAGACCTCGGTCAAGGTCAACGGTCGGCCCGTCACGGAGGTGGTCAAGCCCGGCGCGTATTTCAACCTGTCGCGGGTGTGGGCAATCGGCGACGTGGTGGACATCGACTTCGACATGGCCGTGCAGGTTCACACGCTCGACCACTACCTGGCGTTCTCCCGTGGCCCGATTGCGCTGGCGCGCGACACGCGCTTTAACGACGGCCCGCTGGACGAGGTGTTCCGCCGGGGCGCCGTGCGTCCGGACGCGCCGCCCGCGTTCACGCCGGCGCGCAGTCCGAGCGAGGACATCTGGATGACGTTCACGGCCTCCCTGCCCGTCGGCTCGCACAACGAGAACCCGGAAGGGCGCACGTTCTCGACGATTCGCTTCTGCGACTATGCGTCCGCCGCCAACCTCTGGGAGCCGGCCAACGCCTGCCGCACGTGGTTTCCCGTGGAATACGGCCCGAGCGAAAAGATTCCCGGCGAGAAGTGAGGCGTCGGACGGGATTGGCCTGATTTGACACACGAACGGAATGGAGTAGTATGAACGGAATCGAACGACTGCACGAAATCATGACGCGCCTTCGCGACCCCGAAAAGGGCTGCCCGTGGGATCGCGTCCAGACGCTGGAGACGCTGAAGCCCTGTCTGCTGGAGGAGACGTACGAGCTCCTGGCGGCGATGGATCGTCCGGAGGACAAGGCGAACCACATTGAGGAGCTGGGCGACGTCCTCCTGCAGGTCATGTTCCAGTCGGTCATGGCCGAGCAGGCGGGGGACTTCACGTTCGACGACGTCGCCAACGCCGTCGCCGACAAGCTTGTCCACCGTCATCCCCACGTCTTCGGCGACGTGAAGGCCGACGATCCTGCGACCGTCCTTCGGAACTGGGAGCATCTCAAGCAGCAGGAGCATCGGAAGGAGACGCGGCACTCGGCGCTGGACGGCGTGCCGGCGACGTTGCCCGCGCTTCTCAAGGCGCGGCGCACGATGGAGAAGGCCCGGCGCATGGGCTATGAAGAGGACATGAAGCCCGTCGCGGTCGAGGGCGATCCCGGCGCGTTCCTCCTGCGGGTCGTGAAGACCCTCGCGGCGCAGGGCATCGATTCCGAGGCCGCGCTTGAGAAGGCGACAGCCGCCTATGCCGCGCGTTTCCGCGAATTCGAGCGCGCGGGCGGGGAGTCCGCTCGGCATATGGTATAATCACCCGACCATGGGATACGCTGACATATCGTTGGGTCTTTCGATCGCGTTCATGGTCGTTGGACTGGTGGCGCTTGTCTGGTCGAGCGACGTTTTCGTGGCTGGCTCGTCCGTGCTGGCGAAGGCTTTTGGCATCTCGCCGTTCATCATCGGCATGGTGATCATCGGCTTCGGGACGAGCGCGCCGGAACTGTGCGTGAGCGTCATGTCCGGGCTGTCGGGCCATGCCGACCTTTCGCTGGGCAACGCCTACGGCAGTTGTTCGTTCAACATTGCGATCATCCTCGGCGTTTCCGCGCTCGTCCTGCCGCTCGTCACCAAGCCCGCCGTCTCGTTCGTCGCGGGTCCGGGGTTGGCGGCGATTACGCTCTTTTCGTGGTGGTTGCTGCGTGACGGCGCCTGTTCGCGCGCCGAGGCGGGGCTGCTTCTGGCGGCGTTTGCCGTCCTGCTGCCGCTCTACTGCTGGTTTGACCAGAAGACGAACGGGGGAACGCCGGCCGTCGAGGCGAATGCGCCGGCCGCGACCGACGGATTGGCTGGCGGACGGAGACTGCTGAAGGCGGCAGTCCAGGTTCTCGTCGGGCTTCTGGTCTTGGTCGGCTCGTCGCACATTCTCGTCTGGGGCGCGGTGGATTTCGCGAAGTTCGTCGGCGTGAGCGATCTCGTGATCGGGCTGACGATCATCGCGGCGGGGACGTCCCTGCCGGAACTCGCGAGCGCGGTCGCGTCCGCGCGGCGCGGCGAGCACGAGTTCGTCTTGGGGAACATCATCGGTTCGAACCTCTTCAACATGCTCGCCGTCGTTGGCCTCGCGACGTTCCTCTCGCCGTTCCGGGCGACGGCGGACGGTTCGCCGGCGTTCTCGCCCTACATTCTCACGCGCGACCTGCCGGTCATGGCCGTTCTTTCGCTCTCGATCTTCGCGTTCGGCATCAACTGGCGGCATCCGACGCGGGCGGGGCGCATCACCCGCTGGGAGGGCGTTCTCTGGATTCTGTCGTTCGTCGTCTATTCGGTCGTCATGTTCCTTCAGGAAACAAGTTGCTCAAGGTGATCTATGTCTCACGTCATTGCCATTGATGGCCCGTCGGGTGCGGGCAAGAGTTCGGTTTCGCGTCTCGTCGGGCAGCGGCTCGGCTATCTGCACGTCGATTCGGGTGCGCTTTACCGCATCATGACCTGGCAGTGCCTTGAAAACGGCGTGGACACGTCGAATCCCGAGGCCGTCGCTGCGTTCGCCGCGACGGTTGCGGTCGAGTGTCGTCCCGAAGCGGGCGCGGTCGCCTACTTCGTGAAGGGCGAGAAGCCGGGCAACCGCATCCGCACGCCCGAAATCAACGCGCACGCCTCGTCCGTCGCGACGGTGAAGGCCGTGCGCGACCGCATCACGGCGATCCTGCGCGGCTTGACGGCGCACGGCAATCTCGTCGTCGAGGGGCGCGACATCACGACGGCCGTCTTCCCCGACACGCCCGCGCGCTTCTATCTTACGGCCAGCGCCGAGGCCCGCGCGCGCCGGCGGCAGCGGGAAGAGGTCGCCAAGGGTATCGCGAACCAGAGCGAAGCCGCCGTGAAGGCCTCGCTCCTGGCGCGAGACGCGATTGACTCGACGCGGAAGTATGCGCCGCTTCGCAAGGCGGACGGCGTTTTGGAGATCGATTCGAGCGACCTCACGCTCGACCAGGTCGTCGAGACCGTGCTCGCGGCGCTGCCGGCGGATTGGCGGGCGACGGGTTGCCTGAAACTGAACCTGGATTCGATTCGGAATCAGGCGGACGCCTGGGCGGCCGCGCACGTGACGCTGCCGACCTTCGACATTGCCGCCGTGCGTGCGCAGACGCAGCAGACGCCCGAATGGGTCCATTTCGGCGCGGGCAACATCTTCCGGGGCTTCATCGGCTCGTTGAACCAGCGACTTCTGAACGAAGGTCTCGCGAAGACGGGCATCATCGCCTGCGAGACGTTTGACGCGGACGTCATCGACCGAATCTACACGCCGTTCGACAGCCTCACGCTGAACGTCCTCCTGAATCCGGACGGCACGACGACGCGCGAAGTCCTTGCGGGCGTCGCCGAAGGGCTGAAGGCGAACTTCGCCGACCCCGCGTCCGCCGCGCGCCTGAAGGCGATCTTCCGCGCGCCGTCCCTCAAGATGCTTTCGTTCACGATCACCGAGAAGGGCTATGCGCTCCGCACGCCGGACGGCGCGTACCTGCCGGTCGTCGCGGCCGACCTGAAGGACGGCCCCGCGACCGCGCGACACGCGATGGCGATTGTCTGCGCGCTCCTGTGGGAGCGGTTCAACGCCGGTCGTCTGCCGCTGGCCGTCGTCTCGATGGACAACTGCTCGCACAACGGCGAGAAGCTGAAGGCCGCCGTCGTCGAGATCGCCGAGGCCTGGCGGGCGAACGGTTTCGTGACGGACGCTTTCCTCGCCTACCTGGACGACGCCTCGACGGTCGCGTTCCCGTGGTCGATGATCGACAAGATCACGCCGCGTCCGCATCCGCAGGTCGAGGCGTCGCTCGCCGCCGACGGCCTCGCGGACATGGCGCCGATCGTCACGTCGAAGAAGACGTTCATCGCGCCGTTCGTGAACGCCGAGCGGTCGCAGTACCTCGTCGTCGAGGACGCGTTCCCGAACGGGCGGCCGCCGCTTGAGAAGGCGGGCGTCTACTTCTGCGACCGCGCGACAGTGAACAAGACCGAGACGATGAAGGTGACGACGTGCCTCAATCCGCTCCACACGGCGATGTCGGTGTACGGCTGCCTTCTCGGCTACACGCTCATCTGCGAGGAGATGAAGGACGCGGACATCGTGCGCCTCGTCCGACGGCTGGGCTACGTCGAGGGCCTGCCGGTCGTCGTCGATCCGAAGATCCTTTCGCCAAAGGCGTTCCTTGACGAGGTCGTCACGGCGCGTCTGCCGAATCCGTTCATGCCGGACGATCCGCGCCGCATCGCGACGGACACGTCGCAGAAGGTCGGCATCCGCTTCGGCGAGACGGTCAAGAGCTCGATTGCCGCCGGACGCGACTTGAATGAACTGATCGCGATTCCGCTCGCGCTCGCGGGCTGGTTCCGCTATTTGCTCGCCGTCGATGACGCGGGCAAGCCGATCGAGGTCTCGCCCGACCCGCTCAAGGACGAACTTCAGGCGGCGCTCAAGGGCATCGTCTGGAACGATCCTGCGTCGTACAAGGGCGAACTGCGTCCGCTCCTCGCGAACGCCGCGCTCTTCCATGTCGATTACACGCAGACGCCGCTCGCCGACCGCATCGAAGGCTACTTCAAGCGGTTGCTGGAGGGGCCGGGCGCGGCACGGCGGATTCTCCGGGCGGAACTGGCCTGACGGACGCTTGGAACGTGTCGCGGACGGAATCCATGGATGCGCGAGATTCGGACGTCTCTTGGGAGACGGCGCGGCTCGCGCGTCAGATCGACGCGCTTCAGCGAACGCGGTCGTCAGCCGTCTTCGCCGCGTTCATCCGCGAAGGTGCGGTGCGTCGCTGGGTTTCTGCCGCCTTGGGTCTGTCCGACGCTGACTTTGCGGCGGCGCTTGTCGATTTGGACAACCGACAGGCCACGTTTCTGCCGGAGACGATCGACGACCTGGCGCCGCGCACGGCGCGGAAGCTGCGCGCGATTTTCGAGTTCGTCAAAGTCCAACTCCGCAAGAAGAGTCCGCAGATGTTGCTTGCCGCCATCTGCGGCGCGGGAGAGTCCGAGACGAGGGCGCGGGAGACTGGGGCCGCGGTGCGGCTGGCTGTTGCGGACACGGAGCCGTCCTGCGAGGCGGCGGCCGATTTGCCGAGGGCGTGGAAACTGCATTTGCCGATTCCGCCGCCGTTTCGTGCGCTTGAGAAGATTTCGCCGACGCGGCTGGATGGCTACGCGCGGTGTCCGTTCACGGCCTTCCTGAACGACAAGGAGGTCTTGGGTTCGCGTCGGGTCGACGGCCATCTGACGGAACTGCCGCGCTGGGAGTGCGGCAATCTGGTTCATGCGGCGTTGGAGGCGTTTGGCCTTTCGGACGTGAAGGACGCCGCGTCGCCGGCGACGATCCGCGCGTTTCTGGAGGCGCAGATCGACGACCTGCTGGCGGCGCGCTTTGGCGCGTCCGTTCCCCGTGCCGTGCAGGCACAGGGCGCGGATCTCAAGCGGCGGCTGGCGCATTTTGCCGAGCGTCAGGCCGTGCGGCGCGCCGAGGGCTGGCGGATTGTCGCCGTCGAGCGTCGCCTCGAACGGCCGTTTGCGTTCGCGCGGCCGGACGGCACGACGGGATGCGTGCGCGTCTACGGCAAGTGCGACCGCATCGACGTCAACGAGGCGACGGGGGCGTGGGGCATCATCGACTACAAGATGTGGGACACGCCGCCGGGCGCGGCGGGGACTGACGGCCGTCCGTGCGGACGGTTGAACGAGATTGGCTTTCAGCTGCCGCTCTATTGCGCGATGCTGGATGCGACGGACGACGAGCCGTTTGCCGCCGCGACACGCGATCGGATTTCGGCGGGCTACTGCATTCTCGGACAGACGGCGGATGACGTTCTCTTTACCGATTCGCAGGTGGACGGAACGCGCCTGTCCGAGGTCGAGGCGGCGGCCCGGCGGCTGTTCGTGCGCCTCGAACGCGGAATCTTCTGGCCGCCGAGTCCGACGCGGGCATGGCGACGCGACTTTGGGGACTGGCTGGCGCCCGCGCCCGAAGCGACGGTTGACGAAGACTGGATTGCTGATCAGGAAGCGCGGCTCAAGGCCGCAGCAGAGGAGGGCGCATCATGACATTGGCCGAGCGGCTGGTTGAACTTCTGAAGGCGCGGGGGCTGACCTGCGCGACGGCCGAGAGTTGCACGGGGGGCGGCGTCGGTTCGGCCCTCACGGCGGTTCCGGGTTCGAGCGCCGTCTTTCTCGGCGGCGTCATCTCGTACGCGAACGCCGTCAAGCGCGAGGTCCTGGGCGTTTCGGCGGCGACGCTCGACACGGTCGGCGCGGTCTCGCCGGAGACGGCGGCGCAGATGGCGGATGGCGCGCGTCGGCTGACGAAGGCCGACTTGGCCGTGTCCGTGACGGGCATCGCCGGGCCGGGCGGCGGTTCGTCCGAGAAGCCGGTCGGTCTGGTCTGGTTCGGCTTGGCGACGCCAGACGGTACGCGCACGGAGCGGGCGATTTTCGCGGGCGACCGCGCGGCGGTGCGGGAGCAGACCGTGCGGCATGCGCTGGGCATGCTGACGGCCGCCTCCTTGGACGCGAATCACGGGTGAGGGCGCGGGATGGTTCTGTTCGGATTTCGGAGGAAGGACGCGTCGCCCGCTGTGGCGGCCGTTCAGTCCGTCTCGATGAGCGAGACGGGACTCGCGCGCACCGACAACCAGGATCACGTTTTCGTCGATGACGCGCGGCTGGTCTACTGCGTCGCGGATGGCGTCGGCGGCGGTTCGGACGGCGCGTACGCGAGCGAACTCGTTTGCGCGAACCTGAAGATGGTCACGTATGCGACGGACGACACGTTCAAGGCGCGCATCTCGGCCGTGGAAAAGGCAATTGAGGATGCGAACGACGCGCTCTGTTCGCGCGCGCGGGCGCGTGGCGTGCCGCTGATTGCCACGACGGTCGCCGCCCTCGTTCTCGATCCCGCGAATCCGCGCCATGCGGCGGTCTGCCATGTCGGCGACAGCCGAATCTACCGCATTCGGCGCGGCATGCCCGAACTTCTGACGCGCGACCACCGCCTCGGCGGCAGCCATGTGCTCACGCGCGCCGTCGGCGCGGCGGAGACGGTGCGTCCGGAGTGGCTGGAAATCGACTCGACGGATTCGTCGCGGCTGCTTCTCTGCACGGATGGCGTCCATGACGTCGTTTCGACCGGGCGGCTCGCGGCATTCATTTCGTCCGCGCCGACACTGGAGGCGGCGGTCGCGCGCCTGTCGGCGGACGTCGTCCGCCAGGGTGCGCCCGACAACTATTCACTTGTCTTGCTGGAGGTTTGAGAAACATGAACGAAGGAGAACGGCTTCAGAACATCTTGGCGCATGCGGGGGTGGCGTCGCGGCGGGGCGCGGCGACGCTGATCGAATCGGGCGTCGTCACCGTGGATGGCCTTGTCGTCAAGGAGCCGGGCGCGCGCTTCGGCGCCGGTGTCGAGATTCGCGTGAACGGGCGGCCGATTGTCGCGGCGGAGCGGAAGCGGACGGTCGTCCTCAACAAGCCCGTCGGCGTCCTCTCGACGATGAGCGACCTATTCGGCGGGCCGACCGTCGCCGAACTCGTGAAGACGCCCGAACGTCTGGTGCCGGTCGGGCGGCTGGACAAGGATTCGGAAGGGTTGCTCCTCATGAGCAACGACGGCGACCTCGTCAACCGCCTCACGCATCCGCGCTTCGCGCACCGCAAGACGTATCTCGTCAAGGTCGCGGGCCGCTGGAGCGCCGACAAGCTCGCGACGCTGCGCTCGCCGCTCACGCTGGACGACGGCTACACGATTCGTCCCGTGCCCGTCGAGGAGGTGCGCGACCTTGGCGCGAACGTGCGCCTGCTCAAGTTCGTCCTCACGGAAGGGCGCAAGCGTCAGATCCGCAAGATGTGCTCGGCGGCGCACCTCGTCGTCCTGTCGCTTCGGCGCGTTGCCGTCGGCTCGTTCGAGCTGCCGCGCGACCTCGCGCCGGGTGCCTGGCGCGACCTGACGGCGGCGGAAATCGAGTCGCTGGCGGACGGTGCGAAATGACGGTTCTCGGAATCGACACGTCGCTCCGCTCGACGGGCTACGGCGTCCTGGAGGTGCAGGGGTCGCGGCTTCGGATGCTGGACTGCGGCAACATCCGCAACGCGCCGAAACTGCCGCTGACGGCGTGCCTCAAGGCGATTCACGCGAAAGTCGCCGAACTGGTCGCGGCGTTCGCGCCGGACGTGATGGCCATCGAGTCCGTCATCTACGGCAAGAACGCGGGCACGATGCTCGTCCTCGGCGAGGCGCGCGGCGCGGTGCTGACGGCGGCGGCGGACGCGGGGCTGCCGGTCTACGAGTACGAGCCGCGTCGGATGAAGAAGGCGATTTGCGGAAACGGCCTTGCGGAGAAGGCGCAGATCCAGCGCATGGTCAAGACGCTGCTCGCGCTTCCCGAATTGCCGCAGAACGATGCGGCGGACGCCTTGGGGCTGGCGATTTGCCATGCCCATTCGCAGTCGCGCCTTTCACAGGAGAAACCGATATGAACGACTTTCCCGAATACGAGTTGTCTGGCATCGAGAACATTGTGCGCGGCGTGTGCGTCGTGGACGGGCGCGTCCTCCTCTGCCGCCCGAAAAAGGGCGGCTACACCTATCTGCCGGGCGGACACATCGAGTTCGGCGAGACGTCGCGCGCGGCGCTGGTGCGCGAGATGAAGGAGGAGACGGGGCGGGACGCGACGGCGGGCGATTTTCTCGGCGTCGTCGAGAGCCAGTTCGAGCAGCACGGCAAGAAGCACTGCGAGATCTCGCTCGTCTATCGTCTGGATTTGGGCGCGTCCGTGGGGACTGACCCCGTCGTCGCGCAGGAAGACTGGATTGAATTCGTCTGGTGGCCTGTCGCGCGTCTGGCCGAGGCGAATCTGCTGCCGCCCGACATGGCGCGCTACGTCGTCGCGTAGCGGGATGCGACGTTAGACGGCGGCGAGGAGCTCCGCGAGCTTGCGGGCGGGGGTGCGTCCCTTGAGGTCGATGACTTTGGCGATTTCCCGTCCGCCTGCCTTGTAGAAGACGGCGCGCGTATCTCGGACGTCGACGTGTGCATAGCCCGCGTTCGCGCAGAGGACGCGGAGGCGCGCGATGCGCACGTATTCCTCGGCTTCGGGCGGAAGCGGCCCGAAGCGGTCTTTCATCTCGGCGGCGAGCGCGCGCACGACGCGCACGTCCTGCGCTTCGGCGAACCGCTTGAGGAACGAGAGCCGTTGCACGTCTTCCTCGATGTAGTCATAGGGGAGACGCGGGTTCGCGAAATCGAGGTTGAGCTTCACGTCAACGATGGCCTTCACCTTCTCGCCCTTCAGCTGCGCGATCGTGCGCTGGAGAAGCTGGCAGTAGAGGCTGAAGCCAATGGCGGCGATGTGGCCCGACTGTTGCGAGCCGAGCAGGTTGCCCGCGCCGCGCAGTTCGAGGTCGCGCACGGCGAGGTTGAAGCCGCTGCCGAGTCCGCCGTGTCGCTTGAGGGCCGTCAGGCGTTCGCGCGCGTCCGCGTCGATGTCGCCGGACGGCGGCAGCAGGAAGTAGGCGTAGCCCTGGCGCGCGGCCCGTCCGACGCGGCCGCGCAGCTGGTAGAGGTCGGCCATGCCGAAGGTGTCCGCCTGGTCGATGAGGATCGTGTTCGCGCGCGGAATGTCGATGCCGGATTCGATGATCGTCGTCGCGAGGAGGATGTCGTAGACGCCGCGTTCGAAGTCGCGCATCTTCTTCGCGAGCGCGGCCGTGTCCATCTGTCCGTGCGCAACGACGAGCCGCGCGTTCGGGCAGAGGGCCTTGAGCCGCCGCTCGACCTTGCCGATCGTCTGCACGCGGTTGTGGAGGAAGTAGACTTGTCCGCCACGCCCGATTTCGGCTTCGATGGCCGCGCGGACGGTCTCGTCCGCATCGCGCACGATGCGCGTCTCGACGGCGACGCGTGCGCGCGGCGGCGTGCGCAGGAGCGAGAGGTCGCGCGCGCCCGTCATCGAGAGGTAGAGCGTGCGCGGAATCGGCGTCGCCGAGAGCGTGAGGACGTCGGCCGTCGCGCGCAGACGCTTGAGGAATTCCTTGTGGCGCACGCCGAAGCGCTGTTCCTCGTCGATGATGATGAGCCCGAGGTCGTGGAAGCAGATGTGCGAGGAGAGGATCGCGTGCGTGCCGATGACGATGTCGCATGCGCCGGTCGCCAGCCGCTGAAACGTCCCCTTGTGCGTGCCGGACGTCTGGAAGCGCGAGACGGATTCGATGCGGATGGGCGTGCCGTCGAAGCGTGAGGTGAACGTCTCGAAGTGCTGCTCGGCGAGCACGGTCGTCGGCGCGAGGACGGCGACTTGCTTGCCGTTCATCGCGGCGACAAAGGCCGCGCGCATGGCGACTTCCGTCTTGCCGTAGCCCGCGTCGCCGCAGATGAGGCGGTCCATCGGCTTGTGCGCGGCGAGGTCGGCGTCGATGGCGGCGATGGCGGCGGCCTGGTCGTCCGTCTCCTCGTAGGGGAAGGCCGCGTCAAAGGCGTCGCGTCCGTCGCAGTGGATGTCATAGGCGAAGCCGGGGGCCGTCTCGCGCTTCGCCTGCGTCTCCAGGAGGGCGGCGGCGAGATCGGAGACGGCCTTTTGCGCGTCTTTCTTGTCCTTTTCCCAGCGCTTGCCGTCGAGGCGGTGCAAGTGAACGGCTTCGCCCTTGACGCCGACGTAGCGCGAGAGGAGGTGTGCGTGCGCGGCGGGCACGTGCAGCTTGGCGCCGTCCGCGTATTCAATCGTGAAGACTTCGCTTCGCTTGCCGGCGACGAGGATTTCCGACGAGCCGATGTAGCGGCCGACGCCGTAATCGACATGGACGACGTATTCGCCGGGTTCGAGGTCTTCGAAGTCGTTGAGGCGTGGGCCTTGGACGAGCGCGGCGTTCGTGTGGACGTGCGCTTTTCGCTTTGTGAAGACGCGGTCGGCTTTCGTGACGACGACGAGATTGCCGATTTCGAAGCCGCCGGACAGGTCGTCGAGGCGGACGATGGTCGCGCCGCGCCGTTCGGCGGCGGCGAGATGCTGGTCGAGGCGTTTGCGCGCGGCGTCGAAGAGTTCGGGATGATGCGCCTCGTCTGCGCCCAGTTCGGCGAAGCCGGGAAGGGGGGCGGTCGCAAAGTTGTAGGTCGGAACGCCGGGCGGCGGCGGGTCGCCAGAGAAAATAATTGAATGTCCTTCGCCCGTCCTTTGTCCTTCGCCTGTTTCGTCGTGTCCTTCGGCAGCCCTTTTTTTCAGCAACGGCGTGCGCGCATAGTTGTTGTGTTCGAGCGCGAGAATCACCGAATCCGTCGGCAGGAAGTCCAAAAGCGTTACCGGCGTTTCGCGTACATCTTCGTCTTCGCGTTCCTTGCCTGTCCGTATCGGCAGAAATTCCGCTTCGAGGATGCGTGCGATTGAGAGCTGTGTCGCGGGATTGAAGGTGCGCAGACTTTCGAGGTCGTCGCCGAAGAACTCGGCGCGCACGGGAAATTCGTCGCCGGGACTCCAGACGTCGACAATTCCGCCGCGCACGGAGAAGTCGCCCTCTTGCTCAACCTGCGGTGTCCGCGTGTAGCCGACTTCTGCAAGTTTTTCCGAAAGTTCAGTCAATTTCAGCGCATTTCCATTCACCCCCTTGGGGCCTGTCCCCACGATTCCGGGGTCTGTCCCCAGATTTGCCGTGGGGTCTGTCCCCAGGTTTGGTCTTCCCAAATTCTGCTCTTTCGTCGTGACCCGAATGCTGGGGACAGGCCCCGAAGGGACGGCGGTGGCGAGGGCGGGGAACGCGGCGACAACGACACAGGGATAGGGGGACAGGCCCCAGGCTTTGAGCGCGGCGAGCGTCTTGAGCCGTTGGCCGAGCGCGCCCTTGTCATTGTCGAAAAGTGGTGGAAATTCGAGAATTCTTGCGGTTTCAGAAGATGCCCCCTGGGGTCTGTCCCCACGAGTTCCGTCACACCCTTGGGGCCTGTCCCCAAGGGAATGTAGAAGGAGACGCAGGTCGTCGGCAAGGCGGTCGGCTTCGGGCAAGCCAGGTGTGAGGGCGAGGACGATTCGATTGGACTGGGCGAGCGCGAGGGCGAGAAACGCATCGGACGAACCCGTCAGCGAGGGGATGGAAATCGCGGGGACAGGCCCCAAGGGTGTGGGGACAGACCCTGGGGGCGTGAAAAGCGAGGCGAAGAACGAAAGTGCATTTTTCATCTGATTCGCATAGTATAGCACAATTATTTGATATAATACGCAAACCTTCCTAAACCTACAACAGGTGAACCTTCGTGGAAGGGGTTTGAAAGGCGAAAGGCAGAGAAAGATGAAGACAATCGGCGTTGGCATTTTGGGTTTTGGAACAGTTGGCGCGGGCGTGGCGGACGGCCTCCTGAAGCATCGTGACGTCATGGCCAAACGGCTGGGCGTGGACATCGCTCTCCGGCGAATCGCCGATCTTGACATCACGACGGATCGCGGCATTGCCGTCCCGGCGGGCGTGCTGACGACGGACGCGGCGGCGGTCATCGCCGATCCGGACGTTCAGATCGTCGTCGAGACGATTGGCGGCACGGGCATTGCGAAGAAGCTCGTTCTTGACGCGCTTCAGGCGAAGAAGTGCGTCGTCACCGCCAACAAGAAGCTCCTTGCGGAATATGGAAAGGAGATTTTCGACATGGCGGCCGCCAATGGCGTTGACCTCTATTTCGGCGCGTCCGTCGGCGGCGGCATCCCGATCATCCGCGTCGTCCGCGAGGCGCTTGCCGCGAACGACATCGAGTCGATCCACGGCATTCTGAACGGCACGTGCAACTACATTCTGACGCGCATGGAGCGCGAGGGCGCGCCGTTTGACGCCGTGCTCAAGGACGCGCAGCGGCTGGGCTATGCCGAGGCCGATCCCTCTCTCGACATCGACGGCTTCGACACGGCCCACAAGGCCTGCGTCCTCACGGCGCTCGCCTATGGCTTCCAGCCGACCCTGGAGCAGGTGCAGGTCGAGGGCATCCGCAATCTGGACGGCATTGACGTCAAGTATGCGGCGGACTTCGGCTACCGCATCAAGCTTCTCGCCGTCGTCGCGAAGGATGGCGACGAGGTTGAGGTCGGTGTTCATCCGACGCTCATTCCGTTCTCGCACATGCTGGCGAGCGTGAACGATGCGTTCAACGCGGCGATGGTGAAGGGCGACATGTCGGACTACACGATGTACTACGGGCGCGGGGCGGGGCGTGCGCCGACCGCCTCGACGGTCGTCGGCGACATTGGCGACATCGCGCGCAATCTCGCCCACGGCGAGACGCGCTATGCGCGCGGCGTGCCCAACTACGCCGAGGGCCAGTTGAAGCTGCGCGCGGCTGGCGACATCGTCTCGAAGTTCTACGTGCGCCTTCTGGTCGCGGACAAGCCCGGCGCGTTTGGCACGATCGCGTCCATTCTCGGCAAGCACGGCGTCTCCATTTCGGCCGCGACCCAGAAGGATCCGGCGTCGGCGTCCGGTTCGGCGGCCGAGACGGGCTATGCGCCAGTCGTTGCGCTCACGCACGAGGCGAAGGCGCGCGACCTAGAGGCGGCATTGGCCGAAATCAAGGCGTCTGGCGTCGTCGCCGAAGACCCCGTCAAGCTGCGGGTGATTTGAGCCTGTCCTTTTGCAAGAGGTAAATGCCATGAAGATGTCCGTCCTGACGCACCTGCCGTCGCACGCGCTGTTCGGCGCGCTTTTGTTGCTCTCCTGTTCGGCGGTTGCCGTCGAGCCGTGGGAAGACCCGCAGGTCAACGAGATTAACCGCCTGCCCGCGCGCGGCATCGCCGTGCCGTGCGAAAGCGAGCAGCTGGCCTTTGACATTCTCCAGCAGAAGCGTCCCAAGGGCGATTCGCGCTGGATCATCCCCTTGTCGGGCACGTGGGACTTCTGCTGGAAGCGGTCGCCCGAAGTCGCCGACTGGGAGCGGGCGGCGCGCCTCGCGGTGCCGGGCTGCTGGCAGCTTCAGGGCCTCTTCGATCCGCCGCTCTACACGAATTCGCGCTATCCGTTCGCGCGCGATTTGCCGCGCGTCATGAAGGCCCCCGACGATCCGTCGTGGACGGCGACGACGTACCGCAATCCGGTCGCGCTTTACCGGACGACGTTCACGCGCCCGTGGCGCTGGTTCTTCCGCAAGACGACGCTCCACTTCGACGGCGTGTCGTCCGCGTTCTTCGTGCGCGTGAACGGAAAGGCCGTCGGCTACGCCGAGGACAGCCGTCTGCCGTCCGAGTTCGATCTCACGCCCTACCTCAAGTGGTTCGGCGAAAACACGCTGGAGGTCGAGGTCTACAAGCACTGCGACGGCTCCTATCTTGAAGACCAGGACTTTTGGCGGCTGTCGGGCGTCTTCCGCGACGTCTACCTCGTCTCCGAAAGCAAGTCCGCGCCGTTCGACCTCATCGTCGAGACGACGTTGTCGGACGACCTGACGCGCGGCTCGTTCACCGTGCGCGACGAGAAGGGGAACGTCCTCAAGGTGCGCGACGTCCCGAATGTCCAGCTCTGGAACTGCGAGACGCCGTATCTCTACGTCACGCCGATCGAGCACAAGTGGGGGTGGTGGATCTTCGGCGGCACGGACTATCGGGCCGTCTCGTTCGGCTTCCGCAAGATCGAGATCAAGGACGCCGTCCTCTACATCAACGGCAAGCGCGCGCTCTTCAAGGGCGTGAACCGGCACGAGATGGAGCCGTCGACGGGCTATGCGGTGACGCTGGCGGGCATGAAGAAGGACATCGAGGTGCTCAAGGCGTTCAACGTCAACGCCGTGCGGACGAGCCATTATCCGAACGTGCCCGACTGGTACGACATCTGCGACCGCGAGGGCCTCATGGTCTGCTGCGAGGCGAACGTCGAGGCGCACGGCTTCGACATCTACAGCGGGACGGACGCGATTTCCTTCCGCCCGGAGTATCGGCAGAGCCACGTCGAGCGCAACGTGCGCATGGTTCAGACGTTCCGCAACCATCCCTCGATCGTGATCTGGTCGCTTGGCAACGAGACGGGCTACGGGCCGAACTTCAAGGACGCCTACAAGGCGGTGCGCGCGCTGGACGCGACGCGTCCGATTCAGTACGAGAACTACTGTCGCCATCGCCTGGGCGGCTTCTCGCCGGAGACGGCGCGGAAGAACGGACTGACGGGCGACGAGGAGTCCTTCACGGACATCGAGCCGCCGATGTATGCGCAGCCGTGGTTTGCCGAGGCGTACGTCTCGAACAATCCGGCCAAGCCCTACATTCTCTGCGAGTACACGCATGCGATGGGCAACTCGAACGGCGGTCTTCAGAAATACTGGGATCTTGCGCGCAAGTACCCGTCCTTCCAGGGCGGCTTCGTCTGGGACTTCGCCGACCAGGCCCTCTGGAAAACGGATGCGCGCGGCACGTGGCTGGCCTACGGCGGCGACTTCGGCGACAAGCCGAACGACGACAACTTCAACTGCAACGGTCTCTTTGACGCCTTGCGGAATCCGCATCCGGGCGCGTACGAGCTGAAGCACGCCTACCAGAACATGTCGTGCGAGGCGTTTGACTTCGCGACGGGGAAGGTGCGCGTCCGCAACGGGTTCGCGTTCATCGACCTCGACGACTACGTCTGCGAATGGACGTCGCGCGACGCGGACGGAAATCCGGCTGCGCGTGGACTCTTTGAACTCGGCGAGCTGCCGCCGGGCGAGGAGAAGGAGTATGCGCTTGAGGGCTTCTGCGGCGACTCGGTCGTCTTCCGCTTCCTGGACGGCCGCGATTGCGTCGCGTGGGATTCGTTCGCCCAGCCCTTCGTCCCCCAGGCTCTCCAACTCCCCAACGCCCAACCCCCCAAACAACCAAACGCCGTAACGCCCAAACTCGCCTTCAACTTCTGGCGTGCGCCGACGGACAACGACCGTGGCTGGAAGATGCCGGAGGTCTGCAAGGTCTGGAAGGATGCGACCGCGACGCAGACGTTGCCGAAGGGCGTGACGAGCGACCTCAAGACGACGCGACTGGCCGACGGCCGTCTGCTCGTGGACTGGACGTTGACGGTGCCGAAGGGGCTGCCGCCGATTCCGCGCGTGGGCCTCACGTTTACCGTGCCGAAGACGAATGCCGTCGAATGGCTCGGCTTGGGCCCGTGGGAGAACTATGCCGACCGTGCGACGGCGGCGATCTATGACGTCCATCGCGCCTCCGTCGGGCTTGTCACGGGCCTTGCCGATCCGAAGACGGGAACGATCAATTATCTGGCGGACCGTCTCAATCCCGACAACTACATCGAGCCGGGCGAACAGGGCTATCGCACGGGCTGCCGTCGTCTCACGGTCGGCGGCGTCACGATTGAGGCGGTGAATGCGCCGTTCGGCTTCAACGTCTGGCCGTATCCGCAGACGATGCTCGAAGGCAAGAAGCACCAGTGGGAGCTGTCGGAGGCGGACGTGCTGACGGTCAACGTCGATGCCGTGCAGATGGGCGTCGGCGGCGACGACAGCTGGGGGACGCGCCCGCACGACGAGTTCATGCCGAAGGACGGCGTCTATCGGCTCGTCTTCACGCTGCGGCAGTAGCGCGGCGCGACGACGCGACTGTCGCGTGGACGGGGCGGCTCACGGGCCGCCCCGTCTGCGTCAGATAAACGGCAACAGGAGCGCGGGCGCGAGCAGAAGCGAGTCGAACATGTCGAGCAGGCCGCCGAGTCCGGCCGGCATGAACGTCGCCGAGTCCTTGACGCCGACCCAGCGCTTGAGTTTCGACTCGATGAGGTCGCCGAACGTGCCGACGAGCGCGGCGGCGATTCCGAATGCCAGGGCCTTGGGGGCGCTGAAGTGCGTGAGCGGCAGGAACGCGCACGAGACGAGGCACGAGCCGAAGACCGAGCCGAAGAGGCCTTCCCAGCTCTTGTTCGGCGAAATCGTCGGGCAGAGCTTGTGCGTCTGTCCACGCAGCTTCTGCGCGCTCACGCCGAATGCGAATCCGCCCATGTCCGAAATCTTCACGATGGCGATGACGTAGAGGAGCATCACGCTCCCGAACTGGCGGGCGATGAGCGGCAGAACCGAGAAGGTGACGGCGATCAGAAGTCCGAACAGGATGGCCGCGCCAATGGTCTTCAGCCGCTCGTCGTGGATCTTGCGCCGCAGGAGCAGGGCGAGTTCGACCCCGGCGAGCGCGGCGAGCGCGAGGCAGACGGGACGAAACCAGGCCACGGGGGCGTAGAGAATGGCGCAGACGGCGAGAGTTGCCGTCGTCAGTGCGGTGAGGATGCGTCGGACAATGGGATTCATGCGGGGAAGTTCCTGTTCGTTTTTCGTTGTTCGAAATGGATTGCCGCGTATTCTACCAAATTCTCGCATTTGGCACAAAGCCCCCCCCCCCCCCCTGTGGGGCGAGGGATTAGTCGCGGCGGAGGTCAATCGCGTCCAGGCGCTTGTCGCTGACTTTCTCGAATGTCTTGAGTTCGGGGGCGAAGATCTGGAGTCGAAACTCCTCCAGCAGCCAGCGGTAGCGCATGAGCGCGGCGGGGTCGGTGTTGTCGCGATCCGCAAGCGCGGCGCGGTAGCGTTGCCAGTAGGGGGCGAAGCGCGCTTCCTTCGCGTGGTCGGAGGCCGGCGAGACCTTGGCGCGCGCGAGACGCACGTCGATGGCCTTCAGGTAGCGCGGGTAGCGGCGGAGGATGTCAAGCGGAACGGCTTTGGGGAATCCTCGGAACGTCAGCCATGCCAGCTCCTCCAGCACGGCGTCCGTCGTCGCTTCGGGATACGCGCCTGTCGCGAGCTGGGCGTCGAGCGTGCGCAGCGTCGCGACAGTTTCGCGCACGAGGCGCAGGATCTCGGCCTCGGCGCGCAGAAGTTCCTCGGTTGAGCGGATGTCGGTCTTCGCGTCGTTGAGCGCGGCCTTGATTGCGCCTTCGCGCACGTCGGCCTTGAACGCCGCCTCCGTCCAGCCGCGTTCCTGGAGGTAGAGCGCGAAGTCGAGCGGTAGCTTGCCGCGTCCCGAAAAGGGCACCTTGTCCGCCAGTCGCTCGGCGAGCGTCTTTTCGGGAGGCGGCGGCAGGAAGCGTGTCGCCTCGCCTCGGCCCAGCGCGACGGCGGTGGCCTTGTCGCGCGAGGCGAGGAGGACAGAGCCGTCCGCGTCGTCGCGGACGACGAAGCGCGCCGTGAGATAGGGCGGCAGGCGGACGGCGCGCCAGGCGTCGTCGGGAATGCGGAAGCCCCAGCGTTCGCGCACGGCGCGGCGAATGGCCCGCTCCAGCGTGTCGTTCGGCTCGCCGAGGAGATCCATGAGAATCGCGAGGCTCTCGTCCAGCGGCTTGAGGAGCCGTTGAAGGGAGTTCGGAAGCGAGAGGAGCAGGTACGAGACCTTGCGGCGCAGGAGGCCCGGCACAAGCCAGTCGGCGCGCCAGAGCGCGAGCGCGGCGGCGTCGCGCTTGCGCACGGTGCAGGTCAGTCCGTCCGTTTCGGGGTCGTCCGGCGCGTTGCGGTAGGAGAGGCGCAGCTTCGCGCCCTTGAGGACGAGGACGTCGGGGAAGTCGCGCGACGCATCCGCCTCCTTCGGCCACCAGTCCGCGCGCGCGAGGCCAAAGGCCGCGCGTTCCGCTGGCGTTGCGCGCGCCAGCCATTTGGCGAGCGCGGGGGCGTTCGTGACGGCGGCAGGGACGGCGGCATCGAAGTGGACGAGGAGGCGCGTCTCGTCGAAGAGCTCGGGACGGCGCGTCTTCTCGGCGTAGTCGTGAAGGGCCTTGAGGAAGTCCAGCGTCTCGCGGAGCGCGGCCGGCGGACGGGGAAACGCGCCGCCGAGAAGTCCGTGGCGAAAGAAGATCTCGCGCGCCTCGGACGGATTGAAGCGCGCGTAGTCGCAGCGGCGCGCGTCGACAATGACGAGTCCGTAGAGCGTGACCTGCTCGGTCGCGCGCACGAAGCCGCCTGTCGCGTCCCATTGGGGCGAGTGGACGTGGTGCTTGCAGAGATCCTGTGCGACCGGCTCGATCCACGCGGGGTCGATTTCGGCCGCCGTGCGCGCAAAGAGGCGCGCCGTGTCGACGAGTTCGCCCGCAACGATCCAGGCGGGGGAGGCTTGGACGTTTGGGCGTTTGGAGGTTTGGGGGTTTGGGGGTTTGGATGTTTGGATGTTTGGATGTTTGGGGCGTTTGGCGAGGACGGAACTTGGGTGCAGGGCGAAGCGCAGGGCGTGTGCGCCGCGATAGTCGCGGTCTTCGGCGTGGTAGTGTCCGAGGCGGCCGAGAAGCCCCGTCAAGAGCGCCATGTGGACGGCCGCGTAGAAGACGTCCCGTTCCTTCTCCGTCCGCCCCTGCGGAATTTCGGCGAAGGAAAGCCCCATCCGTTGGCAGAGGCCTTCGAGCTGGCGCGTGAGGTCGCGCCATTCGCGGAGCTTGGGCCAGGAGAGGTAGTTCATCTGGGCGAGTCGCCGCGCTTTCGACTGGGAGAGGGCGTCGGCCTCGCGCGTCCACCAGTCCCAGAGCGCGCGCGTCGAGAGGAAGTCCGACTTCGGGACGCGCCACTTCGCGTGGGCCTGTGCGGCCTTTTCCCGTTCGTCGATCGGGCGGCGGCGCGGGTCGTCGCACGCCAGCGCCGCGACGATGGGGAGGACGAACGGCAGCACGGCGTTGTCGCTTGCCGCGAGGAGCATGCGCGCGAGGCGTGGCTCCAGCGGGATGCGCGCGAGGCGGCGGCCGACGTCGGTGAGCGCGTAGCCGCTCTTGATCGCGCCGAGCTCGAGGAGCGCCCGCAGGCCTTCGCGCACCATCGCGGGCTTTGGCGGATCGACGAACGGGAACGTGTCGATGTCGCCGAGGCGGAGGTCGAGCATCGTCAGAATGACGCCGGCGAGCGAGGCGCGCAGGACTTCGGGCGCGGTGTAGGCGTCGCGGCGGAGGAAGTCCTCTTCCGAATAGAGGCGGATGCACGTTCCCGGGCCGAGACGGCCGCAGCGGCCCGCGCGCTGGCGGGCCGAGGCCTGCGAGATCGGCTCGACCTGAAGACGCTGGATCTGCGTCCGGTGGACGTAGCGCGAGATGCGCGCCAGCCCCGAATCGACGACGGCGCGGATGCCGGGGATCGTGACGGACGTCTCGGCGACGTTTGTCGCGAGGACGATGCGGCGGCGGGACGAGAGGCGGAAGGCGCGCCGCTGTTCGGCGGCGGGGAGGGACGCGAGAAGGGGAATGATGTCGAATCGTGTGCCGAAGCACGTTTCGAGATGCGTGCGCGTTTCGCGGATGTCGCGTTCGCCGGGGAGGAAGACGAGGACATCGCCTTCGTCCGGGAGCTCGCGCACGGCGGCGGCCACGGCGGCGGGCAGGTCGTCCGCGTCTGCGGGCGGACGATAGCGGACGTCGACGGGGAAGAGACGGCCGGGGACGTTGATGACGGGGGCCTGAAAGAACGCGGCGAACTTGGCGGTGTCCATCGTCGCGGACGCGATGACGACCTTGAGGTCGCGGCGGCGCGCGAGGATGCGCGTGAGGATGCCGAGGAGGAAATCGACGTTCAGCGAACGCTCGTGCGCCTCGTCCACGACAATCGTGTCATAGGCGCGGAGGAGCGGGTCGGCGCGCGTTTCGGCGAGGAGGACGCCGTCCGTCAGGAACTCGACGCGCGTCTCCGGGCCGAGTGCGCGGGCATAGCGGTGGCGGTAGCCGACGAGTCCGCCGACGGGCGACGCGAGCTCGTCGGCGACGCGCTCGGCCATCGTCACGGCGGCGAGGCGGCGCGGCTGGGTGACGGCGATGCGCCGGCCCTTCGCGCCGCGTCCGAGCTCGAGCATCATCTTGGGGAGCTGGGTCGTCTTTCCGGAGCCCGTGTCGCCGCAGACGACGACGACCGGGTTCGTGCGCACGGCCGCGAGGATCTCCGCGCGGTGCGCGGAGACGGGCAGCTCTTCGGGATAGGTGATCGTCTGTTCGTCCGTCATGGGGTCTTCACGTGTCCGCGTAGTATAGCATTTCTCCGGGGCGGCGGGACGCGGGGGATTTTTGGTATAATCTTCGTCATGCAGCCTGAACCTGTTAACATTTTGACCCTCAAGTGGGGGACGCTGTATTCGGCGGACTACGTTAACCGCATCTATCGTGGCGTGAAGGCCCATCTCCATCGGCCGTTCCGCTTCGTCTGCGTGACGGACGACCCGACGGGGCTCGTGGACGGCGTTGAGGCCTGCCCGTTCCCGGCGCGGCCGTCGGGCGTTCAGATGAAGGGCAAGTATGACTGCTGGCCGAACATCTACGTCAAGCTGCTCGTTTTCGAGAAGGGGTTTGCCGGGCTTTCGGGCCCGACGCTCTTCCTCGACATCGACCAGATCATCGTCGGAGACCTCGACCGCTTTTTCGACTATCGGCCCGGACAGTTCTGCATTGTCCACAATTGGATCGAGTGGCGCAAGCGCCTTTTCAGAAAGGCGCCGTTCTGCGGCAACTCGTCGTGCTTTCGGTTCGACGCGGGCGATGCGAGCGACTACATCTACCGAAACTTCCTGCGGGAGGGGGATATCGCGCTTGACCAGGCGCACTTCAGCACCGAGCAGCAGTACATGACGCACGCCGTCGGTTTCGACAAGGTGAATTTCTGGCCTGACAACTTCGTCCGCTCGTTCAAGCGCTCCTGCACGTGGCCATGGCCGCTCAACCACTTTCTCACGCCGCGTTTCAATCCTGACACGGGGATTCTCTGCTTTCATGGCAAGCCCTCGCCCGAACAGGCGATCGCTGGCTATCGCGGCAAGCATCTCAATACATGGACGCGTCCCTGTCCGTGGGTGGCGGATCTGTGGGAGCGGTCGTGAAGATCGGCGTCGTGATTCCGGCGTATGACGCCGAACGCTATGTGGCGGATTGCCTCGATTCCCTGCTGGCGCAGACGCAGGGGAATTTCGTCGCCTATGTCATGGATGACGGGTCACGCGACGGAACGCGCGCGGCCATTGAGTCCTACGCCCGTCGGGATCCGCGCATTCGGCTCTGGCATCAGGAGAACCAGGGACTTGTCCGAACGCTGAATGCGTTGCTCGACCGGCTGGACGACGACATCGAGGCGGTCGCGTTTCTGGACATTGACGACTTCATACATCCGGAGATGTTTGCCATTTTGGAGGACGCGCTCGTGCGCTCTGGTGCGGACGTGGCCGAGTGCCGGGTGGTGCGTGTCGCGGCGACGGATCATCCAGGCGTGTGGGCGGCTCGCCCGTCGCCCTCGTCCGATTACGAGGAGGTCGATCCATCCTGCTATTGGCTGAAACGGACGTCTCCGTCCGGCTGGATCAACAAGCAGAACAAGCTTTATCGTCGCGCGGCGATTGGAAATCTGCGGTTTCGGACGACTCTTTCTTATGAGGACGACAATTTCTTCGCCAGTGAACTTAATGCGCAGATCCGGCGCAAGGTTCGGCTTGCGGCCGAACTTTACGCCTATCGGCGGAATCCCAGTTCTGCGACGTCGGTCGTTCCGTTCCGAAAATACGTCGAGGCGACGCTTGAACGCATTCGCCTCTCCTGCGAGGTCTTCCTAAACGCCGGGCGGGTTCCGCCGGCCGTGCGCGCCGAATACGTTGATGATCTTTCGAAGGACGCCTATCGGATGTGCCTACGGAAAAACCTCAAGAAGAACGCGGATGCGTCCGAGCGACGTGCGCTCTTCTTGTCTGCGGGTGCGGCTTTGGCGCGGTTGGCGCGCGAAGAGGGCTTTTCCCCGACGGGACTCAATCTCGTTCAGTCGCTTGTCTGGACGGCCTCCCGTCGCGGCTGGTATGCATTGGCACGGCTTCTCGTGTGGTTGACCTGACGATTGGAAATGCGGGGAGGTGCGCGCGGTGAGTTCGCCAACGGTCATTCATTCCGAATTTCTGAATCAGGACATTGATTTGGATGAACTGGCTCGCCTTGTCGCGTCCGTCCGTGGCGGCCGTTGTCGGCTGACGCCGCTGGCGGTCAAGTGCACGTATCCGGTCTTTCGCGGCGATTGTTCCGATGGGACGGCGGTCTTCGTGAAGGTTGGGCGATTGGATGAATGGCGGCAGACGGCGCGGCTTCTGTCGGACGTCGGACGCTGTCCGTTCTTCCCGTCCTTCGTGACCGATCGTCCGCTTGATTATCGGGGGCAGGCGGTCTTCGTGATGAACTGGTTGCCGGCCACGGTCGTCTACCCGGAAGACTTCACGCCGCGTCAGGCGAGGGCGTTTGCCGCCGGGTGCGTGACGCTCTCGGCGGCGTTGTCGCGTACGCATGAATTCATTCCGCTCGCGTCGTCCGCGCAGGATCCGATTCGGCTTTTCGGCGTCTTGGAGGGCTACTGCCGGCGTCATCCGCTGGCCGGACGCCTTCTGCGCGCGTTGCGCGAGATCCCGGAAGCCGAGTGGACGTATGGTAGTCGTCCGCTGGCGGTCATTCATGGCGACTTCCACGCGAAGAACTTTGGCTTTGACGGCGATGTGTTTGCGCGTGTCGTCGATTTCGACAAGTTGACGCAGGGGCTGGCCTGTGCCGACTGCACGAACGCCTTGGCCGAGAGATTCTCCTGTCGGCATCTCTCTCTCTCGGCGCGCCGCCGTCTGGCGGCGGTGGCGCGGGATGTCGTCGAGGCGACGCCTTGGTCGCGTGCGGATTTCGTGATTGCCGCGAATGTCCTTCGGCTGTCGTTTGCGGCGCGGCGCATCGAGAAGCATCCGGACGCGCCGTGGGTCGCCGTGGATGTCCTGCTCCGCGACCGGAAGATTCGGGAATTTCTGGATTGCCTGTGACGCGCAGATTTGGTGCGCGATATGGTATAATGCGCGCCATGAAGCGGAAGATACCCTATGGCATCATGAACTGGGCGGAGGTCGTGCGCGAGTGCTACTTCGTGGACAGCACGGCCTACATCCGCGCCCTGGAGGACGTGAAGACGCCGGTCTTCCTGCGTCCGAAGCGCTTCGGCAAGTCGCTCTGGTGCTCGATGCTCGGGTACTACTACGACGTCAACTTCAAGGACCGCTTCGACGAGCTGTTCGGGCGGACGGAGATCGGCAAGGATCCGACGCCGCTCGCGAACTCCTTCCTCGTCCTCGCGTTCGACTTCTCGACGATTCAGGTCGGGACGGTTCGGGAGATCGAGACCTGGTTCTTCGAGAACGTCAAGAGGTCGGTCGGCTACCTGACCGTCAAGTACGCGCATCTTGCGGACTGGTCTTCCGTGATGTCGGCCGGGAATCCCGCCGACATGATTGCCGCCGTGCGCAGCGTGATCCGGAGCAACGGCCTTCCGCCTCTCTACGTGATCATCGACGAGTACGACAACTTCACGAACGAGCTGGTGGTGTCGCGCCGGGACGCGGAGTACGACGCGATCTGCGGGCATGACGCGGACGCCTCGCGCGAGTCGTTCTTCAAGGCGTTCTTCAAGTCGTTCAAGGCGGGGCTGGCGGACGGCACGGTGGGGCGGACGTACTTCACGGGCGTCCTTCCGATCACGCTTGACGACCTCTCCAGCGGCTTCAACGTCGGCACGGTCGTGAGCCTTGACGAGGACAAGCTCGGAATCGTCGGCTTCTCCGAGTCGCAGGTTGCGAAGTACGTCGAGGAGATCTACGCCGACCAGGGCTTCGACCGCGCCAACCTTCCGGTGGTTCTCGCAGACCTCAAGGCGTTCTACGACGGCTACCGCTTCCTGCCGGGGGCGGAGCCGCTCTACAACGCGACGATCTGCAACTGGTATCTGCGGAGCCTTGTCGTGAACCGGGGGCGGATTCCGGAGATGCCGCTCGACGCGAACGTGCGCACGGATGTCGGCTGGATCCGTCGGCTCGCGGGCGGCGCGGAGAACGCGCTCGCGCGCATGC
>CAZWQY010000007.1:0-44355 GCA_964636295.1 uncultured Lentisphaeraceae bacterium | reverse complement strand
TCGTCGAGGTCTGCGGCAGCCGGGGCTACAACTGGTTCGAGGTGTGACGCCCAGGTTCTGATGTTTGCTCGGTCGCAGGGGAGGCAGTCGTTGAGCGCAGATTTGGACAGTCCGGCAAGAGGTTCGGGACAGAGGCGGACGACGATTCTCGTCGTCGGGAAGGGCGTCGGATGGTGGGAGTGGTGTCGGGACGGCAAGGCCTACGACTACGCGTCGAACTACCGTTTCGTTTCAGATCCGTCGTGCACGGACTACGACTGGCTTGTCGTCTATGACGAGCTGAAAGATCCGCTTGACGTGCGCTGTCCGCGCGAGCGGACGATTCTCGCGCTGGACGAACCCGTCAGCATCAAGTCCTATTCTCAGGCGTACTGCCGGCAGTTCGGGCATCTCCTGACGAATCGCCCGTGGGAGGCGGAGCGGCATCCGCACTACCATCTGGGACGCGGACACTACATGTGGTTCGTGGGGCGGACGCCGCAGGAGGTCGATGCCGCCGTCCTGCCGCCGAAGGAACGGCTCGTCTCCGCCATCTGCTCGTCGAAGCAGATGCGGCACACGCGGCATCAGGCGCGTTTCAGGCTGATGGAGACGCTGGCGCGCGAGATTCCGGAGCTGGACTGGTTCGGCAAGGGCGTCCGGGCATTCGGCAAGAAGTACGAGGTGTCCGATCCGTACAAGTACCAGGTCGTTGTCGAGAACCACATTGCGCCGCATCACTGGAGCGAGAAGATCGCGGATGCGTTCCTGTGCGAGTGTCTGCCGTTTTACGCGGGCGCGCCGGATCTGTCCGACGACTTTCCGAAGGAGAGCTTCATCCCGATTCCGATCGACGACCCCGGCGAGGCCGTCCGCATCGTTCGCCAGGCCATCGCCGCCGGCGCGTACGAGTCGCGGCGGGAGGCCGTTCTGGAGGCCAAGCGGCTCGTCCGGGAAAAGTACAACTTCTGGGCGCAGGTCATCGGAATCGTCGAGTCCGAGGCGCAGCAGGCGACGACGCCCGTCGATCCGGCGTGTCCCGTCACGCTCTATCCGCGCAAGACGCTGCGGAGACGGAGCCTCTCGGCCGCCCTTGAGGACGGCTGGTTTCACCTCCGTCAGTACCTGAAAATCTGGTGACGCGGCCCCTCGCCCTTGCGGGAAAAGGGCGTTTTCGGTATAATGCGCGCGTTTTTGAGAACAGGAGTCAGAATGGGCGACGAGAAAAGGTGGCTGCACAGGCAGGCGGAGAAGGTTCGCAAGGCCGATTACATTGATCCGGCGCTATACCACAAGTACGGCGTGAAGCGCGGTTTGCGCAACGACAACGGTTCGGGCGTCCTCGTGGGGCTGACGACGATCGGCAACGTGCACGGCTACGTGATGGACGAAGGCGAGCGCCAGGCGATTCCCGGCGAACTCTACTATCGCGGCATCAACGTCAAGGACATCGTTCGCGCCGACAAGCGCGAACACCGCTTCGGCTACGAGGAGACGGCGTATCTTCTCCTCTTCGGCGAGCTGCCGACGCCGCGCGAGCTCGTGGACTGGAAGAACCGCATCGGCGCGTACCGCAAGCTTTCCGACGGATTCAAGGACAACGCGATCATGAAGCATCCGCCGAAGGATCTCATGAACGCCCTGGCGCGCGCCATCCTCTTCGCCTATGCGTTCGACGAGGGCGATCCCGACGACATTTCGCTCGAACGCTGCCTCGGCCAGTCGATCGGGCTCATCGGTGCGATCCCGTCGATCGCCGCCTATGCCTACCAGGCGAAGAACCACTACCACAACAACGGGCCGCTCATGATCCGCATCCCCGACCCGATGAAGTCGACGGCGGAGAACATCCTCATGCTCACGCGCGAGGACGGCAAGTACACGAAGCTTGAGGCGGAGATCCTCGACCTTTCGCTCATTCTCCACGCCGAGCATGGCGGCGGCAACAACTCGGCCTTCACGACGCATGTCGTCACCTCGTCGCACTCCGACGTCTACTCGTCGGTCGCCGCGTCGATCCTCTCGCTCAAGGGCGCGCGCCACGGCGGCGCGAACCTGCGCGTCATGCGCCAGATGGAGGAGGTCATGCGCCATGTGGAAGACTGGGCGGACGCCGAGGAGGTCGTTCGCTATCTGGAGCGCATCGCCGACAAGAAGGCGGGCGACGGTTCGGGCCTCATCTACGGGCTGGGCCATGCCGTCTACACGATATCCGATCCGCGCGCGCAGATGCTGAAGGAAAAGGCGCGCGTTCTTGCGCGCGAGAAGGGCCGCGAGAAGGAGATGCGCCTGTTCGAGAGCGTCGAGGAATTCGGCCCGGCGATCATCAAGGCGCGTCATCCGCGCGCGGAGGACGTCTGCGCGAACGTCGATCTCTATTCGGGCTTCGTCTACGACATGCTGGGCATCCCGAAGGATCTTTACACGCCGCTCTTCGCGGTCGCGCGCTGTGTCTCGTGGTGCGCCCACCGCATGGAGGAACTCGTGAACGCGGGTCCGATCATTCGCCCGGCGTACAAGCCGATCTACCATCCGCGCGCCTACGTGCGCCTCGCGGATCGCTGATTCGCGCCAGACGTTGCGCGCGCACAGGCGGAATGGCAAAGGCCATTCCGCTTTTTTTTTTCTTGTTTTTTTTTGCTTGACTTTTCCCGGCGCGATTTTCCTACTTGACAGGGGGGGGGGGGTATAATGCACATTATCTTTTTTGAGGTGGAAAAGAGATCGTCTCGTTTTTTTGTCAGTCCCGTTCACAGAAGGAGGTTGTGGTCAATGTCGAGCAAGAAGTCAACGGTCGCCCGTCTCGTCGCGGCCTTGGCGCTGGGTGTCGGGTTCGTCGGCGCGGCGAAGGCCGCGCCCCAGAAGACGCTTGAGACGCGCTTTGGCGTCAACTACTATCCGCCGTTCTCCGGCGAGTACCGTCTTCTGAAGGAGCGCGGACTCGACCACAAGGAGCAGATGCGCCGTGACGTCGCGCACTTCCGGCGGCTGGGTCTCGACTGCATTCGCCTCCACACGTTTGACGCGGAGTTCTCCACGAAGGCGGGCGGGTTCGTCGACAACGCGCACGTGGAGCTTCTCGACTACTTGATCAGCCTGTGTGCGACAAACGGCATCAAGACGGTCTTGACGCCCATCGCCTGGTGGCGGTCGTCCACCGAAGGGTTCTCCGCCGACTGGACGATTCAGCAGATGGTGTCCGACCCGCGCGCGTGGGCGATTCAGGAACGCTTCCTGCGGGAGTTCGCCGACCACGTCAACCGCTACACGGGAAAACGCTATGCGGACGACCCCGCGATCATCGCGTTCGAGCTGATTAACGAGCCGCACTATCCGACGGACTGGCCGAACGCGAAGGTGACGGAGTACATCGACCGTCTGGCCGCCGCCTTGCGTTCCTCCGGGACGACGAAGCCGCTTTTCTACAACTGCTGGGAAGGGCGCACGGCGGCGTGTGGCGCCTCGACGATCGACGGCGTGTCGGGCAACGACTATCCGACGGGGCTGATCGCCGACCGCGAACTTCGCGGCAGCCAGCTCGGGCGAATCGCCGCGACGACCCTCAAGGGCGATGCGCACGTGGCGGACAAGCTCAAGATGATCTACGAATTCGACTGCGCGGACGTCGGCGGCGCCTACATGTACCCGGCCATGGCGCGGGAGTTCCGGCACGAGGGCTGTTCGGTTGCAAACCAGTTCCAGTACGATGCGCTCGCGCTGGCCGACCGCAACCTCGCCTGGAAGACGCACCATCTCAATCTCGTCTACACGCCCGCCAAGGCGATTTCGTTCGCGATCGCCGCCGAGGTGTTTCGTCGTTCGCCGCTGGGCTGTTCCTATCGGCCCGATGTCGATGCGCTGCGCTTCGACGACATCGGCGTTCGGATCGACGCCCGCCGAAACCTGTCGCAGCTCGTGACGGACGCGGACTATCTCTACACGGCCGATCTGCTCGATCCGCCGCCGAATCCCGAATCGCTGCGCCGCGTCTGGGGCGTCGGCACGTCGTCCGTCGCCTCGGCGACCGGGAACGGCGCGTATTTCCTCGACCGCGCGGCGCGGGGCGTCTGGCGGTTGCAGCTCTATCCGAACGTCGTCGATCTCGCCGATCCCTATTCGGGCAACACGTCGCCTAAACATCTGATTGTCCGTGAGGCGCGGATGGTTCGTCTGACGCTTCCCGATCTTTCCGCCGGCTATCGCGTCCGCAAGGCCGATGCCCTCGAATCCGTCGTCGCGACGGCCGTCGGTGGAACGGTCGAACTGATGCCTGGCGACTATGTGGTCGAATCAGTCGCGTCGTTTGGCGCGGACGCACAGACCGCACTGGCCGCGCTTCAGACGCCGCCGTTCGTCTGCCCCGCCTATCCGACGCCTTCGGATTTCGAGTTTCTGGACGTCACGCTCGCGGTGCGGCATGGCCAGGTTGGCGAGCCGGATGCGCGTCGCTATGTGGCGAAAGGCCCGCAAAGTCTCGACGCATTCGGGTTCACGGCCTCCGCCGAACGGTTTAAGAAAGGCGACTTGGCGCAGCACACGCCGTTTGACGCGGTGTCGTTCGAGCGCGTCTTCGGACGGCCCGGCCCGGGCCGCGAGGTTGTCGCGACACTGCGCGCGCCGGACGGGAAGCCGGGGACGGTGCGCCTCATCTTCACGCTCGCCAACGAGACGTACTATGGATGGGATTTCCCGCTGACGGCGGACTGGACGACCGTGCGTGTGCCGGTCAAGGACTTGAAGCCGTTCTGGGGAACGGAGACGAACCCCTCGGCGCCGCCGCCGAACCTGGGTCTCGTGCGAACCGTGTCTGCCGTCTTCAGCGGCCCGGTCGAAATTGCGTCGGTTAAGGTGCAGTTCGAGTGATTGGCGTTGTGATTTTAGTCATCGAAAAGGAGACAGGAAAATGAACATGAACAACAGAAGGCTGGTGTGGCGCCGCGTCAGGGTTGTGATGGGGCTTGTGGCTCTCGTTGCCGGATCGGCGTTTGCCGCGAATCCGCAGTTGACGTGGACGGGTAGCGGCGACGGTTCGACATGGAACGATGCCGCGAACTGGAACACGACGCCCGACTGGACGGTCGCCAACGACCTTGACTTCTCGTCGGTCGCGGGCGGTGCGACGCTCGTGAACGACGCGACGACGACGTTTGGCACGTTGACGTTCGGCGCGAACAAGGGGACGGTGACGATCACTTCCTCGAAAACCGCCCAGCTGGATGCTGCGACCCTTGTCATTCCGACGGGTACGACGCTGGACGCGAAGTTCAAGGTTGGCGGTGCATGGACCTTTGACACTTGGCGCGTGACAGCGACGGGAGCGGGAACGCTTTGGATTTCAGCACTGTGGCAAGGTGGGTATGGGAGCGGTTCACTGACGCTTGACGGTGTAACGGCGGTCATGAAGGAAGGTTTGCGGGCAAATGCGGGTTGCGATGTCGTTTTGCGAAATCATGCCAAGCTGATGGCCGAGAGTGATTTCAACGTGGGGACGATTGTCTCCGAAAGCGCGGATGTCGTGGTTGACCTGAATGGGAAGAAGGGCCTTCTTAAGGCTGTGCAGGGGACGTTTGCCGGGGTGCTTAAAGGCGGCGGAACGCTCACGGTGCAGGGCGGTGGCTCATGGACGCTCTCCGGTCAGTCGCCTGATTTTTCGGGAACGTTGGCGGTGAAGACCGCGAGAGTCCAGGTGACAGGGGCGTTAGGGCCGAACGCAAAGATCGAAAGCGTGGACACGGGCGTGGCGTCGGTTGGCGACGTGACCGTGGCGAAGCTCTCTGGATCTGCGGCGCAGGGCGGCATTTCGATTGAGGAGGGGCGTATGCTGACGGTTACGTCCGGCGGAAACTACGGCGCGCGTCTTATGGGGGCGGGTGGCGTTACGTTCGATGGCGGGGATGAAACGCTGACCCTTTCTGGCGCGAATGACTACGCGGGGGCGACGGTTGTTCTGTCCGGGACGCTTGTCATTTCGGATGTGAACAGGCTTTCCGGTTACCCGGAAGGGCTTGTCAGCCGCTATTCGTTCGACGGCGAATTGACGGCGGACGATCTTGGCGCAAACAATTTGGCCGTCACGGCCGGTACGCCGACGCAGGAGGCGAACGGTCTGGGCGGTTCACGGTGCGTGCGCTTCGACGGCGCGTCTCGGATGGCGACGGTTGCGAACAGCTTTATCAAAGGCAAGGCGCCGTTCACGATTGCGTTTTGGGTGCGTACGACCTCGACCGATACGTGGACGGCGGGCGGAGGGTTCCTTCAGGTGGGGACTTGGGTGAGTGGAGACGAAAATCAAGTCACCCTTGGCGCGACCTCTGCCGATGGTTATGGGGTTGGCGTCTTGATGACATTGTGCGGAAACTGGTGGTGGCAGGGGAATTGGCAGAACGGTAACTGGCGGCATTATGCGCTGACGTTCGATGGCAACACCGTTCGCGCTTACGCGAACGGAACGCTGTCGGAGGGTAACGAAAAAACCAAAAACTGGGACATTGCTCAAGCGAAAATCAAACTGGGCGATAAGGTTGTCGCCGATTACGACGAAATGCTTGTCTTCTCGCGTGCGCTGACGGCGGACGAAGTGCGAGGCCTTTATGCGAATCCCTTCCCGCAGCCGACGGCGGGGGATGTTTTGACTGTTGCGCCCGTTGCGCATTGGGCGTTCGACGATGCGGACAATCCCGGCAAGGACACGAGCGGCAATGGGATCGACCTCGCCGTTGTCGGTGGGAATTTGGCGCTCGTTGAAAATGCGGAGGTCAATGGAAAGGCGGCCAAGTTGACGTCTCAAGGGGCCTATTTGACGCGGACGGAAACGGGCCTTCCGACGAACTTTCCGACCGGTGATTCGGCCTTTACCGTGAACGTGCGGGTTGCCGGCAGCGGGAACGCGCAGGATGTTACGCTTTTTTCGATGGGCGATGTCACAACGTCGAATCAAAGCTTTCGGGTTGACAACGGCAACTATCCTCGTCAGATTGGATATTCGGTAACAGGCATTTCGGGGAATGCGACGCTGATGGATGGTTTCCTTGGGAACACCTTCGTTGACTACACCTTTGTCTTTGACTCGACGGCGAAAACGATGACGTGCTATCGCGATGGCGTCATGACACTCGCGCCGCGCACGGTTTCGCCCACAATCGCGGCGAACGGCACGATTAACATCGCGTACAACCCGGCGAAGAGTTCGCACTTCGAAGGGACGCTTGATGACGTGCAAGTCTTCAATTCGGCACTGACGCCGGGACAGGTGCGCCACTTGGTGCAGTCTACGTGTGTGCGTGGCGCATCTGCCGTGTTGCCGGTCGCGTCGCCGGTGTCCGTTGCCGCCGACGCGACGCTTCGAATTGCGATGCCTGGTGTCACGACGGCGGCGTCGCTTTCGGGCGAAGGAACCGTGTCGTTGTTGACAAACTCCCTGTTCCAGGTGTCGTCGGTGACCAACTTCTCGGGGTCGATTTCGGGTTCGGGTGAATTTGCGCTGTCTGAAGGCGGGGTGCTCGCGTGTTCGATGGAGGCGCCCGCGATTGACATGACGGGTACGCTCCGTCTGCCGTCGGTTGCGACGGTTCGTTTCGCCGAATCGGCGCAGGTGATGGCGTCCGACACGCGGCGCACCTATCTGGTCGCCCGCGCGACGCAGCTGACGGGTGCGACCGACCTGACGGGGTGGACGTGCTTGCTGGATGGCGAAGCGCCCGCAGGGAATATGCCGGTGACATTCTTGATCAAGGGCGGCGACGTCTACGCGAAGGTTCGTCGGGGTTTCGTTTTTATGATAAAATAACAGGCTGAAACGATTGAGAAGAGAGGTTTGCATGATGAAGTGCATGAAGAAGGTTCGGTTGGCGCTGGTTGTCGCCGCGTCGGTGGCGACGGGCGCGATCGCGTGGGCGGCGGCGGTTGCCGCCGTCAACGAGGCGCGGCCGGCGTATGGGGCGATGCTGCGCGTGCCGTGCGCGGGGGCGGAGTTCCGTCCACGCGCCTACGTCGTGCGGAACGGCGACTGGCATTTGCGGGAATCGGCGGACGGGCTGGAGCCGGCGGCGGACGGGACGCGCCGCTTCTTCATTCCGCTGCATGCGGGGGCGAAGGGCGACGTGGACGGGCGGTGCGTGTTCCGTGACGCGGCGGACGCGGTGCGGGCGGAGTGGACGCTCACGCCGCAGGCGGCGGCGAAGTGCGTTGCGCTGGAACTGCGTGGCACGCTGCCGTGGGAAGGCTACGCGGGCGGCGCGTTCGTCGCGGACGGCGCGCGCGCCGAGATTCCCGCCGTGCGTCCGAAGGGCGGGTCGTTCTTCTCGCGGGCCGTTCGCGTGCTGACGCTGGTGGACGCACGGGGGAAGACGCGCGTCACGCTGGACTTCGGCGCGCCCCGTCAGGTCGCCGGCGAATTGTCGGGCGACCCGAAGATCGGCGGCAAGCTGAGCCTCTGCATCCAGGCGGCGACGCGCATCGAACCCGGCGTGTCCAACACGGTCGGCATGACGGTGTCCGCGCCGGGCGGCATCAAGGTCGGGCCGGACGGCAACTACGTCATCGCGGGCGGGAAGGAGTGGGTGCCGTTCACGCCGGCGAAGGCGATTCGCGCGGGTTCGCCGCTCGACTTCTCGGCGATGCGTCCGACGGGTGCGCCGGCGGGCAAGTGGGGGCGGGTCATCGCGAAGGGCGACGACTTCGTTTTCGAGAACCGCCCGGACGTGCCGGCGCGTTTCTACGGGGTCAACCTCTGCACGGGCGCGATCTGTCCCGAAACGAAGGCGGATGCGGACGCGCTCGCCGAGCGGCTGGCGCGGATGGGCTACAACGCCGTGCGCATCCACCATCAGGAATACACGCTGTTGGGCAAGAGCGGCAGCAGCGTGGCGCTCGATCCCGAACGGGCGGCGCGGTTCGACGCGCTCGTCGCGGCCTGCGTTCGGAATGGGCTCTACATCACGACCGACCTCTTCTGCTCGCGTTCGTGGAGCATTCCGTGGCGCGACGTCGGGTTTGACAAGGACGGACTCATCGGCATGGGCGACTTCAAGGCGCTCGTGCAGGTTCACAAGGGCGTTTACTCGAACTACCTGGCCTTTGCGCGGAACTTCCTGACGCACCGCAACGTCTACACGGGGCGGACGCTCGCGGAGGAGCCGGCGCTGGGCTGGATTTCGCTCGTGAACGAGGGATGCCTCGGCAGCAACACGGCGCACCTCGAAAAGTTCGCGGTCTGGCGCGGCGCGTGGAAGGAGTGGCTGGCGGCGAAGCGGCGCGCAGCCCCCGCCGACTATGCGGACATTCCGGAGACGTTTCCGCGCGACCTGCAGGCGGCGTCGCGTCATGCCGTCGCGTTCAAGCTGTTTCTGGCGGACACCGAGACGCGCTTCGCCGAGCGGACGCGGCGGTTTCTTCGCGAGGAGTTGGGGTGCAAGGCGCTCCTCTGCAACATGAACGGCGTGTTCCATCCGATTCACGGCCATGCGGCGCGCGTCAAGGCGTACGACTACGTGGACGGGCATTTCTACGTCGATCATCCGAACTTCCTCGGACAGGACTGGAAGCCGCCATCGACGGCCGGCACGGGCAATCCCGTCCGGAACGCGATGGGCGCGAACTATCCCGCGTTTGCGCACGAGTGGGGCAAGCCGTTCACGATCACCGAGTGGAACTTCTGCGCGCCGAATCCGAACCGCGTCTGCCAGGGGCTGCTCGTCGGCGCGGCGGCGGCGTTCCAGGGCTGGGGCGGCATGTGGCACTTCGACTTTGCGGGGAACACGAAGCAGTACACCGCACCGGAAACGGTCGAGCTGGGGCCGTTCGTCATGACGGGCGACCCGGTGATGCGCGCGGCCGATCTCGCGGCGATCTGCCTCTATTTGCGCGGCGACCTCAAGGAGGCGAAGAGCCGGTACGCGAACGTCATTCCGGCGGAGGTCTTCGCGCGGCCGACGGACGTCGGTCCGTCCGAGGACACGTGGCATCACCTCAACTGGCTGACGTGGTACGGCAAGGTCGGCACCGTGACGGGGCGTTCCCTGCCGGAAGGCGTGCGGGAGGTCTTCCGCTATCCCGACGACTACCTGAACAAGAGCCTGGACGCCGTGCGGCGGCGTTCGGTCGGCGTCGGGGCGGACGATCCGCTGCCGGCGGCGTGTGACGGCGCGGTGTGCGTCGATGGCGTGAAGGGCTCGTTCCTCGTCGAGACGGCGCGCACGTGCGGCGGCTTCGTGCCGTGCGGCGACTTTGCGGCCGGCCCGCTGAACGTGCGCGCGGGCAACCTGCCGACGGCTTTGTGGGTCAGCGCGCTCGACGGACAGGCGATTGCCGCGTCGCAGCGTCTCCTGCTCGTGCATCTGGTTGACACGGTCGGCACGGACATCACGTTCACGGACGAGTCGCGCCGGATTCTCTTCAACTGGGGCCGTGCGCCGCAGCTCGTGCGCAAGGCGGCGGCCGAGGTCGAGCTGGCGTTGCCCGCCGGGGACTGGCGCGTGCAGGCGCTCGCCGAAGACGGGTCGGTTCGCTACGACGTGCCGTCCCGCTACGCGAACGGCCGTCTGCGGTTCACCGCGTCGACGGACGGGGCGGACGGTCAGGCGACGTTCCACTACGTGCTGTCCGTGGCCGCGCCCGCGCCGGCCGTCGCGCCGTCGCCGTTCCGTGCGGGCGAGCGCGTCGCGTTCTTCGGCGATTCCATTTCCGAGGCGGGCAACCAGACGTTCTACACGGAGTACCTGACGGCGATCCGCCATCCCGGAAAGGGCGTGCGCTGCGCGAACATGGGCCGGAGCGGCGACACGAGCTGGGGCGGCGCGGCGCGTTGGGCGCGGGAGGTCGCCGCGCAGCCGGTGGATCGCGTGTTCGTGATGTTCGGCATGAACGACATCGGCACCGACACGTGCGCGGAACGGTATCCGAAGGCGATGCGGGAGATCGTGTCGAAAGTCCAGGCAGGCGGACAGTCCCTCGTCCTGCTGACGCCGTCGCCCTACGACGTCTGGGGACACCAGCCCAAGCCGCTTGAACGCAGCGAAGCGCGGCTGAACGCCTGCGCGGCGGAGGTGCGGCGGCTGGCCGCCGAGGCGAAGCTGCCGCTCGTCGACCTGTACGCGCCGATGCAGGAAATCTACCGGGACAATCCCGACCGCTGGTTCAACAACGATCGCATTCACCCGGACTTCGCGGGCCATCTGCTGATGGCGTCGCTCATCTGGACGGCGATGGGCGAGCCGGGCGAGTTCTCGCGCGTCACGTTCGACGCGAAAGGCGCGGCGTCCCTTTCGGCGACGTACCAGCCGCAGGGGCTGCCCTGCGCGGTGGACGCGGACTACCGCAAGCTGGCCGCCGTCTATCCGCTGGCGGCGCGGCTGAACACGGAGACGCTGGTCGTCACGAATCTGGCGGCGGGGTCCTACGAACTGAAGGCAAACGGCGTGTCGCTGGGCAGTTTTTCGGCGGTGGAACTGGCGGCGGGCGTCAATCTCGCCGAACGGGAGACGCCGAACCAGGTTCTGTCGCGGAAGGCGCTGGACGTGACGCGGCGTCTCGCCAAGCACGAGCAGGATCGCCGCGTCTTCGGGCAGGTGCTGTCGTGGATTGCGGATGCCAAGGTGGACGACCGGGACGCGGCGGCGGTGGCGGCGTGGATCAAGGGCGAGCGTCCGAAGTCGGAGTCGCTGGCCTGGGGCGGCTGGCGGAACTACATGTTCGACCAGTTCGAGCGGCTTTATCCCACGCGGGACGCGCTGGCGGCCCAGGCGGACGCCCTGCACACGGAGCTGGCCGCCGTCCGTCCCGTGGCCTGGACGCTCACGCTCGCGCGGCAGTGACGGCGGGCGTTGAACGGCGCGACGGCGCGGTCACGAGGGGCGGGACATTTGCTATAATGTCCCGTCCTCGCTTCGTCAATGTCGGAAGTCAAGGAAATCCAAAATGAGTGTGCAAACCAACTGGAAGAGATGTGTTGCTTCGCTTGCCGTCGTCCTGGCTGGCGTCTGCGCCGTGGCGGGGGAATCGACGGCGCGCGGGGTCGTCCGCTGGACGTTTCCGCGTCTGGGGAACTGCCATGAGGGGCTGGCGTTTTCGGACGGCGTGACGGGCGTGCTCGTCTGGGGCGGCGGCGACGAGCTTCGCCTCACCGTCGGGCGGGCGGATCTTTGGGATCATCGGGGCGGGTATCCGTGGACGGACGAGCAGAGCTACACGAACATCGTCGAACTCTGGCGTGCGGGCGAGAAGGCGCGGCTTCTGTCCCTCTTCAAGAAAGAGACGCCGGCTGGCGAGCCGCGCAACCCGTATCTGCTGCCGCTGGGGCGCGTCGTCGTGAAGATGGCCGGCGCGATGTTGGCGCACGGCGAACTCGACACGCGCACGGGCCTTGGCCGCATCGCGCTGGCGGACGGGCGCGTCCTTGAACTGGCGATGTCGAAGGCCTCGCGCGCGTTCGTCCTCCGCGTTCCGGAGGGCCTGGCCTACACGACCAAGGCCATTCCGGCGATGGAGCAGCCGATGGCCCGGAAGGAGCTTGAGCCGCTGGGGTTTGCGCATCCGACGATGCGCGCGGACGGCTTTGACTGGCCGCTGCCGGCGGATCCGTCCGTCTCGCTCGACTTCACGCAGGGCGTCCGGGAACTGACGGTCGCCACCCGACGGGGCGATGCGCCGCGCGGCGCGGCGGCGGCGTTCGACCGCGTGGCGGCGGAGTCCCGTGCGCAGTGGGCGCGCTTTTGGGCGGAGGGCGCGCGGGTCTCCGTGCCGGATCCCGTCCTGCAGCGTCTCTTCGACTACGGATTCTACCGCTTCGGGGCGATGACCGATCCGGACGGCGTGCCGGCGGGCTTGCAGGGCCCGTGGCTGGAGGACGACCAGCTCGTGCCGTGGAACGGCGACTACCACTTCAACATCAACGTGCAGGAGTGCTATGCCCCGGCCTACCGTGGCGGGCACTTCGCGCATTTGAAGCCGCTCTTCCGCATGATTCTCTCGTGGCGGCCGCGTCTTCGGGAGAATGCGCGCAAGTTCGTGGGCGTTGACGACGGCTACGTGATGCCGCACTCCGTCGACGACCGGGGCGTCTGCATCGGCGGCTTTTGGACGGGCACGATCGACCACGCCTCGACGGCCTGGATGGCCGCGCACATGTTCCGCTACGTCCGGTATGCGGGCGACGTGGACTTCCTGCGCGCGGGCGCCTACGATTTCATGAAGGGCGCGATGAACGTCTATCTCGCGATGCTGGAGGAGACGGCCGACGGGGCGCTCGCGCTTCCGCTTGCGCCGAGTCCGGAGTGGAAGGGCGACGACTTCCGCCGCGCCGTGGGGCGGAATCCGAGCTTCCAGCTCGCGGCCTGCCATCGGCTGGCGCGGGATCTCGTCGCGGCGGCGAAGCTGCTGGGCGAGACGCCGGATCCGCGTTGGGCGGACGTCGTCCGCCGGCTTCCGCTCTTCGCCCGCGTCTCGGTGCAGGCGGACGGCGCGGGCACCTGGGGGCGGCTGAACGGGGAGATGATCGGAATCTTCGAGGGCGTGAACTTGTACGAGAGCCATCGCCATCACTCGCACATGGCCGGCATTTTCCCGTTCGACGTCATCCCGCGCGGGAACGGCGAGAACGCGAAGCTTCTCGACACGACCTACGCGAACTGGGCGCTTCAGGGGACGGGGCTGTGGACGGGCTGGTGCGTGCCGTGGGCGTCGGTTCTGCACACGGACGCGGGGAACGCGGTCGCGGCCGTTGCGATGCTGCGCGCCTGGGACGCCTATTTCTGCGACGAGGGCCATGGCTCGCACCACAATGCGGTGTACGACGGCTTCACGAACTTTCGGAACGGGCGCGACGTGATGCAGATGGACGGGCAGTGCGGCGCGGCGGTGGCGGTGCTGGAGCTGCTGGTCCATGAGATTGACGGCGTGCCGCACTACTTCAGGGGCTGTCCGGAATCGTGGCAGGACGTGTCGTTCGAGAACGTCGCGCTGTCGGATGGCCGCCGCGCGAGCGGCCGTCGCCGGAACGGCGTCGTGACGGTTGACATCAAGTGAGAGAGGAGAGTTGAACCATGAAAAAATGCGAAGGAATTCTGTGTGCGGCCGTCGTGGCGGCGTGTTGGGCGGGGGGCGGCCGAGCGGCGGACGTCCTTGACCTGTCGGGGACCTGGCGGCTGGCGCCCGTCACGAACCTGGCCGACGTCTGCGACGTGCAGGTGCCAGGCGATGTCCATACCGCGCTCCGGGCGGCGGGGAAGATGCCCGACCCGTATTGGGGCTGCAACGAGACGAACGTCCAGCAGATCGCGCGGGCCGACTGGGTCTTCGTGCGGACGTTCGACGTCGCGCCGTCGGTCGTGGCGCGGAAGCGCGTCGTCCTGGAGATCGAGGACGCGGACACGTTTGCGGACGTCTACCTGAACGGCGTGAAGGTGGGCGAGACGTCGAATCGCTTCGCCCGCTGGACGTTTGACGCGAAGGGCGCGCTGAAGGCGGGGCGCAACGAGCTGCGCGCCGTCTTCCGCAGCGCGTGGTGCGAGGCCGACCGGCGCGCGGCGGCGATCGGGCGGCCGTTCCCGATGTCGAACGTGCCGTGGGCGAAGAACCAGGCGTTCATCCGCAAGCCCGCCTGCCACGCCGGCTGGGACTGGGGTCTGGCGCAGATGGCGACGGGCTTCTGCGGGCCCGTGCGTCTTGTCGCGCACGATGGGCTGAAGATTGACTACGTCTACTCCGAGCAGGCGTTCAACGACGACCTCACGCACTGCGATCTGACGGTCTTTGCGGACGTGACGGACGCGGACGGGCGCACGGCGACGGTCACGAACCGCGTCGCCATCGACAACCCGCCGCTCTGGTGGCCGAACGGCGCGGGCGAGCAGCGGTTCTACACGTATTCCGTGAAGGTCGGCGACGAGACGGTGACGCGGCGCGTCGGCCTGCGCAAGGTCGAGATCCTCAACACGCCGGACGTGGACGCCAAGGGGCGGCCGGGCGCGCGCATGGCCGTGCGCGTCAACAACCGCGAGCTCTTCATGAAGGGCGCGAACTGGATTCCCTGCGACGCCTTCGAGTCCCGGCAGACGCCGGCGCGCTACCGCGACCTTCTGGAAAGCGCGGCGGCGGCGAACATGAACATGATCCGCCTCTGGGGCGGCGGGCAGTACGAGAAGGACGCCTTCTATGACCTCTGCGACGAGCTGGGGCTGCTCATTTGGCACGACCACATGTTCTCGTGCGCCGTCTATCCGGCGACGGACGCCTTCCTCGACGAGGTGCGCGGCGAACTCCGCCACCAGCTGCGGCGGCTTCGCGACCACGCCTCGATCGCGCTCTGGTGCGGCGACAACGAATGCGTCGGCGCGCTGGGCTGGTACGACGAGACGAAGAAAGACCCCGACTACTACAAGGCGGCGCTGATGCGGCGGCACGCCGTCCAGGACGAGATGGTCGCGCGCTACGACCCGACGCGCCTCTTCTGGCCGAGTTCGCCGTGCGCGGGCCCCGGCAACTTCGCCGACAACTGGAAGAACGACTCGCAGGGCGACATGCACAACTGGCAGGTGTGGCACGAGAACCGTCCGTTCGACGCCTATTACGCCTATTCGCCGCGCTTCTGCAGCGAGTTCGGCTACCAGAGCTTCCCGTCGCTGGAGGTCGCCGAGACGTTCGCGACGCGCGAGCAGGTTCTGTCGCGCGCGCCGGAGTTCGAGTGGCACCAGAAGAATCCCGGCGGCAACCGGCGCATCCGCGAGACGATGCTGCGCTACTTCCAGCCGGCGAAGGACGTCGCGTCGGAGCTGTTGCTCTCGCAGTTCCAGCAGGGCATGGCGATCAAGATGGCGGTGGACGGCTGGCGCGCGCAGCGTCCGCGCTGCATGGGGACGCTCTTCTGGCAGTTGAACGACAACTGGCCCGTCGCGAGCTGGAGCTCGGTTGAGTACGGCGGCAAGTGGAAGCCGCTCCAGCACATGGCGCGCCGCTTCTACGCGCCCGTCGCCGTCGTCGCCCAGCCGGAGATCGCGGAGGGGAAGGCGGACGTCACGCGCGGGCAGGCGGTCGCGCTGAACGACACGGCCGAGACGGTGCGCGGCGAACTGGCGGTCGAGTACTGGACGTATGACGGGCGCGTCGTCCGGGCGGAGACGCGGGCCGTCTCGCTGCCGCCGGACAGCGCGACGCCCGTTGCGGCGTTCGCGAAGCCCGCCGGGGCGGAGGCGACGTTCCTCGTCCTGACGCTGACGACGCCGCGCGGCACGTACCAGAACGACTGGCACTTCGGCTTCTACAAGGACATGCCGCTGGCGAAGGCGAAGGTCACGGCGAAGGCGGAAGACGCGGGACGGACGCTGACGCTTTCGACCGATCGCCCCGCGTTCTTCGTGTGGGCGAACGCGGCGGGCGTGCGCGGCGAGTTCGACGACAACTGCTTCACGCTGTTGCCGGGGCGGCCGAAGACGCTGCGGTTCAGCGGGGCCGCGTGCCCGTCGGAGACGCTGACGGTTTCGCATCTGGCGTCGCTTGCGGACGATTCGGCGGCGACGTCGGCCGCTGCCTGTTTCGGTGAACGCCGCCGCCACACTTCCCTTTACGGGGGTAAATGTGATATACTTCGCCGCATGAAGAAAGCAATTGTCGAAACCTCGATGGGGACGATTACCCTCGAACTGAACGAGGAAAAGGCGCCGGTCACGGTCGCCAACTTTGTCGCGTATGCGACGGCCGGCCACTACGACGGCACGATTTTCCACCGTGTCATCGACGGATTCATGATTCAGGGCGGCGGCTTCACGAAGGAGATGAACCAGAAGCCGACGCGCGCGCCGATTCGCAACGAGGCGATGAACGGGCTCAAGAACGTGCGCGGCACGATTGCGATGGCGCGCACGAGCGTCGTCGATTCGGCGACGAGCCAGTTCTTCATCAACCTCGTCAACAACGACTTCCTCGATTTTCAGAATCCGACGCCGCAGGGCTTTGGCTATGCGGTCTTCGGCACGGTCACGGACGGGCTGGAAGTCGTGGACGCAATCGCGAAGGTGAGCACGGGCTTTGCCGGGCCGCACCAGAACGTCCCGGAGAAGCCGGTCGTCATCAAGAAGGTCACGGTCAGCTGACGCTTGCATTCGACGGCGAAAAATCGTATACTTTTCCTCAAGTCACATTAGGAACAAAGGAGATTTCAACATGAAGAGACTTGTCTTGTCGCTCGCATCCGTTCTGTCGGCGGCTTCGCTTTTCGCGCAGGAGGCGGCGAAGGTCGATCAGCCGGCTCAGCCGCAGGAGGCGCGGCGCACGCAGAACGTCGTTTGGCCCGCGTTCTTCGCGATTGGCGAGTATCCCGCGAACCCGGACGTGGTCGGCCTTCGCCTGACGATTCCGTTCTCGACGCAGCAGATGAACGTGACGGGCCTTGACCTTGGCCTTTGGGGGCGTTCGACCTACTTCGAGGGCATTCAGCTGAACCTTTTCCGCAGTGATGTCAAGGATCGCTGCGCGGGCTTCCAGATCGGGTGCTACAACTCGATCGGCAGCGGCGAGATGCTCGGTCTCCAGGTCGGCCTGTGGAACGAGGCGAATTCCCTGCGCGGCTTTCAGGTCGGCCTCGTGAACGTCTCCGGCGTGACGGAGGGCTTCCAGGTCGGTCTCGTCAACCGCGCCGAGACGATGCACGGCTACCAGGTTGGCCTCATCAATGTGATCCGCGATGCGGAGCTCCAGTTCTGCCCGATCCTGAACATCGGTTTCTGACGCATGAAGATCCATCCTTTTGCGGCCATTCGGCCGAATGTTGCGGACGCGGCCTTGGTCGCGTCCGTTCCGTATGATGTCGTGGACGTCGCCGAGGCGAAGGCCCTCGCGGCCGGAAACCCGAAGAGCTTTCTCCACGTCTCGCGTCCCGAAATCGACTTGCCGGACGGGACGGACGGCGCGTCGCCCGAAGCCTATGCGCAGGCGAAGAACGCCCTGGACGGCCTTGTCGCGCGCGGCACGCTCGTGCGCGATGCCGAGCCGAAGTTCTACGCCTACCGTCAGACGATGGGCGCGCACAGCCAGACGGGAATTGTCGCGACCTTCGACACGGAGGACTACCTCGCGGGCGTCCTGAAGCAGCACGAGAAGACGCGTACGGACAAGGAAGACGACCGCACGCGCCACATCGAGACGCTGCAGGCGCACACGGGCCCGGCGTTCCTGACGTATCGCGACGACCCGGCGATTGACCTCATCGTCGCGGACGCCTGCCGCAACGCGCCGCTCTACGACTTCGTCGCGCCGGACGGCATCGGCCACACGGTCTGGGAGATTGCGCCTGGCTCCGCGTGCGTCGCGGACGAACTGCAGGAGCTCTTTGCGCGCATTCCCGTCGCCTACATCGCCGACGGCCACCACCGCAGCGCGGCGGCGGCCCGCTATGCGAAGGCGCATGGCTTCGCGGGCGAGAGCCGCTGGTTCCTCGGCGTCGCGTTTCCGGCGAGCCAGTTGAAGATCCTGCCGTACAACCGGCTCGTGCGCGACTTGAACGGGCTTTCCGCCTACGAGTTCCTTTCGCGCCTGTCCGAGAAGTTCACGATCGGCGCGAAGGGCGCGCGCAACTGCCGCATGTACTTTGGCGGATCGTGGTATGACCTGTCGTGGGACATCCCGGCGGGGGCGAACGTCGTTTCGGCGCTGGACGTCTCCTATCTGCAGGACAACCTGCTCGCGCCGATTCTTGGCATTGGCGATCCGCGCACGGACGCGCGCATTTCGTTCATGGGCGGCGTGCGCGGCGATGCGGCGCTCGCGGCGAAGGTCGATTCGGGCGAGGACACCGTGGCCTTTGCGATGGAGCCTGTCACGGTCGGCGAAATGATGGCGATTGCGGACGCGGGGGCCATCATGCCGCCGAAGTCCACCTGGTTCGAGCCGAAGCTGAGGAGCGGACTTTTCGTCCACGCGGTCTGATGAAGAGCCTGACAGCCTACTGTCGCGACCTGCGCGAGAAGATGGTGCACGATCCGCTGCCGCCGGAGGACGTCGCGGCCGGCTGGGCGCTTGGCATGTTCGTCGGCTGCGCGATTCCGTTCGGGCTGCAGCTGGTCGTGTCCGTGCCGCTCGCGCTCATGATGCGCGTCTCGAAGGTCGGGGCGACGGTCGGGACGCTCATCACGAATCCCGTGACGATCTTCTTCATCTATCCGGCGCAGACGTGGCTTGTGAACCGCGTCCTGTTCGACGGGTCGCTGTCGTTCAGCCGGCTGGTCGAGGTCGAATGGACGTGGGAGGCCGTGCGCAAGCTGGGGGCGGAGGCGATGGTGTCCTTCTTCCTCGGCGGGTTCTTTCTGGCCATTATCCTCACGCCGATTACCTACTGCGTCGTCAAGCGGCTCGTCATCCGCTATCGCGCGTTCAGAAAGGCGAAGTAGACGGCCATGTCGCAGGAATGGAACATCCGCGCGCGCGGACACGTCTGCACGGCTTGCCAGAAGCCACTCGTCGACAAGGCGATTGTCTTCTCCGCGCTGCGCGAGGTCGCGGGCGGCTACGAACGCTACGACTGCCACCCCGAATGCTGGAAGGCGATGGCGCGTGACTGGGAGCCGTTCTCGTTCTGGGACAGCGTCTACTTTGCGCCCGTGCGCGAGGAGAAGAAGGAGCCGCTCAAGAAGGAAGACGCGGGCGAGCTCCTGCGCCAGCTCGTCACGCTCGACGACCCGGCGATGAAGAACGTCGTCTATGTCCTGGCGGTCATGCTCGAACGCGCGAAGATTCTCGTCGAGCGCGACGCGAAGGAGGTCGGCGACGGGGCGGTGCGCGAAATCCGCCGCGTCTACGAAGACCGCAAGCAGGGTGACACGTTCGTCATTCTGGATCCGCGTCTCCGGCTTGAGAACCTGGCGGACGTCCAGCAGCAGGTCGTCGCGCTCCTGTCGGGCACGAAGACGCTTGGCGAAGTCGCCGAGGCCGGGGCGCAGTCCGCCGCGCCGGAGGCATGACGGACAACGTCCTTGAGGTTCGGGACCTTCGGGTCTGGTTTCCGGTGAAGAAGGGCGTTCTCGCTCGGACGGTCGGCCACGTGAAGGCGGTGGACGGCGTCTCGTTCGACCTGCGGCGCGGCGAGACGCTGGGCGTCGTCGGCGAATCGGGCAGCGGGAAGACCACGGTCGCGCGCGTCGTGGCGGGGCTTCAGAAGCCGACGGCGGGCGACGTCCGGCTGAACGGACGCGTCTCGATGGTCTTCCAGGATCCGCTTGGCTCGCTCAATCCGCGTCTCACGACGCGCGCGACGCTGGAGGAGACGTTGCGCCTGAACCGTCCGAACGCCTTTTCGGCCGTGGAGCTGCTGGACTTGGTGGGGCTGGGGGCGGATGCGCTCGACCGCTATCCGCATGCGTTCTCCGGCGGCCAGCGTCAGCGCATCTGCATCGCGCGCGCGCTGGCCGCGCGGCCGGAGCTTCTGATCTGCGACGAGGCGGTGAGCGCGCTCGACCTCTCCGTCCGCGCGGCCGTGCTGGATCTCCTCGCCGACCTCAAGCGGCGGCTGTCGCTGTCGATTCTCTTCATCACGCACGACCTGGGCGTCGCGCGCCACGTCTCCGACCGCCTCCTCGTGATGCACGGCGGAACGGTCGTCGAGGCGGGCGCGGCGGCGGACGTCTTGCGCGCGCCCAGGGCCGCCTACACGCGCGCGCTTCTCGCGGCCGTGCCGCGATTGCCGGAGAACGGCTGTGCGGAGGGGGCGGCGTGACGGACGCGCGCGAGACGGTCGAGGGGACGATCACGTCCGTCGTCTACCACAACGACGAGAACGGCTACACCGTCCTCCACGTCGAGACGCCGAGCGAATTCGAGCTGGCGCGCAACCCCGAGATCACGGTCGTTGGCAAGACGCAGGCCGTCTGGGAGGGCGAGGACGTCAAGGCCGAGGGCCAGTGGGTGACGGACAAGGTGCACGGCCGCCAGTTCAAGGCCGACACGCTCACCTGCATTGCGCCGCGCTCGCTCAAGGGCGTCGAGCGCTATCTCGCCTCCGGTCTGATCAAGGGCATCGGGCCTGTCCTTGCCAAGCGCATCGTCGCGACGTTCGGCGAGGACACGATGCACGTGCTCCAGTACCAGTCGGCGCGCCTTTCGGAAGTGCCGAAGCTGGGGCGCGCGAAGGTGCGCCAGATCCGCGAAAGCTGGCACGCGAACGAGACGATGCGCGAGAACCTCATCTTCGGGCAGACCTACGGCATCTCCATCGCGAAGATGACGAAGATCGTCCGCAAGTACGGGCCGGACGCGATTGCCATCGTCAAGGCCGACCCCTATCGCCTCTGCCGCGACATCTGGGGCATTGGCTTCGCGACGGCCGACAAGATCGCGCTGTCCGTCGGCATTCCGAAGGACTCGCCGCTGCGCGCGCGCGCTTCGGTGAGCTACACGCTGGAGACGGAGGCCGAGGCGGGCGGACACTGCTGGACGTTCGAGAACGAACTGCTGCTGCACGCGCACGAACTCACGGAGATTCCGCTTGAAGTCCTCTCCGCCGCCCTGCGCGCGGAGACCGAGGAGGGGCGCGTCGTCGCCGTCGCGGGCACGACGCCCGATGCGCCGCGCCGCATCTACCTCAAGTCGCTCTACTTCTCTGAGCGCGACGTCGCCGCGCGCGTGAAGGCGATTCTCGCCGCGTCGCCCTCGTTCGCCGCGTTCGAGCCGGCGCGCGCGATCGCCTGGTGGCAGACGCGCCAGCGATTCGAGCTTGCCGAGCGTCAGCGCGAGGCGCTCGAGCATTCTCTCTCGTCGAAGTTCTCGATCATCACGGGCGGGCCGGGCGTCGGCAAGACGACGATCATCCGCGCGCTCGTCGAGATCTTCTCCGCCCGGCGGCTGAAGGTGCTCCTCGCCGCGCCGACGGGCCGCGCCGCGAAGCGGATGACGGAGTCGGTCGGCGCGAGCGCGCAGACGATTCACCGCCTGCTCAAGTGGAATCCCGTCACGAACCGCTTCACGTTCGACGCGGAGAATCCGCTTGAAGGGGACGTCTTCGTGTTCGACGAGACGTCGATGATCGACGTGCGCCTCGCGTGCGAGCTGCTGAAGGCGATTCCCGACGCGGCGACCGTCGTCTGGGTCGGCGACACGGATCAGCTGCCGTCCGTCGGGCCGGGTTCCGTCCTCGGCGACCTCATCAAGTCGCGTGCGCTTCCGGCGACGCGGCTCGACTTCATCTTCCGGCAGGACACGGCGGGGCTGATCGTCCGGAACGCCCATCACGTGAACGCGGGCGAGCCGCTGGAGGTCGCGCACGGCGACAGCGACTTCTACTTCGTGCGGTGCGAAGACCCGGATCTTTGCCTCAAGCGGGCGATCGAGTTCATGACGACGCGCATTCCGCGCAAGTTCGGGATGGATCCCCTGCGCGACGTGCAGGTTCTGACGCCCATGCGGCGCAATGTCCTCGGAACGGACAATCTCAACGTCGAGCTGCAGAAGGCGCTCAATCCGACGGGCGACTCGCTGACGCGCGGCGGCACGGTCTTTCGCGTCGGCGACCGCGTCATGCAGTTGAGGAACAACTACGACAAGGACGTCTTCAACGGCGACGTCGGCTTCGTGAAGTCGGTGAGCGCGGCCGACCGTTCGCTGGTCGTCCTCTTTGACGGGCGGCCGGTGAAGTATGACGCGGGCGACCTCGACGAACTTGTCCTCGCCTACGCGATGACGATCCACAAGTCGCAGGGCAGCGAGTATCCGGCGGTCATCGTCCTCATGCACACGCAGCACTACGTCATGCTTCAGCGCAATCTCCTCTACACGGCGATTACGCGCGGCAAGCGGCTCGTCCTGCTGGTCGGCGTGCCGTATGCGGTCGATCGGGCGATTCAGACGAATGCGGTGCGCGAGCGGCGCACCTCCCTCGCCGAGCGGCTGGCGGCTGAGCCTGCCTGAGCGGTCGACCCGCGTCGGGACGCGCCGTTTTCTGGGTTTGATGCCGTGTTCACGCAGGTTCGCGGATTTTGGTATAATATGCAATTATCATTTCACGCAACAAGGACTGCCACAATCATGACGGAAACGAAGGATGACTTCATGGTGTTTTCGGGAACGGCGAACCTGCCGCTCGCGGAGAAGATTGCCGAGTATCTCGGTCGGCCTCTGAACAAGATCGACATTCCGCATTTCCCCGACGGCGAGACGTTCTGCCAGGTTCTCGACGGCGTGCGCGGGCGCGACGTGTTCGTCATCCAGTCCGGCTCGCCGTCGCCGAACGAGGCGTACATGGAGCTGTTCATTATCATCGACGCGCTTCGTCGCGGCAGTGCCAAGCGCATCACGGCGATTCTGCCGTACTACGGCTATGCGCGCCAGGACCGCAAGGATCAGCCGCGCGTGCCGATCACGGCGCGTCTCATCGCGAACCTCCTGGAGGCCGCCGGCGCCGACCGCGTCATGACGCTCGACCTTCACGCGAACCAGATCCAGGGCTTTTTCGACATCCCGCTCGACCACTTGCGCGCCGAGCCGATCATCCTCAAGTACATTCGCGACCAGCACTGGGCGAACCCGATCGTCGTCGCGCCGGACACGGGCGGGGCGAAGACGGCCTACGGCTACAGCCGCAAGCTCGGCACGGGTCTTGCGATCGTCGCCAAGCAGCGCACGGGCGGCGATTCGGTGGATGCGTTCTCGGTCGTCGGCGACGTGCGGGGACACGACGTCATCATGATCGACGACATGACCGCGACGGGCGGCACGCTCTCGGCGGCGGCGAAGATGTGCCGCGAGAACGGCGCGAAGACGGTTCACGCCTTCGTTTCGCACTTCCCGCTCACGGACAAGGGCATCGAGCGTCTGCAGAAGGAAGTTCAGCTTGACGAGCTCGTCGTCACCGACTCGATTCAGCTCCGCAAGGACTTCGACGTCTCGAAGCTGCCGTTCAAGCTCACGCAGCTTTCCGTTGCGCCGCTCATCGGCGAGGCGATTCGTCGGACGCACAACAACGAGTCGATCAACGACTTGTTCAACCACGAATAGCAGGGACGTTGCGGCCAGAGTCGTCAGGGCGCGGCGTTGATTCGCGTCGGCGAACTATGGTATAATCCACATTCAAAATCCAATCCAAGAGGATCGTATTCAATATGGCTAAAGACTCGGTTGTGCGAAACAACATTTGGAAGTGGCTCATTCTGCTGCTTATCGCGGGTATTTCCTATTACGTCTGCACGCCGCCGGCCGAGAAGTTCCGGTTCGGCCTTGACCTGAAGGGCGGCACGTCCTTCACGCTCGGCGTCGATACCGACAAGCTCGCGCAGTCGATCATCGCGGCGAATCCGGCGATCACCAACACGCCCGGCGCCGTCGAGAAGAAGATCGAGGAGACACTGGCGGGGTGCGACGACCGCATCATCTCCGTCATTCGCCGCCGCGTGGACGCGATGGGGACGAACGAGCCGGTCATTCAGGGTCTGAAGGGCCATCGTCTGCTCGTCCAGCTTCCGGGCGTCGACGAGGAGGTGCGCAAGGCCGCGAAGGCCTCGCTCCAGAGCGCGGCCTTCCTGGAGTTCCGCCTGACGCACCCGAAGAACGACCAGCTCGTCGGCAAGCTCCTGTCGATGGACGTCGCGCCGGAGGGGTACAAGAAGAGCGGCAATGGCTACGCGCGCGCCGAGAATTGGGCCGAGGTCTCCCAGAAGCCCGGCTATGCCGCGCGTCTCGCGGCGTTCGAGGCCCCTGACGCCCGCTACAGCTTCATGTTGGAGGACAATGGCGACGGCACGTATTCGCCGAACTACGTCGCGCGTTCGACCGAGCCGCGCGTGACGGGCGAAGACCTCGTTTCGGCCGCCGTCCAGCGCGATCCGACGACGGGCCAGCTCTCGATCGGTTTCCGTCTCTCCGGCGAGGGCGGGCGCAAGTTCTCGACGCTGACGCGCAACTACAAGGCGCACGGCCCGAAGAACCCGACGGATCGCGGCCGTCAGCTCGCGATTGTCCTTGACGACACGCTCATCTCCGCGCCGGTCATCAACAGCGAGATCGGCTCGCAGGGCGAGATCACGGGCCGCTTCGACGCGAAGGCCGCGAAGAAGCTGGCCGACGAACTGAACGCGGGCGCGCTTCCGGCGCCGATGAAGATCCTGGCCGAGACGACGGTCGCCCCGACGGTTGGCGACGACGCGATTCACGCGGGTGGCGTTGCGGCCGCGCTGGGCTTCTGCCTGGTCGCGATCTTCATGTTCATCTGCTATTGGCGCGCGGGCCTCGTCGCCGACATTGCCCTCTTTCTCGACATTGCGCTTCTGCCGACGGCTCTCGTCCTCTGCGCAAACGTCCTTGGCGTCTTCGCGCACGACCCCTCGATGGGCGGCGGCGGCTCGATGCAGCTGCCTGTGCTCACGATGCCCGGCATTGCCGGTCTCGTCCTCTCGCTCGGCATGGCGGTTGACGCGAACGTCCTTATCTTCGAGCGCATTCGCGAGGAGTTCCAGGCGGGTCGCACGGCCGGCAAGGCCATCGAGAACGGCTATGGTCGCGCGTTCACGGCGATTTTCGACTCGAACCTGACGACGATCATCACGGGCATCATCCTCTTTGCCGTCGGCACGGGCCCCGTGCGCGGCTTCGCGATTACGCTGACGGCGGGTGTCGTCATCTCGATGTTCACGGCCGTCGTCGTCACGCGCCTCGTCTTCGACCACTGCGTTGATCCGAACCGCACGAAGCCGTTCAAGATGCTGCAGGTCTTCAAGCGTCCGCGCTTCGACTTCATGAAGGTTCAGAAGTACACCGTGGGTATCTCGTTCGCGCTCGTCGTGGTCACGATGGCGATCTTCGCGGTGCGGCTGGTGACGAACAAGGCGGCCGTCCTTTCGGTTGACCTGACGGGCGGAACCTCGATCGTCTACGAGTTCAAGCAGGATGCGCGGCCGGAGACGGCGGCGATCCGCGCGGCGCTCGACGACTTCGACAACGCGGCGGTGATTCAGTACCAGGAGGGCGTCGGCGACGCGACGCTGCTCGTGAAGACGGGCGAGACGGCCGAGACGGCCAAGGGTTCGGCACTTGAGAATAAGGACGTCGGCGCGCACGTGACGAAGCTCCTGCAGGCGAAGTTCCCCGAGGCCCAGTTCAAGGCTGCGTCGGTGGACGAAGTCGGCTCGATGGTCGGCGCCGACCTCAAGAAGAGCGGCACGTATGCGGTGGTCTTCTCGCTTCTGGCGATTCTTCTCTACGTCGGCTTCCGCTTCCAGTTCGGCTTCGGCCTGGGCGCGCTTGTCTCGCTGGCGCATGACGCGCTCCTTTCGCTGGGCCTCTTCTCGCTCTGCGGCCGGCAGGTCTCGCTCATCGTCGTCACGGCCGTCCTGACGATCATCGGCTACTCGGTGAACGACACGGTCGTCGTGTTTGACCGCATTCGCGAGCTGCTCCGCCACGACAAGAAGATGTCGTTCTACGACCTCTGCAACGCCGCGATCAACGCCTGTCTCTCGCGTACGCTCATCACCTCCGTGACGACGCTCTTCGCGGTGCTCGCGCTCTTCGCGTTCGGCGACGGGTCGATCTTTGACTTCGCGCTCATCATGCTCTTCGGCATGGTTGCCGGCACGTTCTCGTCGGTCTTCATCGCGACGCCAATCATGTTCTGGTGGTACAAGGGCAAGCGTCCGGCGTTCGATGCCGAGGAGGCTCAGTAAGCGGAGGCTTGCGGCCGAGATGCGGTGAATCGGCTTTCCTATCTGATTCGGCGTCTCATTCTGGTGGTCCCGACGTTTGTCGGGATCACCATCGTCTGTTTTGCCCTGACGCGCTTTTTGCCGGGCGGGCCGGTCGAGATCCGCCTGATGCGAATGAAGGGCCTGGCCGCGCAGGGCGGCGGCGCGGGCGAAACGGCGGGCGCGACGGCGGCGGCCGGGGCTTCGGGGGTGACCGAGACCTACCGCAAGGAACTGGAGGCGCAGTTCGGCTTCGACAAGCCCCTCGTGCGGCAGTACTGGGACTGGCTGGTCGTAAACCGCATGGGGCTGAACCTGCCGAGCTACGACTATCCGGACAAGACGGCGTGGCAACTGATTCGCGCGCGCATTCCCGTTTCGCTCAGTTTCGGACTGGCGGCCTTCGTCCTGACCTATCTCGTCTGCGTGCCGCTGGGCGTCGCCAAGGCCCTCCGCCACCATCAGGCATTTGACGCGCTCTCCTCGCTGGTCGTCTTCGCGGCCTATGCGATTCCGTCCTTCGCGTTTGCGATGCTCCTGAAGACGCTCTTCTGCGGCACGGTCGAGGGCTTCTGGGATGTCTTTCCTCTCGGCGGGCTGGCGAGCGACTTTGACGTCGAGCCGTCCTTCTGGGTGCGCCTCGCCGACCGCGCGTGGCACATGGCCCTGCCGGTCGTCTGCTATGTCGCGGGATCGTTCGCGATGCTGACGCTGCTGATGAAGAATTCGCTCCTCGACCAGATTTCGGCGGACTACGTGCGGACGGTGATCGCGAAAGGCGCGACGCGCCGCCGGGCGATCTGGCTGCACGCCTTCCGCAACGCGCTCATTCCGCTTGCGACGGGCTTCGGGTCGATGGTCGGCCTTCTGTTCGCCGGCTCGATCGTCATCGAGACGATTTTCGAGATTCCGGGCATGGGCCGCCTTTCGTGGGATGCGCTCATCGGGCGCGACTACGCCGTCTTCCTGGCGCTCCTCGCGCTCACGGCGAGTTGTCAGCTCGTCGGCAACCTTCTGAGCGACGTCCTCTATCTGCTGATTGACCCGCGCATTGACTTCTCGCGAAAATGACGCTCCTCTCGCCTTTGACACGAAAACGGTTGCGCGCGTTCCGGCGGATGCGGCGCGCCTGGTATTCGTTTCTGGCCTTGTGCGGAATCTTCGTCTTCTGCCTGTGCGCGGACTGGGTTTGCCCGTGCGATCCGCGCGCCGTGGTCGATCCGGCGAGTCTCGAAAAATACCGGGAGCCGGTCGTCGTGCGCGCGTATGACGTCCGCACGGCGCGCGCGAGCGTTTTGGACGACGGGACGGTCGTTGACTTCGAAGGCCCGGAGGATGTGCGGGAACGGCTTGCGCAGCTTGTCCGTTCGGGAGACGGGGCGGGCCTGTCGGACGAGTATGACATGCGGAAGACGCGGCGCGCGGGCTACACGCGCGTGTTCCTGATGCCGAAGACGTCGCCGACGGCGACTGAGACGGTCTTGCCCGCGCCGGAGGTCGCCTTCCCGTTCCGTCCCGTGCCCGAGCATCCCTTTGGCATTGACGCGGGCGGGCGCGACGTCTACGCGCGCGTTGTCCATGGGCTTCGGATTGCGCTTCTCTTTGGCTTGGCCTTGGCGTTTTCGGGGATGCTGTTCGGCGTGCTGATCGGCGCGGTCGAAGGCTATTTCGGCGGGTGGGCGGACATCCTTTTGCAACGCTTCACGGAGATCTGGTCGGCCTTGCCGTTCCTCTACGTCATGATCTTCATCGGCTCGACGGTCGGGCGGTCGTTCGGGGTTCTCCTCGTCTGCTATGCGATCTTCAACTGGATTGCCGTGAGTTATTATCTGCGTGCGGAGTTCCTGCGCCTTCGGGGGCGCATGTTCGTCGAGGCGGCGAAGGTGAGCGGCTGTTCGACCCTGCGCATCCTGTTCGTCCACATCCTTCCGAACGCCCTGACGCCGCTCATCACGCTTTTCCCGTTTCTCCTGATGGGCGCGATCGGCTCGTTGGCGGCACTGGACTTTCTCGGATTTGGGCTGCCGCCGATGACGCCGTCGTGCGGCGAGCTCCTGCAGGAGGCTCAGCAGTTCCGCCATGCCTGGTGGCTCGTCGTCTTTCCCGCGTCGGCGCTTTTTGTCGTCATGTTGCTGACGGTGCTGGTCGGCGAGGGGCTGCGCGATGCGTTCGATCCGCGTCCGCGCGCACGCCTTGAATGAGAGTTGGTGCGTCCGTGCGCGGCGAAATTGTGGTATAATCTACTGAATCGCCTGAAAAGGCGCGAAAGAAGAGACACGCGATGAGAAGCATCTTGAAGCCAGTCGAAGCCGTCGGATGGGCGGGGATCGTGGCGGCGAAGTCCGTCGCGTTCTTCCCGTCCGTCCTCTGTCGGCGCACGGGGCGCGAAGACCTCTTTCGCCAGCTGTATGCGACGGGCATCCGCACGCTGCCGGTCGTCACGGTCGTCTCGCTCTTCATGGGGATGATCCTTGCGCTGCAGGTTGGCCTCGAGCTCGCGCGCTTCAATCAGGAGACGCTGCTGGGCGCGGCGGTGATGATGACGCTCTTGCGGGAGATGGGTGCGTTCTGCTGCGGCATCTGCCTGGCCGCATGCGTCGGTTCGGCGATTGCGGCGGAACTCGGCACGATGAAGGTGAACGACGAGATCGACGCGCTCGTCATCCTGCGGATTCCGCCGATGCGCTTCCTCGCCGCGCCGCGCATCCTGGCGCTCGTCCTGATGGCGCCTGTTCTCGCGTTCTACTGCTGCATCATCGGCGCGGTCGGCGGCGGCTTCGTCGGCGCGACGCAGTTCAACGTCGATTTCCAGCAGTACATGTCGGGCGCGCTCGTGATGTCCGAGGCGAAGGATCTCTACGTCGGCATCCTGAAGGCGACGGTCTTCGGCTTTCTCGTCGGGGTCATCTCCGTCGCCGAGGGCCTGGGGACGACGCGCGGCGCGACGGGCGTCGGCAAGTCCACGCAGCGCGCCGTCATCGTCTCCTTTCTGGCGATTCTCATTTCGGGCTACATGGTGACGAGGCTGTTCTACTGATGGCGGAGAAGATGATCGAGTTCCGGAATGTCGTCAAGCGCTTCGGCGAAGCCGCCGTGCTGGACGGCCTGACCTTTGACGTCGAGAAGGGCGAGATCCTTGCGGTCGTCGGCCCGTCCGGCACCGGCAAGTCCGTCACGCTCAAGCATGTCGTCGGGCTTCTGGAGCCGGACGCGGGCGAAGTCTCGGTCGCGACAGACCGGATCGGCTACCTCTTCCAGTCGGGTGCGCTCCTCGCGTGGAAGACGGTGTGGGAGAACGTCGCGCTGCCGCTCGTTGAGACGACGCGCCTCAAGGCGGACGAGATTGACCGGCGCGTCGCGGCGGCGTTGGCGGCCGTCGGATTGTCGGACGACGCGGCGAAGTATCCGGCGGAGATTTCGGGCGGCATGCAGAAGCGCGCGGGACTCGCGCGGGCGATTGTCTGCGAGGCGGAGGTCATCCTCTACGACGAGCCGACGTCGGGGCTTGACCCCGTGACGAGCGCGCAGATCACGCGCCTCATCCGCGACGTCAACCGCACGCGCGGCGTGACGTCTGTCGTCGTCACGCACGACCTCGCCTCGGCATTCCGAATCGCGAACCGCATCCTGCTCGTGAAGGACGGGCGGGCCGTCGTCTGCCTGACGCCGGACGAGTTCCGACGGTCGCAGAATCCGGAGGCGCGCGCGTTCCTGGCGGCGGCCGAAGGGGATAGTCTTTGAGGGAGATTCTATGAAAAAGAAAAGCGAGGCGTTTTCGCAGCTGGTCGTCGGGCTCTTCATGGTCACGGTGCTGCTGCTCCTGGGCTACTTCACGATCGTCATTTCGGGCGTGGACGTCCTTTCGGGTCGGAACCGCGTCCTGATGCGCGTCGTCTTCGACGGCGTTGGCGGGCTCAAGGAGCGCGACAACGTCATGTATCGAGGCACGAAGGTCGGCGCGGTCGATCACGTCGAGGTGACGCCGTCGAACCTCGTCGTCTTCGCGTCCGTCGATTCGCACGTCATCCTTCGTGCGGGCGCGGCGATCTCCGTCCGCAACCTCTCGATGCTGGGCGGCAACTACCTGGCGTTGGAGGAGGGCGAAGGCGAGATCCGTCCGCTCGCGACGACGGTCTTCGTCGGCGAGACGCCGACGGACTGGATGTCCGACGTCTCGAAGATCGCCAAGAACCTGCGCGAGTTCCTGTCGAATCCCGAACTGAAGGAGATCGTCACGAACGTGGCCGCCGCGTCGGCGCACGCCCGGACGGTCGCGGCGAAGGCGGACAGCTTCATGGATCGCGCGAACGTCTTGGCCGACCGCATCGCGCGCGGGGAGGGCACGGTCGGCAAGTTCCTCAGCTCGGACGACACGGTCTACACGGATCTCAAGGAGACGATGGCGAATGCGCGCGCCGTCTCGGATCGGCTGAACCGTGCGCAGACGTTCGACGATCTCGAGGCTGGCGTCGCGGCGTTCCGTGCGGCCGCCGAGGGCGTGGACGTGAAGGCGACGGTCGCGCGGGCGAACGCGCTGCTGGAGAACCTCAACGCCTTCGCGACCGACCTCAAGGAGGGCAACGGCACGATTGGCCGCCTCGCGAAGGACCCGAAGCTCTACGATGAGGTGAACGGACTCATCCGCGACGTCCGCCAGGTCATCGACAACTACCGCGACACGACGCCGATCTCGACGTTCTCCTCGCTGGCGGTCGGCGCGTTCTAGTCCGCGTGCGGGGCAGGACGGATCCGTCGCCATGCCGTTTTTGCTGGTCTCGCTCTTTCTGACGAATCCGGCGCCGCTGGAAATGCCGCGCGCCGAGGCGTATCTCGTGCGCGCGGACGGACAGAGCCGCCTGGAGGATCGCTTCAGCCGACTGGATCTCTGGACGTCGCGGACGGTCGAGGGGCGTTGGGTCGATGACGACGGGCGCGTTTTCACGCTGGCGACGCTGTCCGTTCGTCCGCCGGCCATCGCCGCCGAGGCAACCGTGACGCGCGCGGCGTACGTCGCCTCGTGCGTCGCGATTGACCGCAAGAAGCGCGTGCAGGTGCGCGACGCGATTGCGCGCCTTTCGCCCGTCGAACCGGCCGAGGATCCGACGCCGCCCCGTCGGTTGCCGCGCGGCTTCGCGGACGTCGACTACTGGCAGGGCACGAACACGACGGCGCTCGTGTGCGCGTTCTTGTCTGAAAAGGCGGAGGCCTGGCGACTCGCGACGTGGACGCTCGCGGACGGCGACGATCCGGATGCGGCGCGCGCGGCGTTCGAGGAGGAGTTCCTGCGCCGGGAGGCGCGAAACGTTCCGTCGTCGGTTCCGTGCACGACGGGCGACGAGGCCGCGCTCTTGCGCGCGGACGCGCACCATTCCGTCGCGGCCTACGCGAACTGGCGGGCGACGGACGCGGCAACCTACGTGATTCTGGACGATTTGCCGCCGGGGACGCCGTTCGTCGCGTCGCTCACGAACGAACTGCCGCGCCTGCACGCCGCCTTCGCCGCGACGATTCCGACGCCGCTGGACGGCACGAACGTCCTTTGCGTCGCGCGCGTCTACGCGAGCCGTGCGGAATATCTGGCGGCCCTTGCGCTGGACGACCGCACGAACATGGCCTGGAGCGCGGCCTACTGGAGTCCGGCGCGGCGAGAGCTCGTCGCCTACTTGCCGCCGGACGGGACGGCCGAGCTGCTGCGGACGATTCGTCATGAGGCGTTCCACCAGTATCTCTCGTATGCGACGGCGCTGCTGCCGACGTCGCCGTGGCTCAACGAGGGCTATGCGCAGTACTTTGAAGACCCCGACGCGACGGCGTGGGGCGTGGACGTCGACCTTTCGCCGGAGGGACTGGCGCGCCTTGCGGATCTTCTGCCGGATCTCTTCGCGATGGACTACGCGGCGTTCTATGGCGGCTCCGACGCCGCGCGTCGGCGCACGTACCGTTTGGCGTGGTCAGTTGCCGTCTTCCTTGAGAAGGGTGCGCCCGATGTCCGTTTCGCGCCGTTCAAGGACGTCACGCGCGACTACGTCGAGGCCTTGCTCGCGACGCACGATCCGCGCGCGGCGACGGCGGCGGCATTCCGGAACGACGAGACCGCGCGGCTCTTCCAGACCGAGTGGCTGCGCTGGTGGAAGACGCGCGTCCGCTAGCCGGTCTTTTGTCCCCACTATCCCTTGAACGCGGTTTATGGTATAATTCGCGCCGTTTTTGAACTTGTCCAAACGGAGAAGAAGATGGCCGAAACGGAAGCAATTGTGAGTCAGTTGGGCGAATGCGCCGAGAAAAAGGATTTCATGGGCGCATTCGGGCTCGTGCGGGAGAATCAGGCGGAGCTTGCGAAGAAGGTTCAGCCGGCCGGCGTCAAGGACGCCTTGAAGAAGACGACGGACGATCGTCTTCTTCTTTCTTTCATCGACGGCGTCGAGTTCGGCGAGCGTCCGCTCGACGAGTCGCTTGTCCGCCTCGAGAAGCTGGTCGCGTTCAACGCGAACATCCCCGGCGCGGCGGGCGTCAAGGTCTTGAACGAGACGTGGGGGCTGGGCACGGTCAAGAAGATCGACTACTTCTACAAGCGCATCACCGTCGACTTCAAGACGAAGAAGGGCCACCAGTTCACGTTCGCGGCCGCCTGCGACATGCTGGAGGTCGCGCCGAAGGATCACATCCTCGTCCTGCGCGAGACGGCGCCGGCCGATTTCGACGCGCTGCTCAAGGATAAGCCGGGCGAGTTCGTCAAGGCGGTTCTCCGCTCGAACGGCTCGTCGATGACGCTTGTCCGCCTGGAGGACTACTGCGTGAAGAACGGGTTCGTCAAGTCCGTGAACTGGAAGAAGTTCTGGGACAGCGCGCGCACGTCGCTCAAGGCCGACAAGTGCGTCGTCGTTCCCGCGAAGAAGACCGAGCCGATCCAGCTTCGCGCGGCGGCGGAGGACTATGGCGACAACTGGCTGACCGGCTTTTCGCACGAGACCGACCCGAAGCTCATTCTCGCGGCGGTGCGCGAATACGTTGCGCAGGGCAAGCTCAAGGAGGCCGACGAGGCGACGAAGGCGAAGGTCGGCGAGCGTCTCGCGTTCGCCGTGACGGCGGCGCGCAAGGTCGATGACGCGCTCTATGCGCGCCTTGCGTGCGCCGTCGTCTCGTTGGGCTTCGCGAATCCGCCGGCGATGGAGATGCGCGACTACCTCTGGGAGCGCAAGCGTTTCGTCAAGGCGGCGGCCGCGCTGCCGGCGCGCGAGGTCGGCGCGATGATCACGTTCCTCGGCTGCGACGACACGTCGAAGGCGCGGCTCTACGCGGCGATTCCCGAACTCTGCTTCACGGCCGTCTCCGAGATCGCCGGCCAGTTCGCGAAGGAAGACGCCTGCCGCCAGGCGATCGGCATGTTCATGCGCCAGCCGAAGGCGCCGGCGACGCTGACGACGCTTCTCGTCGGCAAGTACGAGCAGTTCAAGGACTGGGCCGAGCTGCCGCCGTTCATCACGCTCCTCACGCACGCGATCGCACTCGGCGAAGGGCGTCAGGGCGGCGAGACGCTCAAGATGCAGAACATCGTCCGGCGGCTCTTCGCCAACGTCGACTGGCTCAAGAAGGTCTTCGACTGGCTTGAGCCGTCCGACCAGGCCCTCTTCTTCGAGCGTTTCCAGGCCTCGATCGCCTGGGATCCCTCGACGCACCACGCGACGGTCGTGCGCATGACGAAGATCGTGCCCGCGCTGGAGGCGCATTTCGTCAAGGTCGAGAAGAAGAAGGAGTACGCGCGCCTCACGTCCTACCGCAGCTTCGGGCTCCGGAAGGCCGAGTACCTCAAGCTCATCAACGAGGACATGCCGGCGAACGTCAAGCGCATCGAGTTCGCGAAGAGCTACGGCGACCTCTCCGAGAACGCCGAGTACCAGTACGCGAAGGACGAGCAGCGCGCGCTCATGCAGAAGCAGACGCTCATGCAGGCCGAGCTCGAGGCCGTGAAGCCCGGCGACTTCGCCGACGCGACGACCGACGAGGTGATGCCGGGCGTGACCGTCGTCTGCGCGACGAAGGCGGGCGAGAAGACGTGGACGATCCTCGGCGAGTGGGACAATGACCTTGAGAAGGGCATTCTCTCCTCGAAGACGCGCGTGGCGCAGAACCTCATGGGCAAGAAGGTCGGCGACGACTTCGAGCTGCCGGACGAGGAGGGCAACCTCACGTTCGCGACCGTGAAGGAGATTCGTCCGCTGACGGACGAGATCCGCGCGTGGATGAAGCTTCCTGAGGGCATTCAGGTTTGACGTGGGCGGAAAGGAGCGAAAGAATGGCTATGAAGACAGACGATTCGTCCGAGAAGCGGGAAATCAAGCGCGTTCCGCCGCGCATCATCCGTCGGCCGTCCGCGTCGGCGAAGACGGTCATTGAGGAGTACACGCCGATTGACACGGCGAAGGCCGTTGCGTTTGGCGCGTCCATTGCCGAGGAGATGAAGCGTTCGGCCGCACGGGCCGCGCAGGAGCAGGTCGATGACGGCATCCGTCTCTCGCGCCGCCCGACGTCGCGTTCGCGCGGCGAGGAGACGGAGAAGTTCCCCGAGACCGACCTCAAGGAATTCCGCAAGCGGCTGCTCGCCGCGCGCGCGAAGGCGATGTCGGGCGTGGACGCGATGAAGGCGACGGGCTTCAACGAGTCCGAAGACCACGAGGCCGACGGCGGCGACGGCACGGCGCAGACCCTGCGCCTCCAGGCACTTGGCCAGATGGGCAACATCAACCGCACGATCCAGCAGATTGACGAGGCGTTGCATCGCATCGACGACGGCACGTATGGCGTCTGCACGGTCTGCGGCCAGCTGATCCGCAAGCCGCGTCTGCTGAACCAGCCGTTCGTCCTCACGTGCATGGAGTGCCAGAGCGAAATGGAGCGCGGCACGAAGTGAAGCGCGCGTTGATTGCGCTCGTCGTCGCGGCGAACCTCGCCGTCGTCGATGCGGTCGTCAAGGAATTCGCCGTCGCACGCCTTAAGGGCGCGGCGGCGGTTTCCGTCATTCCGGGTCTTTTCAATCTCGCGTACGTCGAGAACCGGGGGTGCGCCTGGGGGCTTCTTCAGGGGCATGTCTGGCCGTTGGCGGCGTTTGGCGTTCTTGCGCTGGGCTTTCTTCTCTGGAAGCGGAAGACCGTCTTCGGCCTGCCCGGTTCGCGTCTGGGCGTCGTGGCCGAGCCGCTTCTCTACGCGGGCGTCGTCGGCAATCTCGTCGACCGCGTCTGTCGCGGCTATGTGATCGACATGTTCGACTTCTACTGGAAGACGAGCCACTTTCCCTGCTTCAACGTGGCGGATGCCTTCATCTGCACGGCCGTCGGTCTCCTTCTGCTCGCGTCGCTCGTCGAGAAGCCGGCGCATCCGTCAGCCGAACGCGCGCAGGGGTGAACGGATGGGCGCGCAAGACCTGATTCTCGGTTCGCGCGTCGCGCATGTGCGCGAGCTGCGGGCGGAACTCGCGAAGGCGAAGGCCGAATGCGCGGCGTTGCATGACGCGAACGCGGCGTTGATGGCGCATTTCGACCTTGCGCTTTTGGCGGCGGCGGACATGCGCGCGTTGCCGCCCGGTGGACGGCTGGAGATCTGGGACGGCTGGAACCTGATTCTCGGTTCGCAAAAGGCGGCGGCGGATCGTCCGTCGCTGGTCGCCCAGGCGCGCGCGCGTCTGGCGGCGGACGGCGCGGCGGAGCTGCGCGTTTGGATCGTCTTCGACGGCGCGGACGAGAAGGCCGAGACGGACGGGCGGCTGCGCGTCTCCTATACGGGCGGCACGGGAACGCAACGGGCCGACCGGTTCATTTTGGCGTTCGTGCGCATGGCCGCCTATTTGGGGTTCGCCGATCGGCTGTCGGTCCGGACGAACGACAAGGAACTGGCGCGCGCGGCGGCGCGGTTGACAGGTTTTTCGCGGCGCGCTATAATTCCCGCATGAATTCCGAACGCTCTCTTTCTCCCTCTTCTAGTCCGCGTGTGCGGGCCTGGCTGCGGCTCTGTCGTGTGCAGAATCTCGTCACCGTGCCCGGCGACGTCCTGGTTGGCGCGGCGGCATGCGGCGCGCTCACGTCCGCGCGTGCGGCGGATGTCGCCCTCGTCTGCCTGGCGTCCGTCTGCCTGTATGTGTATGGGCTGATCGACAACGACCTCGTCGGGGCCGCGACCGATCCGAAGACGCGCCCGCTGGCGGCGGGCGAGATTTCCCTGCGCGCGGCGCGGCTGGCGCGCACGGTCTGTCTCTGTCTCGCCGTGCTTGCGCTCTACTTTGGGCACGGCCCGTTTCTCGTGCTGGTCGCGCTGACGGTCGCGATTCAGCTCTACAACCGCACGAAGAATCCGCTGCTCATGGGCGCGGCGCGCGGGCTCAACGTCCTTCTGGGCGGGATGGCCTGGCTGCCGGCGGCCCTCTGGTTCGCCTATGTCGCGGGCGTGACGAAATTCTCCGAACGCGAGACGGTCGATCCGACAAACGAACGGAAGGTGGCGTATCTCGTCTTCGGACTGTTGGCGCTTCAGCTGGCGGGTCTCGTCCTCTGCGCGATTTTGATATAATTCCCGGCTCAAGAGGAAATGTCTTTCGTGAAACGAGTTTTTCTGCTGGTTGCCGTTCTCGCGGGTGCGGCGTGGGCCGAAGTGCCGCCCTTGAGCCGCTATCAGTCGATCATCGACCGGCAGATGTTCGGGGCGCTTCCCGTTGGCTTTGATCCGACGAAACTGCCGAGCGAGGTGTCGAAGTCGGCGCAGAAGGAACTGACGAAGGAACAGGAGCAGCTGAAGAGCGCGATTCGCTTTTCCGTCATCAATCAGACGCCCGACGGGCAAGTGGCCGTTGGCTTCACCGACAATTCCGATCCAAAGAACCCGTGCCATTATTATCTCAAGGTCGGCGAGACGCGCGGCGGCTGGCTCGTGAAGGAGGCCGATCCGACGAACGCGTCGATGACGATCGTCAAGGGCGAGATCGAGGTCTCGCTGACGATCGGCGGCGATTCGGCGAAAGACGCCGGGGCGACGGCGAAGGCGGGCGCGGCGAAGCCCAACGACGGCGTCATGACGCTGGAGGAGCGGAGCGGCCGGTCGCCCCTGCTGCGCACGCTGGGCAGTCGGCGGTTCGCGCGCGCGGCCGAGGCGAAGCAGCGCGAGGCGGAACGCCTCAAGGAGCAGGAGACGCAGCGGCGGGAGCGCGAAGAGGAGCGGCAGGCCCGAGAGGCCGAGCGCGAAGAGCAGCGGAATCAGCTGCTGGCCATCCAGTCGGAGCTGAAGGCGATGCGCGAGAAGAAGCAGGCCGCCGCCGAACAGGAAGCCGAAAAGGAGACGGAAGGGCATGAGAACAACGACGCTGAATGAGTTTCAGGAATCCATCCGCGCGACGGGCGGCTACCGCACGGCGCCGGACTGCCGCGCGGTCGCGCGCGCGAAGCCGTCCGCGTGGACGACCGCGCGCTACACCTGGGGCGTGACGCGCGTCTTCCCGTACTGCGCCCTGACCGAGCCGTTCGGCAAGCTCACGACGGACGTTTGGGCCGGGTTCTGCTTCTCGACCGTCACGATGGCCGAGCGTCTGGGCATGAACGTGCAGGTGGAGGGCTTCGGGGAGCGGATCGCCCACAAAGGCCCTGTTCTCTACGTCTGCAACCACCTCTCGATGACGGAGACGATTCTGCTGCCGCCGATCCTGCTGGCGATCTCGCCGTTCAGCTACGTCGCGAAGGCGTCGCTGGCGCATCTGCCGTTCCTCGCGAAGGCGGCCGAGCATATGCGGATGGTTCCGGTCAGCCGCGTTTCGCCGCGCGAAGACCTCATGAACGTCCTGCGCGTCGGCACGGAGCGGATACAGGGCGGTGACAGCTTCCTTGTCTTTCCGCAGGGCACGCGTTGCGAGGTCTTCAGCCGCAAGCGGTTCTCGTCGATTGGCGCGAAGCTCGCCGAGCGCGCGGGCTGTCCGGTCGTTCCGCTCGTCGTGGACACGCGCTGCCAGCCGACGCGCAAGACGGGGCTTCTGCGCAAGGTCTTCAAGGACTTCGGTCCCGTCGACACGCAGTACGACCTCAAGGTCGCCTGCGGGCCGGTGATTCCGTGCGGGCGTTCGCGCGACCTGCACGAGGCGTCGTTTGACTGGATGGCGACGAAACTGGAAAGCTGGGGGATGCCGACGGATCGCGACCGTTGATGCCTGTGGTATAATACGCCGCCATGACAACGGTCACAAAGACGGTGCGGTTCGATGCCGCGCACATTCTCACGAATCATCAGGGGCTTTGCAAGAACCTCCACGGCCACACGTACCGCGTGGACGTCTCCGTCGCGCAGACGGACGGCGCGGGCGGCGACATGGTCATTGACTTCAAGGATCTGAAGCGGATCGCGACGGAGACGATCTGCGACCGCTTCGACCATGCGTTCGTCTACAACACGGAGTCGGCGGGCGAGCGCGAAATCGCGGCGGTCGTCGAGCGGCACGGCATGCGGACGGTCGCGATTCCGTTTCGCTCCACGGCCGAGAACCTGGCGAAGCTCTTCTTTGGCGAGTTGCGGGCGAAGGTTCCGGGGCTGGCGTCCGTCCGCGTCTGGGAGACGGCCGACAGCTGCGCTGAGTATCGCGCATGAGGCTGTACCTTCGGATTTTCGTCGAGTTCTTCAAGATCTCGCTGTTCGTGATTGGCGGCGGCTATGCCATCATCGCCGTCGCCGACCAGGTCTTCGCCAAGCGGAAGTGGACGGAGGAAGGGGAACTTCTGGACGAGTTGCCGATCTTCCAAATGCTGCCGGGGATCATCGCGACGCATACGGCCGTCTATGTCGGGCGCAAGGTCGCCGGGCTGCCGGGGGCCATTACCGCCGTCGTCGCCGTCGCCCTGCCGTCCATCATCATCTTCACGGCGGTCGCCCTTGGCTATGACGCGCTGCCGCTCGGCAATCCGCATCTCGCGAGCGCGTTCATCGGCCTGCGCAGCGCGTTGACCGGCATTGTGGCCGCCGCCGTCCTCCGCAGCTGGGCGAAGGCGGCGAAGGACGTCTTTTTCTATTCCGTCCTCGTTGCGGCTTGTGCGGCGTTGGTCGGCGGCGTTCCGGTCTGGGCTGTCCTCCTCGCGGCAATGGCGGCGGGGCTTGCGGGTGCCTTCGTGCCGGCGCGGGAGAAGGGCGGGCGCACGTTCTGCGCGGCGGCGTGGCTGCCGCTCCTGCTGTTCCTCAAGTATGGCGCGTTCTGCTTTGGCGGCGGATTCGTGCTGGTTCCGATGTACATCGAGGACTTCGTCGGGCCGACGGCGGCGTTCCTGCAGGTTTCGGCCGAGGAGTTCTCGAACCTGATGGCGCTCACGCAGATGACGCCGGGTCCGATTGGCGTCAACGGCGCGACGTATTTCGGCTTTCGCCTTGCGGGCGTGCCGGGGGGCGTGCTGGCGTCCATCGCGCTTCTTCTGCCGGGTTCGGTCCTCGTCTATCTGGCCCTCGCATCCATCGATCGCTTCAAGACGAGCCGCCTGGTTGGCGGCATCCTGCGGGGCGCGAAGCCGGCCTCGCTGGCGCTCATGCTCGTCGCGCTGTGGGAGTTCCTGAAGTTGAGCGCCTTTGCGGACGGCGCGTTCCAGCCGCTGGCGGCCGTTCTCGTTGCGCTCAGTTTTGCGTTGGCGCAGAAAAAGGCCGTCCATCCGGTCTTGCTCATCGTCGGCATGGCCGTCGCCGCGCTTCTCCTCCGCCTGTGTTATGGTATAATATGCACATGAAGATTTTTGGAACGATTACGGCTTTGGTGACGCCGTTTGCGAAGGACGGCTCGGTTGACTACGGTGCGCTGAAGGCGCTTGTCGAGGCGCAGACGGCGGCGGGCATCGAAGGAATCTGCTCGGTGGGGACGTCGGGCGAATCGCCGACGCTCTCGCATGAGGAGCATCACAAGGTCATCGAGAAGACGGCCGAGTACGCGGCCGGCAAGTGCCGCATCGTCGCCGGCACGGGTGCGAACTCGACGGCCGAGGCCGTCTCGCTCACGCGGGCGGCGATTGCCTTCGGAGGGGCGGATGCCTGCCTTCAGGTTACGCCCTATTACAACAAGCCGAATCCCGAAGGGCTTTACCGTCACTTCATGACGGTTGCCGACCTTGGGCTTCCCGTCGTCCTCTACAACGTGCCGGGGCGCGCGGGGCGCGAGATTCCGCTGGACGTCGTCGTGCGGCTCGCGAAGCATCCGAACGTCGTCGCGATCAAGGAGGCCGCCGGCTCGGTCGAGCGCGTCTCGGCGATCAAGAGCCGTCTGCCCGACTTCACTGTCCTTTCGGGCGACGACTCGCTCACGCTGCCGATGATGTCCGTTGGCGCCGAGGGCGTCATCTCCGTCGCGTCGAACGTGATTCCGAAGGAGATGGGCGACATGGTGCGCCTGGCGCGGGAGGGCCGCTTTGTCGAGGCTCGCGCGTACCATGCGAAGTACTATCGCCTGTTCCATGACCTGTTCATCGACGTGAACCCGGTCATGGTCAAGGAGGCGCTTGCGCTCTGCGGGGCGTGCGAACGGGTTTTCCGTCTGCCGCTTTGCGAGACGACCGACGCGAATCGTGCGCAGATGCGCGACACGCTGGCCGCGCTGGGGCTGCTCGGCGGTGAGGCGCGCGCGTAACTGAGTTTTACGGGGGTGCTCTCGCACGGGAGGCCTCTTGGTGTCATGACGCCCGCCGCGTTCATTGACGACCCGAACTGGGCGACCTGCGTTCCCGAGCGGCTGGATGCCGCGCGGACGCGCCATCTGCCGACGCACGAGGACTGCTCGTCGATTGACGTCGTGGCCGTGCAGGAGCATCTGCGTGCGGGCGGTACGCTCGGCCGCATGGACGGCTACGAGGAGCGGCCGGGGCAAATCGACATGGCGGGCGCGGTCGCGACGGCGTTCAACGCGCGCGAGCATCTCGTCGTCGAGGCTGGCACGGGCGTCGGCAAGTCGCTCGCTTACCTCGTGCCGTCCGTCCTCTGGGCCGCGACGAACGACACGCCCGTCGTCGTCTCGACGGCGACGCGCAACCTCCAGTCGCAGCTCGTCTCGTCCGACATTTCGCGCGCGCTCCGCGTGCTTGGCGACGGCGCGGCGAAGTTCCGGGTCGCGCTCCTCAAGGGGCGCACGAACTACCTCTGCCTGCGGGCCGTCGCGGAGTTCTTCGCCGCCGGATACTGGACGATGTCCGCCGAGGAACAGGCGCTCATGCCGGCGTTCGTCGAGTGGCTGCGCCACACGCCGGACGGCGACCTTGATGCCTACGAGGGTTTGCCGCATGGACAGCTGTCCTGTCCCGGCGACGAGTGTGGCGGGCGGCGATGCGCATACTACACGCGCTGTTTCGTCTACAAGGCCCGCAAGGCGGCGGCCGAGGCGCATCTCGTCGTCGTCAACCACGCGCTCGTCCTCGCCGAGGCGACGGCGCCCGGAAGCGGGATCCTGCCGGGCTACGGACGGCTTGTGATGGACGAAGCGCACAATCTGGAGTCGATCGCGACGGACTATTTGCGCGCGGAGTTCTCGCTGCCCGCCCTCATGCGCATTCTCAACCGACTTCAGCGTCCCGGACGCGGCAAGCGTGTCGCGCGGCCGTCGGGCGTCTTGGCGTCCGTCGAGCGGCAGTTCCAGAAGGGCGCGCTGGCAGGCGCGGGCGATCGGGCGATGAAGCTGCTCGTGGACGCGCCGCGCGCCATGGGCCGCGTCGTGAAGGCGGCGGAGGCGTTGGCGTCCGTCGCGTCGCGGCTGCTGCGTCCGGCAAAGAGCCGTGCGGTCTGCCGCTATCGCGTGGAGGCGGACGGCGCGCGGGCGTATTCCCTGCATGGACTTTTTAAGCCGTACGAAGCGGATGTCTGGGAGGAGCCGGCGTGTGCGGCGGCGCAGACGCGGCTGGAGGCCGAACTTGCCGCGCTCGTGAACCTCCTGCACGAGCTCCGCGACCTGCTGGACGGCGCGGCCGTGAACGGTCTGGGCGATTTGTCTGCGCAGGTCGCGGGACTGGCCGAGTCGCTGGTCGCGTTCGCGAACGAGACGAATTTCGTCCTGCGTGGCGACAAGGCGACGCACGCCTACTGGGCGGAGCGTGTGCATCTGGAGCGGCGGCCGGCCTATGTGCGGCTTGTCGCCGCGCCGCTGTCGGTCGCGGACGATCTCAAGCGGCTCTTCTACGACGTGAAGGATTCGGTCGTGCTTTGTTCGGCGACGTTGCGCGTCGGCAACGACTTCGCGTACATGGCACGGCGGCTCGGCACGCGGGAGCGTTTCCAGTTCCTGACGGCGACGTCGCCGTTCGACTACTTTCGGCAGTCGCTTGTTTTGGCGCCGGACTGTCTGCCCGATCCCGCCGCCGACTCCGCCGCGTATGCCGAGGCGTTGGCCGTCTTCCTTAAGGATCTCTTTGCCGTCACGCAGGGGCGCGCGCTCGTCCTCTTCACGAGCTACGAGATGATGAATGCCGTCGCGGCGCACGCGCACGCGCCGCTGGCGGACGCGGGCATCACGTTGCTCGTGCAGGGCGAGGGCCTTTCGCGCGAGGCGATGACGCGGCAGCTCAAGGAGCGCGCGAACACCGTCCTTTTCGGGGCGCAGAGCTTTTGGGAGGGCGTGGACGTCGCGGGCGCGGCGCTCTCGTGCGTCGTGCTCGCCCGTCTGCCGTTCGCGCAGGTCGGCGACCCGATTGTCGAGGCGCGTTCCGAGGCGATTGACCGTGCGGGCGGCAGTTCCTTCCGCGACTACGCGCTGCCGGAGGCGGTCATCAAGTTCCGCCAGGGCTTTGGGCGGCTCATCCGCACGAAGGCCGACCGAGGCGTCGTCGTCGTTTCCGACCCGCGTCTCGTCACGAAGAACTACGGCGCGCTTTTCCGCAAGTCGATCCCCGCCTCCGTGCACACGGTCACGGGCGCGGACGAACTGCTTCAGCGCGTCGGCGCGTTCTTTCAGAACGACCTCTGACGGGCGTTTGCGCATTGGGTATTACAACTTTCCCATCCTCATTCCTGGGCGAATTGCAACCCAAGTGGCGCAGGAAGTCCCTAAGGCGTCTTGGCAAGACGTGAATGGTAGTCATATGCGGTCTCTCCTTTCAGCGAGCGTCTGTGTATCGAGTTGACGATGGCCTCGACCGCGAGGACGTCCTCGCGCGGGACCTTCGAGAAGTCCGTCCCCTTCGGGAACCACCTCCTGATGATGCGGTTGACGTTCTCGACGGCCCCCTTCTCGTAGGAGGCGTACGCCCGCGTGTAGTAGACGGGGCATCCGAGGATCCGTTCGAGGGCCCTCTGGTGCGAGACCTCGCAGCCGTTGTCCGTCGTCGCGGTCTTCAGTACCGCGTCGACGGCGCCGCGCGCCTTCATCCGCCGGAAGGCGCGCGAGACCGCCCTGCGGCTGACCGAGCCGATCGGCTCGATCGCCACCTTGAGGGAGCACTTGTCGACGTCGACGAGAAGCCCGCCCCTGCCGCCCTTGCACGAGACGACGGTGTCGAACTCCTTGTGCCCGAGCTCCGCGGGGTCGTCCGCCTCCGGCGGGCGCTCCGAGATCCTCCGCCTGTTCGGGAGGACTCTCGCCGGATGCGCGCGGCGCCCGGGACGTCGCCGCCGGCCCGGATGGTACGGCGTCTCCCCCCTTGCCACGCCGACGTCGCCCGCGTCGATGTGGCTGTAGATCGTCCTCTGGCACGGGACCCTCCCGTCCGGGAACTCGCGCACGAGGGTCTCCCTCGCGTCGTACGGGGAGCGCCTCCCG
>CAZWQY010000006.1:0-99321 GCA_964636295.1 uncultured Lentisphaeraceae bacterium | reverse complement strand
CCCTGGGCGCGGCGGCACATCGCCGCCGCGAGGGCGTTCATTTGATGGCAGGTGTTCCAGTCGAACGGCGCACCGCACGGCAGTGCGCTCAAAATCAGCAGACGGCCGACCGCAAGTTCGCGCGAATCGGCAAGCGACGGATCGTAGCGCGGCGGCAGCCCTTGCGCCAAGGTCTTGATCCAGCGCGCCTGCGGCGCATCCCGAAGCCGCCGCGCAAGTTCCTTCTCGCCCGGCGAAAGAAAGCCGCAGACGATCACCCACCCCTTCCGCGCCTTTTCGACGAGCGCGGCGATTTCCGCCTCATGCTCGGCAAGCGATTTCTTGCGCGTAAGGGAAACGGCTAGCAGAAAGGGACTGGCAAGGAGCGTCAATTCGCCGTAGGCGCTCCATGAAAACGCCGGATCGAGGATGCGGTGGCGAAGATTGACGTGGCAGACAAAGCGATCGGGATACTGCCGCTTCCAAAGGGCACGCGCGGGATTGCCGCGTATGTAGCGGCGGATGGCAGCCAGCTGCCGCGCATCGAAAGAAAGATCGAGCCAGAAACGGCGCTCCCAGAAAGGGGTGGCGATTGCGGCGACGGACGGGGGCTGCGCCCCCGAACCCCCGCCGGCGGGCATGGCGGGCGGCGCGGCGCAGAGGCCACGGCCGGGCACAGAAGCGGCGGAATGGGCGGGTGGGTGATAGGTGCTGCGAATGGCCGTGGGCAAGAGGGGTTCGGGGGCGCAGCCCCCGTCCGTCGCCCCGCCCGCGCCCGCCGCCGCGATCATGCGCGCGCTTTCCTCCATGAACCAATGCAGAAACACCAGCGGCTTGAACGCGGGATCGCGATCATAATTTACGATGAGCAAAAGATGCACATGATCGGGCATGATGATGAACTCGCCCGCCGTCAGCGCCGGGTTCAATCCGTGAATGGCAAGCCAAAGCGCTTTCACGCATTCGCCCGCCCGCGTCAGTTCCGGCCGCTTCGCGCCCTCCACCAATCGCGACAGCACGGCCCGCCGCCCTTCCACGCAAATCGTGAGGAAGAAGAACTGCCGGCCGTGATGTGCGAAGCAAAGGTGCATGGGAACTTAACCAAATGCCTTTTTCAACTGACTTCCCAATTTCGGCTTTTTCCGTTCAAGCAAATCAATGATACCATAAAAATCATTTTCCGCATTCCCCGTAACATCGCGCCTATTGTCCCACAAGGCCAAAATATGAAACCCCTTCCCAAGACGGACAATACGATACTTGAGCGGCGAGGTTTTACGCCCACCGCCAATGCGTCCCAATGGATCATGCAAATTCTTCAACTCATCCTTTCCAGACCAAACATCCCGCCCTCCAAGAGAATCGGACACGTCCCGTCTGGCATCCTCAGCCCTTTCATACGACTTTTCAAGAACCGCGACTTTGGCTCGTGCCGAAAAGTCTTCAAGAAGATTGCGGCAGGCATCTTCATATTCAAGCCGATCTGTTGGCTGTTCAAACGCTTCATCCTGCCACAAGAAACTTCCCGCCGCCCGTGTCGCACGATAACCCAAAGTCCCCATTAGAAGCCATGCATTAATTGCGGCATCCAAACAATTTTCATCTTCTGGCGAAAGCCCGCAGAGGCGATCAATGACCGTTATGCGGCATTTTGTTCCAATGTCAAACGCTTGGCGAGGCGCAGACATTCCACCCGACTTGTGCGGCAATGTCGCCATGTCCTTTATAGAACCGACAACATCGCCCACTCGCACAACAACCGAACTAGCACATGTCTTCTCATGCCCCGCAAAAGAAGCCTTACTTTGTTTAATGCCCCCGAACACGCGACGCTCGGCAACAATATCGCCGCCCAACAGACGAAACCAGTCGTGGAGATGTCCACGAATCGACGCGGCTCGGACTTCGGGTTTGTCCGTTGCACCATGCGAAAACAGCGGCGTAATAAATTCAAGATCTATCGTCCGATTCATGGCATCTTCTCCAGTTTCTCGGCTTTGACGAACCTGTTAATGGCACTGACTGTCGCCGGCGCATGTTTAATCTTCCGCTTGGGATTACGTTCCTCGGTCTTGAGAAACGCCCAAACCTCGGCACCGATACCATCCATCCGCAGAGCATCAACTATGCCACGTTTCTCGTCCTTTTCCAACTCATCAAAATGAACCATCCTTCTCCCATTGACAATCCCTTTAATCTTTGACTTCGTCCATTCTTCCAAAACCCGTTCACATGGCGAAAGAGCCGCTTTGCGAGCCTGTTCCGCCCGCAAGGCAGCCGCTCTTTCCGCTTCTTCAGCCGCCGCACGCTCTTTCTGCCGTTTTTCCTTCGCCCGTTCCGCCTCAGCGCTGACTTTGGCTTCGACTTCGGAGGTTACGTCTTTAAACCAGCCGTAGCCAGCGCCAGTCTTGCCTCCGATACCACAAAGCGTTATCGCCTCCACAAGGAACTCACGAACACGGCTAAACAATTCGGGAGAAACGCCGATGGCATTCTGAACGACAAAGAATGCGAAACGCGCTCCCTGCTCAACGGTTGGGAATGTATTCGGTCGCGGCATTTCTTTGGCGAGATCCTCTACTTTCCCACTTGCGTAGTAAACGGGTCGATGAACATTGGAGATGTCCACGGCAATCAATGGTTCTTTTTCGACAGGATACGCAGCCAGGAAATCGACACCTCCTTTTTGCGTCATCTCGGCTTCTGTCAATGCATCAGCAAAATCTGACAGTTCGCCAATGCTTTTCTTCGTATTCTTGAAAGCACTTTCAGACGAACCGAAAATCGCCTTGAAATCAGACAGCGACAAATCCCCACGCCGAAGACGCGACAATGCCACATGGCGTGTCACGCCTTTCACAGCCGATCCGGGAATATAGGGAAGCCCTGTATGGCGATCCAGACAGATACCCGCATTTTGAATGAGGCTGTCCGAAAGGTTGATAATAAGGCGGCTACCGAGTTCCGCATAGACAACCGCCGCCCCGCGTTGTGACAACGCCTCTGCAAATTGCTTCGTCTGTACCAATTTCTGTCGAACCAAGTCATATGGAAGTTTTCGACACGCACATGACTTAAGTTTTGCAACAAGATCGGCCTTAACTTTTGCCCGCTCAACATTTTCGGGACGCGCATTATGCCCTTTGGCTGTACGCTCAAGGTTATCCTTCTCTCGTTGCAAATAATCGCCCCCGTTTTGCGCCATGCGAATGAAGCTCCAACGCGAGGCATCATCCATTTTGATTGGCGTACCGCTGACATCCGAATAAACCGAAGGCCACGATTTATGCAAAACAAACTTATCCATGAGCAACGATCGGTTGTCAACTTGCTCAGCCCACACGCCGATGACATCCGCAACTTCGGCGGCAATCGGAGGTTTAGGTATCATTGGCATCATCGTCTCCTTTCATCAACGAACAAGACGACGCGCAAAATTCAGCCAAGCCCCGGCTTCTGAAGTCGCTGCGCGGAGGATGTCACATTTCGTTCCGTCCTCTGTCAAGTACTTAAGAAGAGATTGCGCGTCACGGCAGTTCAGAGGAACAATGCTGATTTCAGACGAAGCCAAATGTCGTGCAATGCCGTCAAAAACCTCCTTCCATGCCTTGTTTCGTTCATCCATAGCATAAGCGAGAGCCGCCAACATACCATTGTTCATCATCACGGGAGAAATCTTTTTAATGACCTCTCCATCATTTGTTCCTTTGTTCTCAAACGACTTGGAGAACTCCAGCACATGCCGCGCACGGATTTGATTGATGTTCTGCATTTGGCTGTCCCTTCTTAAACAAGTTTGACTGAGCAATATCCAATCCCCGTCGTCCCTTTTCCACCAAATTGAACGAGCGACATATCGGAGAGCCGTTTGAAAAACGGCGCGTCATCTTCAGATGAACCCAACGATGTAATCGGCGCATAGAAAAGCGTTTCCGAAGGTACTTCCTCTTGATTGAAAAACTTATGCTCCGCCGCCGTTCCAGTTCTGGAATCAATCGAAACATGCTGGGAAATCTGACAAGCGTTCTGCACGTAATAAGCCAAGTCATCGTCATTTACAAGAACAAAACGGCTTGTTCCGCCATTCAGTACGGCATCATCCGCAAGATTTGCAAGGCACTTGGCCCATTCTTCCGGAAATGCCCCAAAACACTCAAAACGATATTCTTCGAGAATGACGGCCTTCTTGTCGGCAAAAACAACGGCATCGCCAGCAAGACATTTCATGGACGACGGCGCATCTGGGACGCGAAGATCCAACCCCCTATCACGTTTAAACCGCTCCAACGCCAACGGCGAAGTCAAGAATGCAAAGCATCCACGCGCACTCCGCACAGGGAACGCAAGAAGCTTGGCTTCACCAAAAGAAATGCGTCCCGCTTTTGCTACCTTCTGAACGTCATCCTCGCCAAAATACCGCTTCCCTTCCTCCGTACGCTGATGGTTTTCATTCCACAGATCGGCAAGGACACCTTTGATAGCGCTGCCGGGGATGACGGGGAAGCGCGTGTGGCGTTCGCGCACGACCGGCTGGTCGACCGCGCCGACGGATGAGCCGCAACCCACGTGAAGCGGCGTACGGGTGAAGATGGTCAAGAGTTTCGTCTGCATGATGTTTTCCTTTCTTATAGATGTCAATCGTTTGCTTCGCTCGTGAACTTCTGCGGCGCGGACACGTAGGAACAGACGCCAAGGCCAAAGCCCTTCTCGCCCAAATCCGAAAGGGGCTTCAGGTGAAGTGCGTCGGAAAGCTTCTTCGCTTCCTCAGCTGTTTCACAGGCGAAGACGTAGGACGATCCTGCCGGAACGGCAAGTTCCGTCGGTTTTTCGCCGTCCCGCGAATCGTATCCCGAAAAGGCCACGGCCTTTCCGACACAAGCCGCCACCAAATGCGCCGTCTCGAACGGCCGGCACTCGACCTTCATTCTCGCCCGATAGGCGGCCCGTGATTCGCCAGGCCGACGCAAGACCTTATCCGTCGGAAGCATCACCTTGCCCGAACGCACGCCCGAAGCCGTCTCTTCCAGCCAGTTTGGATACCACCCTTTCGCGAAAAGAGCCGGCGTCAGAAGCGTCCAGCGCACAAAACAACTCGGCGTTCCCTGCGGGAGTGCGCGCAAGCGTGTGTGCAGACAGTCCTCCACTCGGTCAAAATGGACGAGTCCGCCCTGCCCGCCGAAACGCACCCAACGATTGGCAAGTTCAGCATCATGTTCCGTCTCAATGGCACAAACCATTTTCACGTCTTTGCCGAGACGCAAATATTCCGCCGCGTACCGCCCGCTTTCTGTCCGTCCGTCAACGCGCTTCGAGGCCCCTGTCGCCGCATCCAGCGTCGTCCCCAGTCGCGGTTCACGCAGAAACAGCGCCCCATCGTCATTCGGGGGTACATCTGCCTCGTCCCGTCCTTTTCCCCGCCCAACGTCGCCCCGAAGGTAGCGCGCGTAGGCAGTCAGCGGAATCCACTTCGGATAGGCTTTCTTCTCGACGACGCGATCGGCAAATCCCGCTGAAAGCGGCGCAGGGGCATCCGTTGCGCCAAGATCCATGTCAAACGCAACGAGAGCCATATCCCAGTCGTACGGCATCGGCAGATAGAGTTCGCTGTTCAGCTGCGGGAATGGCCCCGTCACGCGCAGATCCGGTATCGTGCCATACCACGAACTTTCCGAGGCCTCGTCATTGCGGAGAAGGTCATGAATGACCGCGCTGAAAAGGTGGTCGGGACGCGGCCAATTCGCGCCGTGGCCGACATTGAACACGTCGTTCGTCCGCGTCTTATCCACGTCCATCGGCCGCGCATCGCGAAAGAAAAGCACATCGCGCGGCGACAGTTCATACGTTGATTTTCCCATGTCGTTTTCCTCCTATTTCTCACGCGAACGATTGATGAACGCTTCACACAGGAACAGCCCCAGGTAATCTTCTGGACGTTTCTTCACACCATCCTCCCACAGATAGTCCTTCAGCATTTCTTCCGCGAGTACGACCTTCGCACCCTCGGTCTGCGCAAGAACATGCCGTGTCTCTTCCCAAACGATATTCCGCATCGCCTCGTCCAGTTCCTTGACAGACGCGAAATCATACGGCATCAGAAATCTGGCCAGTTTATAGGCGAAGCGCGAAAAGTCGCCCCGGACTTTCGACAGGCGGTCATAGATGTCAAATGCCCGCGAGTTCCATTTACACCCCCAATGGATAATCTCGCCCGAACGCTTCACGACGCTCACCGCAAGCGCATCGCGTCCGTAAATATGCTTGGCACGTCCTTCGGCGGCGTGTGCCTCATGAATGAGATCTTGAAGCGGTGCTTTCGACGAACCGATGGCGACGCCCGCAGAAGCGGAAATACCCTCCACTTTCACCATTTCCGTGAACTGTCTCGCCAGTTCCCGCGCGAGGGGAATCGCCCGCGACGCCTTCACGACGGCCAGCACGTCATCGCCACCCGCATAGACGAGACGGCCATCTTCTGGATCAACGGAAACCGAACGCGCAAATTCCGCCAGTTTTTCGCTGAATGCCCGATGTTTGATCTGCGTCTCGAAACGCGAAAGCATTTCGCCCATGTGATCGCCGTCCAAGGCAATCACGGCAATATAGTCGCCCAAGTCGCACCTTTCGCAATCGGCCTCCGCCGCGCGAACTTTCTTGATGAGGTTCATCGCCCCGCGTCCGCTGTTGCGGTTGGCCGACTGGCTGTCGGCAACGTCAAGCGCGTATTCCTTGCCCGACAGGAAGTCCTTCACGCATCCCGTCCCTTCCTCATGCCAAGCGTCAAATGCGCGCACGTTGCGGCGCAAGGCCATCAGTTTGCCAATCGTCTTGTAGTCCGAACCCATCTTTCCGCTCGGACGTTTCAAGACGGCCCATGTCGTCTGAAGAAACGCCTCAACCTGCCGCAGGTAGGCCGTGCGCCGAGAATCAGGAAGCCCTGTACGCGGAAAAGCCTCCTCCGCCATCTTCCGCAGTTCGTTTCGTGCGGCATCCGCCGCCGCCCGCGCCAGTTCTTCCCCGCGCCCCGCCGGCACAAACACGAGAAAGCGATTGGGGATGCCGTCGAGTTCGTCTTTCTTCACGGCGGGGAAAACGGCTGTGGCTTCATAGCTCGGAATCGTCCGCAAAGCCGCCGCCGTTATCTGCGAAAGGATTGCTGACCCGACGCGCAAGTCGCCTATCGTCTCCGCCTGTGCGATGAACTCCTGCACGGGGCCAATCTGGAAAAGAAGCAAGTGTTGATTGTCCATGGTGTCCTCTTGGTGTTAAATGACGTGAATGCCTGTCAGGTCTGCTCCCATGAAATGCGGACGACCTGCCAGCCGGCGATCTGCTCCGGCGCAACCTCCTGTCCGATCTGCGGACGGCCTCCGTCCCTGTAGTCTGGCGACAGCACCCAGCATGTGCCGAACGTCTCGTCGTCGAGCATGGGCCGCCCGTCTGCGGCAAGGCGCAGTGCGGGACGCGCCACGGACGGCTTCAGCGAAACGCCCAGCAGACGCTCGGCAATGCGCCGCGTGTTCTCGTGTCCCCAATACGAGACGACGACTGATGTCTGCGCCAACCGTCGCAGCTCCGCGACAGGCCGACACGTCATCGTCACCGTCCCTTTCCGCACAAGCGAGAGCGGGAATGAATTTCCGATCAACACCTTTTCCATCACGCCGCGTAGTGTAGCGCATTTCAGGCCCTCTTTTCGGGAAAAAGACATCCGCAGACATCCCGAAGTCTCGAAACATTCAAACAATCGATGCGCTCCACGGGGAATGTGACAGGCCTTCTCGGCTTTTGACTTGGTATCAGACTATCGACGGCGTGGAAGCCAACCTGCGACAACTTTTTCCGCAGACTCGACCGAACCTTGGCGAGTTCATCCCTCACCGAATCAGGATTAAACCGCGAGCCCGCCTGAAAGGAAGACAGCCACGCGCATTTGGAACATCCCACACCGCTCCCCCTAAACTGATGTGTTTCGCAAAGACAATCCCATTGGCGATCAGAGTCGATTTTCTGCGCCGACAGAATCAGCACGGCAAATTCCGTAGGCGACAGGTTGGCCTCTACCCCATCCACCCAGACCTGACCATTCCAAACGTCAATCTTCAACTTCGGATAAGATTCGGATGCCAAAACCTGCACCTGCGAAACCAACGAACGATAGCTGGGCGGAATCTTCTTGAACTTCTCCTGATACCAGCCGCGCATCCGCACGAACGGGACTTCAAAAAGTTCGATCGCTACGGTCGCCGCGTCAATCTTCCGCGCCATCCCCTTCTCGACGAATTCATGCGTCGTTCCCTCTCGCGGGAAAAGGAACGTCGGCTTCAATGAAACCGCTTCGGGGTTCGTCAGAACATGAAAGATTTTGTCGCCCGCGCGTCCCAACAGGCTCATGCACGAGAACAGCAGCGCGCTCATCGTCTTGCGTCCGCCCGCAATCGAAGCAAAGACAACTGTCGAGGGATCTTCCGTGTACTGGCGGACGATGCCCAGCATGAAGTCGGCGGCGCGCAAGTTGTCCTCGACTGTCCGCAAATCGTCGATTTCGTTTTCGTCCGCATCCGGCAGGACGCGCACGGACGTTTCGCCCAAACGCAGACGCGATGCACCGGGAACCTGCGCGCGCGCAAGCGTGTCAACGAACTCGCGCCAGACGCCGCTCTCGATTAAGTCGGCTCGCAGACGCGCCTTGCCCGTCTGCGTCGTGATGACCACAATCTCATCGGGAATCTGCGGCGGATCCTGATGCGCCAACGCCCAAACTGTCTCAGTCAGGACTGCGGGCGACGTGCCAATGCCCGCGACAAGAATCAGGCGGCGGCTCGCGAGGTTTTTACCCCCCCCCCCCCCCTAGGGGATGACTGCTCGGCCTCCAAGTCTTTCACATTCCGCTTCATGCCCGCAGTATACCAAAAGACGCGACGCGCGGTCAAATACCGCCACGTCGCGTCTTCTTTCGGCCGCTGCGGCAGGAGTGCCGCAGCGGCCCTATTCGAGACCTTACATCTCGCTGAGTTTCTTCAGGAGCGCATAGTTCTCCTTGAAGCCCTCCTCCGCCTTCTCGAGCATCTCCGTCGCCTTCTCGGCGCCGACCTTCTTCACGAGCTGGCGGAAGCGGTTCTCGCCCAAGTCCTTCGAGACCGCGTTCTTCGCGAACGAGACCGTGTCGGACTTGTCGGCCGAGTCGAGCTTCACCTTGCCCGTCGTCGGGTTGTACGTCCAGAGCGGGAAGTGGACGGACTCCACCGCCGCCTTCTGGTGCGCCGGGCCGGTCTTCGTCAGAAGGCCCTGCTCGATGCAGTGCGCGTACGCGATGATGATCGCCGGGCCGTTGTAGTTCTCGGCCTCGTTAAACGCCTTGACCGTCGCCGCCGGGTTGGTGCCCATCGAGACGTACGCGACATAGACATTCTTGTACTGCATCTGCATGAGGCCGAGGTTCTTCTTGGCCTGCACCTTGCCGGACGCCGCGAACTTCGCGATCGCGCCCGTCGGCGTCGCCTTCGAGGCCTGCCCGCCCGTGTTGGAGTACACTTCCGTGTCCATCACGAGGATCTTGACGTTCTTGCCCGACGCGAGCACGTGGTCAAGCCCGCCGTAGCCGATGTCGTAGGCCCAGCCGTCGCCGCCCAGGATCCAGACCGACTTGCGAACCAGGTTGTCCGCGACCGCCTTGAGCTGGGCGCAGAGCGTGCAGCCCGCCGCGCAGCCGGCGTCGAGATAGCCCTTGAGCTCCGTGACGAGCGCGCGCATCTCCTCGACGCCCTGGCCCTTCTCGTCGTACTGGTCGACCTTCTGGATCTTCTCCAGGCACGCCTTCATGTCCGCCGGCGTCTTCTCGCTCGCGAGCGCCTTGCCGACGAGCTCCATCGCGTAGCCGTGAAGCTTGTCCGCCGACACGCGCATGCCCAGGCCGAACTGCGCGTTGTCCTCGAACAGCGAGTTCGACCACGCCGGGCCGCGGCCGTCGGCGCGCTGGCAGTACGGGGTCGTCGGCAGGTTGCCGCCGTAGATCGACGAGCAGCCCGTCGCGTTCGCGATGAGGAGGCGGTCGCCGCAGATCTGCGTGAGGAGCTTGACGTAAGGCGTCTCGCCGCAGCCCGCGCACGCGCCCGAGAACTCGAAGAGCGGACGCTTGAGCTGGCTGTCGAGCAGCTTCTTCGTGTCGAGCTTCGCCGCATCGACTTCGGGGAGCGAGAGGAAGAACTTCCAGTTCGCGGCCTCGGTCTCGCGCAGCGGAATCTGCTCGACCATCTTGAGCGCGCCCTTCGCCTTCATCGGGCACTGGACGACGCAGAGCTCGCAGCCCATGCAGTCTTCCGGCGCGACCTGGATCGTCACCTTCTCGCCGAACTTCTGCGTCAGCTTGCCCGCGTCCACGCTCTTGAACGTGGCGGGCGCGCCTTCGAGCGCAGCGGCCGGATAGACCTTCATGCGGATCGCCGCGTGCGAGCAGATCGCCAGGCAGTTGCCGCACTGGATACAGGCGGTCGGATCCCACTGCGGGATGAACGCCGCGACGTTGCGCTTCTCCCACTGCGTCGTCGCCGTCGGCCACGTGCCGTCGTCCGGAATCGCGGAGACCGGCAGCTCGTTGCCCTTCTGCGCGATCATCTTCGCCGTGACGTTCTTGATGAAGTCAGGTGCCTCGGTCGAGACGGCCGGCGGCATCTTCGCGACCTTGGCGGAGACCGTCGCCGGATACTTGACTTCCTCGATCGCGGCGGACGCGGCCTCGATGCACTTGTGGTTCATCGCGACGACTTCCTCGCCCTTCTTGGAGTACGCCTTCGTCGCGTAGTCCTTGAGGACCTGGATCGGGTCGAGAACCGTGCCGTCGGCCTTCTTGAGCGTGATGCCCGAAAGCTTGAAGAACGCGGTCTGGAGGACGGTGTTCGTGCGCGTGCCCATGCCGTTCTCGCGGGCGATCTTCGCCGCGTCGATCACGTAGAAGCGGATCTTCTTGGCGATGATCGCCTCCTCGACCTCGACCGGCATGTGATCCCAGATCTCGGCGGCCGAATACGGCGAGGCGAGAAGGAACACGCTGCCTGGCTTCGCGGCCTTGAGCATGTCGTACTTCTCGAGGTACGGGAAGCAGTGGCACGCCGTGAAGTCCGCCGAGTTGATGAAGTACGGCGAGCGGATCATCTCCGAGCCGAAGCGGAGGTGCGAGATCGTCACGCCGCCCGACTTCTTCGAGTCGTACTCGAAGTAGCCCTGCGCGTAGTTCTCGGTGTAGTTGCCGATGATCTTGATCGAGTTCTTGTTCGCGCCGACCGTGCCGTCCGCGCCAAGACCCCAAAACATGCACTCCTTGCGGTCGCCCTTCGGGACGACGAAGCCGTCGTCGCCGAGCAGGTACTGGTGGCCGTTCACGTCGTCGACGATGCCGACCACATAGCGCTCAAGCGGCTTCTCGGCCGCCATGTTCGCGAAGACGTTCGCGCACATCTGCGGCGTGAAGTCCTTCGAGCCGATGCCGTAGCGGGCGGCGAGGATCTTCGGATAGGCGTACTTGACGAGGCCCTGCTGCTTCGCCTGGCCGATCGCGGCGCACGCGTCGAGGTAGAGCGGGTCGCCGATCGCGCCCGGCTCCTTCGTGCGGTCGAGGACGGTGACGACCTTGACCGTCTCCGGAAGAGCCTGGACGAAGTCCTTCATCGAGAACGGACGGTAGAGGTGAACCTTGACGAGGCCGACCTTCTTGCCCTCCTTGACGAGCGCGTCAACCGTCTCGTGGAGCGTGTCGCACCCCGAGCCCATCGCGATGGCGACGTACTCCGCGTCCGGCGCGCCGACGTAGTCGTAGAGCTTGTACGCGCGGCCCGTGAGCTTCGCGAGCTTGTCCATGTACTTCTGGACGATCGCCGGGGTCGCCTCGTAGTACTTCTCGCAGCTCTCGCGGCCCTGGAAGTTGATGTCGGGGTTCTGCGCCGTGCCGCGCATCGTCGGATGCTCCGGATCGAGCGCGCGCTTGCGGAAGTCCTCGACGAACTTGTCGTCGATCATCTCGCGGACGACCTCGGTCGGGATCTCGTCGATCTTCTGGACTTCGTGCGACGTGCGGAAGCCGTCGAAGAAGTGGAGGAACGGAACCTTCGACTCCAGCGTGGAGGCGTGCGCGACCATCGCCATGTCGTGCGCTTCCTGCACGCTGTTCGAGCAGAGCATCGCGAAGCCCGTCTGGCGGCACGCCATCACGTCGCCCTGGTCGCCGAAGATGCAGAGACCCTGGCACGCGAGCGAACGCGCGGAGACATGGAACACGGTCGGGGCCAGCTCGCCCGCGATCTTGTACATGTTCGGGATCATGAGGAGGAGGCCCTGCGACGCCGTGAAGGTCGTCGTGAGCGAGCCGGTCGTGAGCGAGCCGTGAACCGCGCCCGCCGCGCCGCCCTCAGACTCCATCTCCACGATGGACGGGACCGAGCCCCAGATGTTCGTCTTGCACGCCGAGGCGAGTTCGTCGCACGTCTCCGCCATCGGCGAGGACGGGGTGATCGGGTAGATCGCCGCGACCTCGGAGCACGCGAAGGCGATTTGGGCTGCGGCCGTGTTGCCGTCAACCATGATCTTCTTTGCCATGTACCTGTTCCTTGTTGGTTTTGTGGTTACAGTTCGCTGTGGTTACAGCCTGAGTCAAATTTCAACTGATTATACCTTTTTCAGGCGGTCAAATCAAGGGGGCGGCCGACCGTCCCGCCAGACGCTCCAGCAACGGCGCGACCATGGATTCGGCGACTTCCATGCCCAGCGGAATCGTCGGCTTGTTCGCCCCGTGGAAGTCGCTGCCGACCGACAGGAGAAAGCCCAGCCGCAGGGCTATCCGCGCGAATTCGACGTTTTCCTCCGGCCGATTCGCCTGATAGAGCGCCTCCACGCCGTCCAGCCCCTTCTCCTTCAGCGCGGCCAGCCCGCGCGCCGCCGCGCCAAAGTCGCACCCGACGTCCTTCCACTCCCGCCGCCAGTACCTCGGATGCGCCATGACGCAGAGGCCGCCCGCCGCATGGACGACCGCGAACGCGTCTTCCTGCGACGGATGGAACCGCTCCTCATAGCACCGCGTCGCCGCCGGCGACTCGGGCAGGAGATAGTTCTCGAACGCCTCGGCAATCGACGACACGTAGCCGTGCTCCAGCAGCCAGCGCGCAAAATGCGGACGCGCCAAGACGTCGCCATGGGCATAGGCGCGGATGTCCGCGTCCATCTCGATGCCCAGCCGCCGGAAGTTCGCGAGAATCCGCTCGTTGCGCGCGTTGCGCCCGTCGAGCACCGTGCGGAGAAACGCCCGCAGGGCCGCGTTCGACGGGTCAATCCCAAGCCCCAGCAGATGGAACTTGTCGAACCCGTCGCCCGGCTCAATGCTCAACTCAATGCCCGCGACCGTGCGAACGCCCCGCCGCGCGCCGGCGGACAGGAACTCGGCGACGCCATCCGCGTTGTCGTGATCCGTCAGCGCAATCGCCGCAAAGCCGCCCCGCGCCGCCTGCTCGACCAGCTCCGTCGGCGAACACGTCCCGTCCGACGCCGTCGAGTGGACGTGGAAGTCAAGCGTCACGAATCGCGCCCTCCAGCGCCGCGACCCAGTCCGCAAGGCCGTCCGCCGTCCGCCGCTCGACCAGAAGCCGCAGGTAAGGCTCGGTGTTCGACTTGCGCACGTTCACCCAGCCGTCGGCGAACTCCAGGCGAACGCCGTCGATCTCGCTCCGCCCCGTTTCGACGCCGAACGCGCGGGCCGCGTCGAGGACGCGCGCAATCGCCGCGTCCTTGTCGGCGACACGGAAGTTCAGCTCGCCCGAATTCGCGTAGCGCGAGACAATCGGACGCATCAACGCCGAGAACGTCTCGCCGCGCGCCTTCGCCGCCGCAACCGCGCCCAAAATCCGCATCGCGGCGAGGATTCCCGAATCGCAGCCGAAGAACTCGCCAAAGTAGTAGTGGCCCGCGAGCTCGCCACCGCACAGCGCATCGAGCGCGCGCATCTTCGGCTTCGCGAAGGCGTGCCCGACGGGCACCATCACCGGCTCGAAGCCCTGCTCGCGCAACGTCTCGATTGCGCCGCGCGACGTGCGGACGTCATGCAGGACGACCGGGCGCGCCGCCGACGGACGGACAAACGCGCGCGTCGCCTGCGCGACGACGGGGATGAGGTAGTCCGGCTGGACAAACGCCCCCGTCTCGTCCACGAACATCGCGCGGTCGGCGTCGCCGTCGAAGATGACGCCGCAGTCCAGCCCCCGGTCGCGCACGAGCGCGGCAATCTGCTCGCGCGCCTCCGCCTTGAGCGGATTCGGCGAGTGGCAAGGGAACCGCCCGTCTGGCGTGGCGTTGAGGACATGCACCGTTGGGAAAAGCGACGGCACGAGAAGCCCTGCCATGCCGTTCGAGCAGTCCATGCCGACCTTGAGGCCGCCCAGGTCCGGCAGCCGCGCCCGCATCCACGAAAGATAGCGTTCCCGCGCGTCCATCGCCTTATCTCCGCCGAATGCGCCTTACAGGCCGACGGCCGCGCGCACCTTCTCCATCGTCGGCGCGGCGGCCGCACGGGCCTTCTCCGCGCCCGCGCGCAGGATGTCCTCCAGCGTGTCCTCGTCCTTCGCCAGCTCTTCGCGCTTCGCGCGGAACGGATCGAAGAGACGGTGATACGCCTCAAGCAAGGCCTTCTTCGCGTGGCCGTAGCCGTAGTTGCCGGCGCGGAAGTGCGCAGCCATATCGGCGACCTCCTCCGGCGTCGCGAAGAGCTTGTACAGCTCGTAGATCGAGTTCCCCTCCGGCTCCTTCGGCTCTTCCATCGTCTTCGAGTCCGTCACGATGCCCATCACCTTCTTCTTGATGGAGCCGTTCGGCTCGAAAAGCTCGATCGTGTTGTGGTAGCTCTTGGACATCTTCTGCCCGTCCGTCCCGGGAATCGTCGCGACCGTCTCCGGAATGTAGGCGTCCGGCAGCTTGAAGGTCTCGCCGTAGGCGTTGTTGAACTTCTGCGCGAGGTCGCGCGTCACCTCCAGATGCTGCTTCTGATCCTTGCCGACCGGCACGAGGTCGGCCTGCATGATGAGGATGTCGGCCGCCATCAGGACGGGATAGGCGAAAAGCCCGTGCGTCGCCTCCAGGCCGTGGGCGAGCTTGTCCTTGTAGCTGTGGCAACGCTCCAGAAGCCCCATCGGCGTCAGGCACGAGAGATACCACGCCAGTTCCTGCACCTCCGGCACGTCGCTCTGGCGATACATGACCGTCTTCTCCGGATCAAGCCCGCAGGCGAGGTAGTCCAGCGCCACGTCCTTCGTCGCCGCGCGCAGGGCCGCCCCGTCGCGCACCGTCGTCATGGCATGGAAATTCGCGATGAACATGAAGTTCTCGCCCTTCGCCTGAAGGTCGAACATGGACTTCATCGCGCCAAAGTAATTGCCCCAGTGGAGCTTGCCCGAAGGCTGAATGCCGGTCAAGATTCTCATGCCGCGTATTATAGCAAAGTTGGCGGGAACGGGTGTGCAGCAAACGGGGCCTGTCCCCACGGAATGCCGCCGTCCGGGCGAAGCCTAGCGTTCCAAGAAACGCCCGCCGCGCCGCCCGGTGAACGCGCCGTTCGCGTAGGGCACGACGCCGTTGACCATCACGAGCCGCACGCCGTCCGAAAACTGGTGCGGCCTCAGATAGGTCGCCTTCGCGGCAAAGGCCTCCTCCTCCCAGACGACCAGGTCGGCAAACGCGCCCTTCTCCAGCACGCCGCGTCCGCGAATCCCGAAACGCCGCGCCGGAACGGACGTCATGCGCGCGACCGCCTCCTCGCGCGAAACGCCGAGCGCCCGCACACGGCGGTAGAATTCGGGCATCGTCGCATAGGCGCGCGGGTGCGGATGGTCGGACGCAAGGAGACCCCACGGCGCGCGAAGCGAGGCGTCGCTTCCGGGGACAATCCACGGTTGCGCAGAGATTCGGTCGAGGTTCGCCTCGCTCATGCCAAAGAAGAACGCCCCCGTCTTGCACCCGTCCTTCTCCAGAATCTGGCAAATCAGCTCGCCGGGGGTCATCGATCCTTCGATTATTTCCCAAACCGTCTTGCCGCAATACCGCTTGTTGTCCGCATGCCACGTGCCGCCAATCATCACCGTTGACCAGTCACGGTCAAGCGCATCGATTTCACGGACAATCCGCGCGCGACGTTCGGGCGTCTGCAGACGCACCATCTCCGTGACCGCCGCGCCCTCCTGCGCCCAGTCCGGCAGCAGGACATCGAGGTCTGTCCCCGCCGCGCAATAGGGATAACGGTCGGACCCCAGCAACACGCCCTCGTCCATCCCCTGTTCGATCTTCTCCAGCACCGCGTCAAGCTTGTGCCAGTTCTTCGGCCCGCTTGTCTTCAGATGCGAAATCTCGGCCCGAATGCCCGTCTTCCGCGCGAGCGCAATCACCTCGTCAATCGCCGCGAGGATCTGGTCGCCCTCCGAACGCATGTGCGTCGCGTAAAGCCCGCCGTGCGCGGCGGCAACGGCCGCCAGAGCCTCGACCTCCGCCGCCGTCGCGTATTTTCCCGGCTGGTAGATCAGTCCCGTCGTCAGGCCCCACCCGCCCTCGTCGAGCGTCCGTTCCAGAAGCCGCCGCATCGCGTCCAGCTCGGCCGGTGTCGCCGACCGCCCCGCATAGCCGACGACGGACGAGCGAAGCGTGTTGTGTCCCACGAACTGGACGGTATTGACCGCCGGCTTCGCGGCCGCGAGAACGTCCCGGTACTCGGCCAGCGACCGCCATGTGAGGCGGTCGCCGAGGAGCGTGGCCCAGTCGCCCGACAGCCGAGCCTCGCCGTAGCGCGGCGCAATCGAACCGCCGCACTGCCCGTTGATCTCGGTCGTCACCCCCTGCGTCACCTTCGACGGCGCATCCGGCTCCAAGACGAGATACGCATCCGAATGTGCGTGCGCGTCGATGAAGCCCGGCGAAACGAGACAGCCGGACGCATCCACCGTCTCGGCATCCGCCGCCGACGCCACGCCCCCCGGCAGGACATCGACAATGCGCTCGCCTGCGACCAGGACATCACCGACGAACGCCGGCCGCCCCGTGCCATCGACAATCGTTCCGTTGGCAATCCGCGTCATCGTCATTGGGCGTTCCCGCTCACCCCCGTGACGAGATCGGCAACGCGCGCGGCGGCATCCGGCGTCGCGAGGGCCTTCATTTTCGCCGTCTGCGCCGCCAACGCCTCCGGATGGTCATACTTGTGCCGCAGATAGCGGCAGACGGCACGCGCCGAAAGCTTCGCCTGCACGCCCTCGTCGGCCGCGCCCGCCGACGCAAACGCCTCGGCGTTGAAGTGCTGGTGGTCGCGGAGCGCGCTCGGCAGGGGAATGAGGAACGCCGGCTTGCCGCAGGCGGCGAGTTCAAAGCACGTCGAGGCCCCCGCGCGCGCGACGACGACGTCCGCCGAAGCGAAGGCGTTGGCCATCTCGTCCTCGAACGCATGGACGCGCGACGGCAGACCCGCCGCCGCGTAGGCGGCCATGACCAGGCCCTCGTCCTTGACGCCCGTCTGGTGGATGACGTAGAGCGGACGCGCCGCGCCCGCCGCCGCGAGATCCTTCTTCAGCATCGCGAGCGCCTCGGACAGGAGCACGTTCACGGCGTGCGCGCCCTGGCTGCCGCCCGTCACGAAGACGACGAAGGCGTTCGGCGGGATGAACGGGAAGCGCGTCCCCGTCGCGATGTCCGCGCGCACGGGCAGACCCGTGAGGACAGTCTTCACGCCCGGCAGAAACCGCGTCGTCATCGAAAAGCTGATCGCGACCGTCTCGGCGAAGCGCGACAGAAGATCGACGGCCTTGCCTGGCACCGTGTTCGCCTCGTGCAGATAGACCTTCACGCCGCAGACGCGCGCCGCGAGAACGGGCGGCAGCGACGAGTAGCTGCCCATCGCGAGAAGCGCATCGGGCCGCGTCCGCCGCATCTCCCGGCGACAACGCCAGATCGAACGGAGAATCGCAAAGGCGTTCTTCGCCGCGAGCGGCCGCGCCCCCGTCGAGAAGACGGCCCCCGTCCAGCGCTTCATCACGCTCGACTCCACGTCACGGCCCGAATCCCAGACCGTGACCTCATGTCCGCGCTTCACCAGTTCCTCGGCAACGGCCAGACCCGGAAACGCATGCCCCCCCGTGCCACCACAGGCGACGACAATCTTCATCTTCTACCAATCCCTTTCGTTCGGCGGCAAAGGCGCCTTGCGCATACGTGCCTTCTTGTCCGCCTCATGCTCGTCATTTCGCTCCTGCGCCTTCTTCAAGGTCGCTTCCAACTCCTGCTCTTCCTTCGACTTCTCCTCGTCCTGCGGCTCGTCCGACGCATCCGGCTCCGCATTCTCCTGGGGATCCTGATCCTGCTTCTGGTCAAGCGGCTGATCCTTCTGTTGCTCCTGCGAGGGTTGCTGCGGCTGATTCTTGTCCGACGAATTCGGATTCGACTGCGGGTCTGGATTCGGCTGCGGGTTCGGCTGGCCCTGTCCGCCGCCGCCGTTCGGATCCTTCGGCAGGAGTTCGCGAATCTCCGCAATCAGCTGCAAGGCCTTCTCCTGGGCGGGCGGCAAGGGCTTCTCCAGCGTCGCAAGCTGCTGCTTCTCCAGTTCAGTCGCCAACGCCGCGATCTTCGCCTGGGCCTCGGCCGTGAACGGCGGCTTGTTCGTGTCGGACTGCGCCTGCTGCTCGTAGGCGCGCGCCCACGCCGGGAACTTCGCGCGGAAGCTCCGCGTGTAGTCAAGCGCGTCCTGCTGCCAGGCGCGTCCGTTGAACGCCTCGACGTCCAGCCAGGCGTTCGACTGCGCAACCAGATCCTCGTCCATCGCCGCCGGCGGCAGAATCACCTGCTTCAGGAAGCGCGTGAAGTCGTGTTCGACGTCCGAGAGCGTCGCATAGGCGCTTTCGTCCAGATCGCCCAGCGCCTCGGCGGACGTCTTCGTCTTCGCCTCGGCCCGCTCGACCTGAAGGAGTATCGTCGCGGCCTGTTCCTGGTTAGTGACGGACGACGCAATCGCCGCGCGCACGGGAATCCAGACGTCGGCGAGTTTTGTCGCCTGGGCGGAAAGGCGGTCGGCGCAGGCGACGCGACGCGCGGGCGCGTTCGTGAGATACGAACTGGACTCGGTCAGCAACTGCCGCGCCTCGGCCGTCGCCGTGCGCAGGAGCGCACCCGGATCTTTTCCCTGCGATGCCTTCAAGACGGCGTTGATGCGCGCCGTTTCGCGAATCTCCGGCAGCTTGTCCGTCGCGCGCGTGAAGTTGCGGTTGGCCTTCGGGTCGTCCGGCGCGGCGCGAAGCGCGAGCTGCGCGGCGGCGGCGGCCTCTTCGAGGTCGCCCGCGTCGTAGGCGAGCTTCGCGACAACCTCCGCCGCGCGCGGGCCGTGCGTCTTCGACAGCATCAGCGGCCTCAGGACGCGCAGCGCGTTCGTGGCATCTCCCGCGCGGTAGAAATCGACGCCCTGATTCCAGACTTCGCCGTCGGTCAGGGGCGGTTCCTCGGCGGAAGCGAAGAGGGTGAGCGAAAGAGAGAGAGAAAGGGCGAGAGCGACAAGAGGGGCGTAAGGGGCGCGAGAACGGGCCGCGCGCCCCACCAGTCCCTCAAGCCCTTCACGCCCACGGGCCTCTTCTGCCGCGCGCGCCGCCATCTCAAATGCCTTCCATCTCCGCGCGAATGGCGCGCGCCGCCGCGACGGGATCGTCCGCTGCGAGGATCGGGCGGCCGACGACGAGATGCGTCGCGCCGTCCCGCACGGCGTCCGCCGGCGTCGCGACGCGCTTCTGGTCGCCGACGGCCGCGCCGGCGGGGCGCACGCCCGGCGTGACGAACAGCGTGCCGGGACGCAGGGCCTTGGCGAGCGCGCCGACTTCCTTGGGCGAGCAGACGAGGCCATGCGCACCGTGCTCCGTCGCGAAACGCGCGAGCGCGGCGACCTGCTCGGCCGGCGTGCGCCCGACGACGCCGACGTCCGCGAGGTCGGACTGGTCAAGGGACGTCAGCACCGTGACGGCAAGGATCTTCGGCCCGTTCGCGCCGTATTCCGCCGCCGCGTCCGCCGCCGCGCGGATCATCGCCCGCCCGCCGCAGGCATGGATCGTCATGAGGTCGACGCCCAGCTTGCCGCCCGAACGGACGGCCCGCTCGACCGTGCGGGGAATGTCGTGGAACTTGAGGTCGAGGAAAACCTTCTTTCCAAGGTCTTTCACGGCCTTGACGACATCCGGCCCTTCCGCCGTGAAAAGCTCAAGCCCAATCTTGTAGAAGCCGACGGGATCGCCGATCGCCTTCACCTTTTCAACCGCCTCTTCGCGGGTCTGGACATCCAGCGCAACAATGAGTTCTGCCATGGCAACATGTTCCTTTCTGTAAGTCAGTAGAGCTTTTCGTACGCGCCCTTGTCGACGCGCTTCAGCGTGTGGAAGCCCGCGCGCTTCGCGCGGTAGTGGAGATCGGTCTTCGAGTGCGTAAGCCCCGGCGCCTGAATGACGCGAATGACGGGCACCCGGCATTTCGGACAATGGTCAAGTTTCGCCTCGCTGAGCGACTGGCGAATCTCGAACCCTTTCGCGCAGAGTTCACAGCCCGATTCGGGCTCTTTGGCTTCGTAGACGTAAATCGGCATGGTCTTCTTTTCTCGGCGCCTCCCCGCGCCGCCCACATTATACCATATGGACGCGGACGGAGGACGGCCGCCTCATCGCGACGGCCCGCTCGGCCGCACACGCCGCGTTGCGACGGCCGTGAGCGGATCTTCCGGCCAATAGTGCTTCGGATAGCGTCCGCGCAAATCCTTGCGGACGAGCTGATACGCCCCGCGCCAGAATCCCGCGAGGTCTTTCGTGACCTGGACAGGCCGCTGCGCGGGCGAAAGGAGCGTCATCACGACCGGCACGCGCCCGCCGGCGACCTTCGGCGTCGCCATCAGCCCAAAGCACTCCTGGAGCCGAACCTCGCACGTCGGCTCGTCGCCCTCGTAGTGGATGAGCATCTGCGATCCGCTCGGCACTTCCATGCGCATCGGCGCCAGACGGTCGAGTTCGCGGCGGTCATGCCCCGCCTCCGCCAGCAGGCAGTCGAAGACGCGGAAAAGATCCAGTTTCTCCAAGTCACGCCCCTTCGTCATTCCCGTCAGGAACGGGGCGAGCGCCGCGAGAATCCGCGCGTCCGTCGGCTCCGGCCAACCGTCGTCCGGCAGCGTCTTCGCAAGGAACGCGAGCCGCGCACGCGTCTGCCGCGCGTCCTTCGTCCAGCACGGCAGGTTCGCGACGCCCTTCTGGCGCACACCTTCCGCCATCGCGGCGGCAATCTTCTCCGACGCCCCTGCGCGCGCCGCCTCGGACAGCGGCTTTTCGCCCAGCGTCAACGCCCCAAGGCGACGACGGACGACGCACTTGACGCGGTCGTTCGGACGATCCCACGCACAGTACGGCTCTTCGACGATCTGGTCGGCAAACAAGTCCTCGACATCCGCCGCCGCAATCGGACAGGCCCGAAACACCTTCGCGTTGCCCATCCGGTCGTCGAGCGCACAGCAGACGAGGAACGGCTCATGCGCCAGCGGATCGTCATCCGGAAGGAACGCGCCGCGCCCGGAGACCATCTGAAACGTTCCGTTGCCACGGCTCTTCGCGACTCGATCGGGATAGGCCCGTGCGAGGAGCGCACCCTCGGACGGCATCGGCGACGCGTCCGCTGCATCCTGGACGTGCAGGGTCGCCTCGAAGCGGCGCGCGAGCTGCGTGACGCGCGGCGTCATGGACATGTACCGAATGTCCGTCTCGCGGCTCTTGGCGCCTTCTTCGAGGATGGCCGCCAGCCGGCAGGCCGTGCGCGCGGCATCCGACGCGCGGCCGGACGCGAGCAGCATGTTCGCGAGGCGCGGATGCATCGGCAAACGCGCCATCGCGCGCCCCCGTTCCGTCAGCTGGCCGCGCGCGTCCAACGCGCCGAGGAGCGTCAGCAGACCAACCGCCTGATTCCACGCGCTCGCGGGCGGCGGCGTCAGCCACGGCAAGTCCGTCCGCCGCACGGCGCCCCACGCGGCGGACGTGAGGACGAGCGAGCAGAGGTCGGCGTCCTGTATCTCCGGCGACATCTTCGCCGGACGCGAGGCCTCCCCCGCCTCCGTCCAAAGCCGATAGCAGACGCCGGCCTGCACGCGCCCGGCGCGGCCGCGCCGCTGCTCGGCGCGATCCTGCGTGAGCGGCAGCGTGACAAGGCCCGTCATCCCCGTCCCCGGCGAAAAGCGCGGCACGCGCATCAGGCCCGAGTCAATGACCGTCGTGATGCCCTCGATCGTGAGCGACGTCTCGGCAATGGACGTCGCGAGGATGACCTTCCGCCGCGCGCTCGGCGCGAAAACGCGGTCTTGCTCAGCCTTCGGCAGACTTCCATAAAGCGGCAGAACCTCCACCTTCTCCGCCGCCGCAGATTCGCCCAGTCGCCCGTTCGCCCAGTCGATTGTCTTCCGAATCTCCCCCTCGCCCGGCAGGAAGCAGAGCATGTCGCCCGCCGTCTCGGCGAGGGCCTTTCCGATGGCCGCCGTCATTGGCAGGTCGCCCAAATAGCGCGTCTCGACCGAGAACATCCGCCCCTCAGCACGGATCGTCTCGGCATCGCCGAGATGGCGCGCGACGGCGTCCGCATCAAGCGTCGCGGACATGACGAGCAGCCGCAGGTCAGGCCGCAACGCACGCCGCACCTCCAGCGCGAGCGCAAAGGCGAGGTCGCAGGCGAGCGAACGCTCGTGGAACTCGTCGAAGACGACGAGGCCGACGTCGGACAGTTCGGGATCCGCCAAGATGCGCTGTGCGAGCAGCCCTTCCGTCACGATTTCCAGCCGCGTCTTCGCAGAAATCTTGCGCTCCAGCCGCACCTGGAAGCCGACGGTCTCGCCGACAGGTTCGCCGCGCCGATGCGCGATGTAGGTCGCGCAGTTCCGCGCGGCGAGGCGGCGCGGCTCCAGCACGACGATCTTCTTTCCGTCGAGCCACGGCTCGTCCAGCAGGGCCGGCGGCACGCACGTCGTCTTGCCGCTCCCCGGCGGCGCCGTCAAGACGACGTCGCGGTTTGCCCGCAACGCGGCGGCGATTGCCGCAAGCTTCGCTTCAACCGGAAACATGGCGTTCGTCCACGGTCGCGCCGTCCATCGGGACGAATGCGCGAACAGGCTCCGCAAAGCCGGTCACCGAGATGCCGACGCGGGACGACGGGCCATCAGTTCGTCGATGATGCGCCCGACTTCGGCCTGAGGCGTCTTCACCGTCAGCACGTAGTGCCGGCCGTTCGGATCTGCCTCCCAGTGGTTGCGACCCTTTTCGTCCACAATCGAAAAGCGTCCGCGAACCGTGCCAAAGTAGCGGTCATGCCCGCGAACCGCCGCCAGCACCGTGACCTGATCCCACGCCGAATGGCCGCGCGTCGCTTCGCCGTAAGACGGCAACGCGCGCTTGAAGATGTCGCGAACAGGGTTGACGGCATCCGTCAGCCTGGACACGGGCACGCCGCACTTGACCTCTTCGCCGTAGTTGAAATCGACGAAATAGACAGGCGTGGGCCAGTCGCGGAAGACGATCTTCGACGATTCGGCGTCACGTCCGGAATTGAACTCCCACCCGTCCTTGTACCAGCAGGCCATCGCATACCAGGCCTTGACCTTCTTCGCGACGAGCGCCTTGCCGTCCAGCGGGGAAATCGCATCGCCCTTCGTCTCCAGCAGACGGCGAAGGTTCGTGAGGAAGCCGACGGAGAGAATCGTGACGGAATTGTCGGGCTGCGACGCGAGCAGCCGGCGGTAGGTCTCGTTCGCGTCCGGAGCCGTGTCGCTCGACGGATGACGAACGGCGGGATGGCCCTTCACATAGTTCGCCAGAATCTTGTAGATGACCTGATCGACGACCTTCGGATCTTGACGCGGCCCGATGCCGATGTCCTTCGGCGCGCCCACGGGAAGCGATGCGCGGCCATAGTAGTCGTTGACGATTTCGGCCATGGCGAGGGACGGCGTTCCGCGCGTGCAGACGACCGTGCCGAGGATCTCGCATTCGCCCGCGTCCGCCAAAGCGTGGAGCGCGGCCATCGCGCCCACGTCATCGTAGTCGATGTACATGTCCGTGTCGAAGATGATCTTCGGTCCGGCGGCCGAACACACGGCCGCCGCCATCCAGACACCGGCCACAACAAGAAGCTTCACAGTTTTCATGCGTCGTATTATACCTTAAATCTATACTTAAATCGTCGCCTGCCCGTCTTGGAGCGCGGCGGCTAGTCCAGAATCTTGACCGTCGGGCCCGCGCCGGAATAGGAATCCAGCCCCGAGCCAAAGCCCGCGTCCGCATCATCCGAGGACGCGCGGACGGCCTTGATCTTCGGACGTTCGCCGAAGAGGAGCGTGCCGAGGCGAAGCCAGGTTGCGCCCTCCTCAACGGCGACCTCGTAGTCGCCGCTCATACCCATCGACAGGCGCGGCAGAACAAGGCCGAACCGTTTCTCCGTCGCGTCGCGCAGCTCGCGCAGACGGCGGAAATAGGGGCGCGCGTCCTCCGGGTTCTCCGAAAACGGCGCCATCGTCATGAAGCCCTCGAACGTCACGCGCGGACACGCCTCCAGAATCGTTCGCACCGCGCCGTCCACCTCGCCCAGCGGCATGCCCGTCTTCGACTTCTCGCCGGAGACGTTGACCTCCAGCAAGACGTGCGGCGACGCACCGACCTCCTCGGCAACCGCGTTGAGGCGCGTCAGGAGCCTCGTCGAATCGACGGACTCGATGAAGTCGAAAAGCGCGAGCGCAGGACGCACCTTGTTGCCCTGGAGGTGTCCGATCAAGTGCCAACTCGGCCCGGAAACGGATGCGGGCTTCTTCCACGCCGTTTCCTGCACCTTGTTCTCGCCGACGATCGCAAGGCCCGCGTCCCACGCCTCCTTCACGACCTCCGCGCCGTGCGTCTTCGTGACCGCGACGATCTCGACCTCGGCGGAATCGCGCTTCGCCCGCGCACACGCGGCGGCGATCCGGCCGCGCACGCCCTCCAGTATCTCGTTCAGTTCTCGCATGCTCTTTTCCTCCACGTCCTTCCGTTCATCGGCTACGGGCGAAATGGGCGGCGACATCCGCAACAATGCGATCCGTCAGCGCGCTGAGGCACCAGCCTTGCATCGAAGCGAACGACGTCTCGGGCGCAGCCGAAATCGAGAACAGGGGAATCAGGCCAAAGACATTCGTCTCATAGCGCTGGACATAGTCGTTGTGGTAGACGAGCCGCCCCGTGCGATTGTCGCGCACGCGCAGCTGCGCCGTCCAGCTCACGGCAGCGTAATCGCAGAGGAAGAGCGTCCCGATTTCCCAGACGAGCTGGCGAAGCGTGTCCGCGCCCGACACGACCGGGCCCGTGAACGCGACGTCGACCGTCCAGTCCGGCGTCGTCGCGCCGACGGCGAAGCCCGCGCGTTCAAGCGCGTCCTTCGCCCGCCGGAGATAGGCATCCGTCTGCCGAATCTGCGGCACATAGGCGACCGTCGGGACGGTCTCGAAATAGCCGGGACAGGCATACCGCCGCCCGTAATGCCCCGGCACGTAGACCGTACGGAATTCCTGGCACACCGCGTAGTCCATCAGCGTCGCCGCAAATCCGTTGACTCCCAGCGTGACGTTGGTCCCTTCGGGCATCGACACGACCGAGACCGAGGGATAGTCCGTCTCGTTGAACGTCCAGCAGCCGGCCGACAGGAGAAGGAGGGGCAAGAGAACGAGGCACGCGCGTCGCATCAGTCGGCCTCCAGCTGGTAGTAGAGCCGCTGAATCGTCAGCGGAAAGAGAACGGACGCGCCCGACGCGAACGCGGCGTGGGCCGCCAGTTCGTCCTGCAAGTCGGCGCGACAGCAGGTGAAAGCAACGGGAAGGCCCATGCGGCGCGCGACGGCATCCGCATACGGCAGGGAGTCGAGAACGGTCTGCGCCGTCGTCGCGGGTCCCAGATTCGTGTTGTTCACGATTCCCGTGAACGGCAGACGGCACGCCACCTCGATCTCGCGCAGAACCTCGACCGCATCGTCCGGCGTCTCCGTCAGGGGGCGCGCGGCATTGACGACCGCGAGCATCGCGTAGTCGCCCTCGGCCCGAATGTCGTCCACGTAACGCCCAAGGGCCAAGGCTCCTCGGTCGTCGCCGCCGACGTCAATGACGACGCGCGTCGCGCGGTCGGCGACGAGACCATACGTCTCCTTGGGCAAGGCGGGGAAATCGACGTTCGAATTCGCGTAGTCGGAGACGACGAGGCCGATTCCTTCGGCCGCCAACGCGGCCGCCGAGTCTTTCGTGCGGAAGTAGGGGTTGACGATGTCGAGGTCGGCGATGACGCACGGCTTCACGGCCCGCGCATAGTTGAGCGCGATGTTCGTCTTGCCGCTGCCGTAATGTCCGGCAAAGAGAGTGATACGCTTTCCGTTCATGGACGCAAATTATACCATCTTTTGAAGAGCCTGAACGAACGACTTTCTCGCGGAAACTTGCATCATCTTACGAGGCGGGTCAGCGCACCGTGCCATGGGCGGCGGGCATGTTCTCGCCGAGGAGCGCAAGCTTCGGATCAGAGGCCTCAAAGCCCTGAATCCAGCCGTTCTCAAAGCCAAAGTCGGCGGCCGCCTCCGTCACCATCTCGTATTCCGCGCGCGTCACCGCACGGTCCAGCGGCGGTGTCTCCAACGCCTTGTATGCCGGCGTGTACTGCGCCATGACCGAAACGGGAATCTCGTTCGAGAGATTCGTCGCAAGCCACGCCAGATTCTCGACCGCCTCGTCCGCATGCCCCGGCAGAACGAGAATGCGGACAATGAGCGGCGGGAGACCATCTGCGTGCGGCGCACGCGCCCCTGCCCAGCGCACCGCCGCACGCGACGCCGCGACATAGCCCGGCGTCGCCGACAGCCGAACGGCCGTCGCGTCATGCGCATAGCGCAGGTCAAACAGCGCGCAGTCGCAGAGGTCGGCGTATTCCGCCAGCGTCTCGACGCGCTCGAATCCGGACGAATTCCAGACGACCGGCAACGAGACGCCCGCCTGTCGCACGCGCGATACCGCCTCGCGGACAAACGGCAGATAGGGCGTCGGCGACACGAGATTCCAGTTCTCGACCCGATCCTTCACGGCCAGATCCCGCAGAATGTCCGCAAGCTCCGCAACCGAAAGATCTCGCCCCTCACCCTTCCAGCTCCACGGCGAATTCTGGCAGTAGAGGCATTTCATCGTGCACCGCGAGAAAAAGACGCAACCCGAACCGCGCACGCCCGTAATCGGCGGCTCCTCGCCAAAATGAGGCCCCCAGCGAAAGACGCGGGGCCTGTCCCCCGCCCCGCAGAACCCCCGCCCACTCTGGGGCCTGTCCCCACGGTCGGGCTGGGGTCTGTCCCCCGCTCCGCACTGGCGCGGACACAAGGCGCACGTGCGGCGGTCAAAGGGCATGACAAACCCCCTCCTGGCTCGCACCGCCGAACGCGCGGACGACTTCGCGATCGTCAAAGGGATGCTTGACGCCCTTCACCTCCTGCGTCGTCTCGTGCCCCTTTCCGGCGACGATGACGACATCGTCCGCCGCCGCGCGCGCCAGCGCACAGGCAATCGCCGCCCGACGATCCGGCTCGACGAAAACGTCCGGCGGCGGCGTCCGCCGTTTGGCGACCTCGCGCACGCCGACACGAATCGCGTCGATGATCGCCAGCGGGTCTTCGCCGCGCGGATTGTCGGACGTGACGACGAGGCTGTCGGCGAGGCGCGCGCACGCCGCTCCCATGAGCGGACGCTTCAACGGATCGCGGTCGCCCCCCGCGCCGAAGACGACCCAGAGCCGCCCCTTCGTGAAGCCGCGCGCCGCCGTCAGCACCTTCTCCAGTCCATCCGGCGTGTGCGCGAAATCGACGTAGACCTGCGCCTTCACATGCGGATTCGCGACTCGCTCCAGCCGTCCCCAGCGCGGACGAAGCGTCGGGATGACGGACTGGATGACGGCGTGCGGCACACCCGCCGCCTCGGCCAAGGCCGCCGCGACAAGCACGTTCGACTCGTTGTAGTCTCCGACCAGCTGAAGGCCCGACAGGTCATAGGCCGGACGGGGCGCGGGCGGCGTCTGGTCGCGCCCGTTCGTGACGGGAATGACGTTCACGGCAAAATCGCCGACGGCGTCAAACATTGCGCGACCGTTCTCGCCGTCCAGGCAGACGACATAGGGCGGCAACTCCCGCCGCCCCATGTCGGGCCGCGTCGGATGCGATGCGGCGATCTTCGCGGCGAAACTCGCCTTGACGCGAAAATACTCGGCCATCGTCTTGTGGTAGTCGAGATGATCCTCGGAAAGGTTCGTGAACGCGCCGCCCGCAAAGACCGTGTCGCCCGTGCGGTTCTGGTGAATCGCATGGGACGAGACTTCCATCACGCAGTCCGTGCAGCCGTTCGCCGCCATCGCCGCGTAGATCTCGTGCAACTGCGCGAGCGGTGGCGTCGTGTAGCCCGTCGAAAAGCGTTTCGCGCCGTCGAAGACCTCGACCGTCGTCACGTATCCGCATTTCCGCCCCGGACAGGCGTTCAGAAACGCAGCGAAGATCCATGTCGTCGTGGTCTTGCCGTTCGTGCCGGTGATGCCGTAGAAATTCATGTGTCCGCTCTCCCCTCCATTCGTTCCGCCGTCGGAACAGTTCGGGAAATTATACCACATTCGCGTCTTCGTCCGTCCCTCGACGCGGCAGTTTGATATAATGCGGCCTTGAAGCGAGGATAAAATGCCCGTCAATTCGTTCGAATCCTATCCGATGAACTGGAAGCCCGCGCGCGAAACGCTGGGGCCAGGCCCTCTCTATCTGTCGCTTGCGGCCGCGCTGGAGCGCGACGTGCGGTCGGGCGCGTTGCCGCCGGGGACGCGGCTTCCGCCGCAGCGCGAACTCGCCGACTTCCTCGACATCGACTTCACGACCGTCACGCGCGCCTACGGCGTCTGCCGTGCCAAGGGCCTCGTCTACGGCGTCACCGGGCGCGGCACCTTCGTCGCGTCCGTTCGCGACGCGGCGGATACCGAAGAAGACGACCGGCTCGTCGATCTTGGCGTCGTCCAGGCTTTCCCCGAAATCGGCGCGGCGGCCGTCGTCCACGCGGCGCAGACCGTCCTCGCGCGCGAGACGGCGCAACGCCTCTTCACCTACGGCGACCGGGAGGGCCTTCGACGGCATCGGGTCGCGGGCCGGCATTGGCTTGCGCGCGGCGGCATCGTCGCGCCCGACGACCGCATTGCCGTCTTCCCCGGCGTGCAGGGCGCGCTCTCGACGGCGCTCCTCTCCGTCTTCGGCGTCGGCGACGCGCTAGCCGTCGATCCGTTCACGTACGGAAATCTCCTGGCGTTCGCACGGCTCGCGGGCGTTCGGCTCGTGCCCGTCGCGGATGATGCGCACGGCATGCGTCCCGACGCGCTCGACGCGGCAGCGCAACACGGCGTGACGGGTGTCTTCCTCATGCCGAACTGCGCGAATCCGACGACCCTGACGCTCGCCGAAGGGCGAAAGGACGAACTCGCAGCCGTTGCGGCCAGGCGTGGCCTGCTCCTGCTGGAGGACGACGCCTCCCTGTGTCCGCCCCGTCCCGGACAACGGACGCTCTTCGCGCGACTGCCGGAACGCACGATCTATCTCGCGGGTTCGACGCGCCTGCTCGCGCCTGGCCTGCGCGCCACCTATGTCTGCGCCCCGGCCGCCGTTCGCGACCGACTCTTCACGGGACTTCACCACGCGACCATCAAGGCAAGTGCGCTCGATGCGGAGATCCTTGGCGAACTCGTCCTTTCGGGCGCGGCGGAAGCCGTCCTCGCGACCAAGGCGAAAGCGGCGGAAAAGGCCAACCGGATTTTCGACGCCGTCTTTCCCGACTCGGACACGGGCGGTGATGCGCACCGTCTCTTCCGCATGCTCCCGCTGCCGGGGACGACAGGGCGCGGGCCGGAAATCGAGCGAATCTGCCGTGCGGCGGGGATTCGCGTTCTCCACTCCGACCGTTTCGCCGTCGTGCGCGGTGCAAAAGACGCCTTTCTGCGCGTCTCGCTGTGTTCGGCCGGGAGCGCGCACCGTCTGCGCCACGCCCTTGAGACGCTTCGCGACACGCGGCCGACGCTGACCCCGCCGCCGAAAAAACGGAAAGCGGCGCAGTCACCCGCGCCGCTTTCCGTCTGATTCGAACGAAGAGCCGTTTAGTCGGCCATCGGGCGAACCTTGCCTTCCTTCACGCGCTTCTCGATGACCGTCTGCGCAATGTTCTTCGGCACGGCCTCGTACTGCTTGAAGATCATCGTGAACGAGCCACGGCCCTGCGTGACCGTACGAATCGCATTCGAGTAGCCGAACATTTCGCCGAGCGGGACCGTCGCCTTGAGGAGCTTGACGCCCGCGCGGTCTTCCATGCCCTCGATGCGGCCGCGACGCTGGTTGATCGAGCCGTTCGCCGCGCCCATGTACTGTTCGGGGACGACGACCTCGACATCCATCATCGGCTCGAGGAGCTGCGGCTTCGCCTTCAGGAACGCCTGCTTGAAGCACTGCATTGCGCAGGTGATGAACGCGAACTCGTTCGAGTCGACCTCGTGGTACGAGCCGAAGTAGACCGTCGCCTTGACGTCCACGACCGGGAAGCCCGCCAGCGGGCCGGACTCGAGCGCCTTCTTGACGCCCTTCTCGACCGCCGGAATGTACTCCGTCGGAATGACGCCGCCCTTGACCTCGTTGACGAACTCGAAGCCCTTGCCCGGCTCCTGCGGCGCGAGCTTGAGACAGACGTGCGCGTACTGGCCTCGGCCGCCGGACTGCTTGACGTGCTTGTACTCGTTGTCGACCGGCACCGTGATTGTCTCGCGGTACGCGACCTGCGGCGCGCCGACGTCGCACTCGACGTTGAACTCGCGCTTCAGGCGGTCGACGATGACCTCCAGGTAAAGCTCGCCCATGCCGGCGATGATCGTCTCGCTCGTCTCCTGATCGAAGGTGACGACGAAGGTCGGGTCTTCCATCGCCAGCGCGTGGAGCGCGACGCCAAGCTTCTCGTTGTCGCCACGGCTCTTCGGCTTGACGGCGACCGAGATGACCGGCGCCGGGAAGTCGATCGACTCAAGCGTAATCGGCTTGTCCGGGTTGCAGAGCGTGTCGCCCGTGCGCGTCTCGGTCAGGCCGACGCACGCGACGATGTCGCCCGCGTGCGCCTCTTCCAGCGGCTCCTGCTTCGAGGCGTGCATGCGGAAGAGACGCGAAATGCGCTGCTCCTTGTTGATCGTCGAGTCGAGGAGCTCCTCGCCCAGCTTGAGCGTGCCCGAATAGACGCGCACGAACGTGATCTTGCCGCCCGAACGCGGATCGTTCATGATCTTGAACGCAAGGCCGCAGAACGGCTCGGTGTCGCTCACCTCGCGCTTCTGGGACGGATCGTCGGCCGAGACGGCCGGACCCGCGTCCAGCGGAGACGGCAGGTAGTCGCAGACCGCGTCAAGAAGCGGCTGGATGCCCTTGTCCTTGAACGCCGTGCCGCAGAACGCCGGCGTAATCGTCCGCGCGAGCGTACCCTTGCGGATCGCCTTCTTGATCTCGTCGTTCGTGAGCTCTTCGCCCGCGAAGAACTTCTCCATGAGCGCGTCGTCCTGCTCGGCCGCCGACTCGACCATCTTCTGGCGGTACTCCTGCGCCTTCGCGAGGTACTCCTCCGGGATGTCCTTCTCAAGAACCGTCTTGCCGAGCGACTTCATGTCGAAGTAGAGGGCTTTCATCTTGACGAGGTCGATGACGCCGTCGAACGTCTCCGCCGCGCCGATCGGAATGACCATCGGAACCGGGTTCGCGTTGAGCTGGCTCTTCATCTGCTCCATGACGGAGTAGAAGTTCGCGCCGACGCGGTCCATCTTGTTGACGAACGCGATCTTCGGCACCTTGTACTTCTCGCTCTGACGCCACACCTGCTCGGACTGGGGCTGGACGCCGCCGACCGCGCAGTAGAGCGCGACCGCGCCGTCGAGGACGCGCAGCGAGCGCTCGACCTCGGCCGTGAAGTCAACGTGTCCGGGAGTGTCGATGAGGGAGAGGCGGTAGGCACCCCACTGGACGCACGTCGCCGCCGACTGAATCGTGATGCCGCGCTCCTGCTCCTGGGCCATGAAGTCCATCGTCGCCGCGCCGTCATGCACCTCGCCGATCTTGTAGTTCTTGCCGGAATAGAAGAGAATACGCTCGGACGTCGTGGTCTTGCCACCGTCGATGTGGGCCATGATGCCGAAGTTTCTCACGTGATCGAGCGGAATGTCGCGCTTTGCCATTTTCTTCTTTCTTCCTTTTGGTTGAAAATTATTTGCGTATTATACCGAAAACCGCCCGATCCTGACAAGGGGGGTATTTCCGGCCGCCTTTTTCCCGTCAATATCCAGGGTCTTGTCCGCAAAACCGCCCCCTAGCCACGGAAGACGAAGTAGACGGCGGCAAAGATGCAGACGGCCGCCGCCGCGTAGTTCCACGTCACGCCCTGCTTCATGACGACCATCGAAAACGGCACGAAGACGAGCAGCGAGACGGCCTCCTGCACGATCTTGAGCTGTTCCAGCGTCATCGTCTTCGACCCGATCCGGTTCGCCGGCACCGCGACGCAATACTCGAACAGCGCAATCGCCCACGAGACGAGAATCGCCGTCCAGATGGGCGCATTGCCCAGCGTCCGCAAATGCCCGTACCAGGCGTAGAGCATGATGAGATTCGAGACGACGAGCATCCCGACCGTGATCCAGTTGACCTGCCCCATTTACGATTCCTCCAGCAGGCCCTCCTGCACGAGGACCTTGCGCGTCGCCGTCGTGAGCGGCACCTCGCGCGGATTCCGAAACTCGGCGTCGGCGCGCACGGTCCGCACCGTCCGCAGCTCCAGCTTGAAATGCGAAAAGACCTGCGTCCGCGCGGCGGCGGGCGCGACGGCCGGCAGTTCCCACAGGCCCTTCAGGAGGCCGCCCTCCCGATTCTGGGCGAGCAGGACGCGCCCCGCCGCATCCGCGACGACGACGGCCGTCACCTGCCGCACGGGCAGCTCCTTCCGCCGCGCCTTGACCGGAAACGCGGCCTGCGTGCCGTGGCGTGCCGCGCCGCAGACCGCCGCAAGCGGACAGGCCGCGCACGACGGATTCGTCGGCGTGCAGACGAGCGCGCCCAGTTCCATCATCGCCTGGTTGAAGTCGCCCGGCACGGCGGCGCGGTCGATCTCGCGCTGAAGCCGCGCCGCGAGCCGCTGGCGCGCGGGCAGCTTCCGGAAGTCGTCCCCCAGCTCCCAGACGCGCGCAAAGACGCGCGCGACATTGCCGTCCACCACCGGCACGCGCGCGCCGAGGAGGACGCTCGCGAGCGCGGCCGCCGTGTAGGACCCGACGCCGGGAACCTGCGCCCACGCCGCCGCGCTGTCCGGCCAGACGACGCGCCCCGACGCGACGAACGCCTTCGCCGCCTTGAGGAGATTGCGCGCGCGGGCGTAGTAGCCCAGGCCCTCCCACGCCTTCAGGACGTCGCCCTCGTCGGCCGCCGCCAGCGCCTCGACCGTCGGGAACCGCCTGAGGAAGCGCGTATAGTACGGCAGAACCGACGCATACGTCGTCTGCTGCATCATGATCTCGGACAGCCAGCAGGCGTAGGGCGTCGGCTTCTTTCGCCAGGGCATCGGACGCTTCGCCGCCGCGAACCACGCCTCCATCGCCGCCGCGATCTCTTCTCGTCGTTCCATCGCCGCAGATTATACCACAACCGGCGCTAGAGGCCCTTGACGGCGACGCGCGTCGCCTTGTTCAGCTCCTTCCACATCGACTTGGCGTCCATCGCCGCGAGGACGAACGGCAACGCCTCCCCGTCCTCGAACGTCTTCGCGAACGCGGCGATCAGCTTCAGGTAGAACGGCGAGGCGACGACGGGCAGCGCGGTGAACACGACGAGGTTCACCTTCTCGCCGTTCCAGTCGATCCCCTTCCGCGAAAGGCCCGCCGCAAAGGTGAGGACGCCCTCCTCAATGCCCCGCATGTGCGGAAACGCCAGGCCATGCCCCACCGCCGTCGTGAGAATCTTCTCGCGCGCGAGCGCCGCCGCCACGACGGCCGTCGGGTCTTCGATCATCTTCTCCTTCGCCAAGACCGCGCACAGTTCGGTAATCGCGTCCGCCGGCGTCTCCGCCTTGAGATCCGCCAGCATCAGTTTCGGCGTGCTGAAGCGCGACAGGAGAAACTTCGGATCCGGCTCGCCCGGCCGCAAGCCCGTCGCCTTCACGTCCGGACGGTAAAGGATGCGTCCGCAGCTCGCGCACGTGACGAGGCGGTCGCCGCCCAAGACGTGCTGAAGCGCCGAAATCGGGACGCGAAGGCCGCACGCCGAGCAGTTCCCGCGCGCGACCGGCGAGAGGAAGAGACGATCCTTCGTCTGGAGCCGGCGAACGAGCGCAGCCACGTCCGGCTCGAGCTGCAGACGCAGCCGCTCGACGGCATCGCCGAGTTCGCCAACCCGTTCGCCCGTCCCCACGTTCACGTGCTCGTCTCGAATCAGCAGAAGGTGCTGCATCTGCCGCAGAAGCTTGATCTGATCCGTCTCCATAGTCGATTCTCCTTCCTTGTCGTTGATGTTTCGATTCTCCAAGTCAACGAACGCGATTATACCACATCAGCATTAACGGCGCATTAACAGAAACCGCCGCCCCAAGCCCCGCCGACGCGCGGAACCGGTCAGACGTCAATGCGGATGATCTTGCGGATCATCAGCCAGCCCAGCGCGATGAGGGCCAGCATCCCCGCGACGGACAGAACGCCCGCCGAACTCGTCAGGAACGGAATCATCATCTTCGGCTTGATCAGCGTCATCACGGCGCCCAGGAAAAGCGGCATCGCCGAGACGATGAGCCCCTGCAGACGGCCCTGCGCCGTGAGCGACTTCACCTTTCGCTCGACCTTCTGACGGCCGCGAATCGTCTCCGAGATCCGGTCGAAGATCTCCGTCACGTTCCCGCCCGTCTTGCGGGAGACGAGAATCGCCGTCGTGACAAGCGTCAGGTCTTCCGAGCCGACGCGCTGCGCAAGAGACTCAAGGGCCTCCTCGAACCCCATGCCAATCCGCAGCTGCCGCTGGAGAATCGCGAACTCCTCGCTCACCGGCGGCTCGCCCTGCTCGACGACGGAATCAAATGCCTGCGAAATCGAGAAGCCCGCCCGAAGCGCATTCGACATCGTCGCCAGGGCCTCCGGCAACTGGCGGTTGAACGCCGCGCGCCGCTTGCCGTCCAGATACCGCGCCAACGGCGACTCGCCGTTCTGCCATCCGGCGCGCACCTTCACGCCGGACGCCACATACCACGCGAGGCCCGCCGCAGCCCCCGCAAACAACAAGGCAATCAGTCCGCCAACCATGCGCCTATTCCATCAAACCGCCGTGGAGGGGACGCGCGCAGAATGCCGCCTCCTACTTCTTCGCCGGGACAGCCGTCGGCGGCGCGTAGCGCGACACGAGCGCCTCGGTCGCATCCACGCGCGCCGTTGCGATCTCGTCGTCCTTGTTCGCGTCCTTGAGCGCCGCAAGCCGCTTCAGGGCCTCGTCCCTCTTGCCCGACTCGGCCAGACAGCGCGCCGCGCCCAGCTGCGCCGTGAGCGCCAGGTAGCTCTTCGGGTTCGCCTGCGCGAAGGCGTCGAACGCGGCAAGGGCCTCGTCGAATTTCCTGAGCGCCTCCAGGCACTGCGCCTTGCCGACGGCCGGCACGTCCGCAAAGCCATCCGGCGCCTTGCCGTCCAGCGACTCGTACTGCGCCAAGGACTCCTCGTAGCGGCCATTGTCGAAGTAGTTCTTCGCGAGGCGCAGCTTGAGCGCGCCCGCCGTCGCCGTGCCAGAGAACTTCGAGACGGCCTCCTCGATTTCCTCCGTCGTGTAGGCGTTGACGACCGCATCGGCGGCCGCCGCCTTCATCGCCGCGCGATGGTTCTTCCACCCGTACCAGCCGCCCACGGCAATCGCCGCGACGAGCAGCCACACGACCGTCTGCTTGCCGTCCTTCTCCCACCATTCGACCAAGGGGATGAGTTCCGGGTTCTTCTTGAGATTCATTCGTCTGTTCCTTTCGCTTCTTCGTTCGCTTCTTTCTTGTCGTAGAGATCGGCCCATTCGTTCAGGGTCTTTTCGCTCCCCTTCTCGGCGCGCGCCACGATGCGGGCATAGTCCAGCGCGTCGAGGAAGTCGCGGTTGTAGACAAAGCGCTGCTTGCCCTTCGTCGGCGACTGCGCCAACCGCTTCAGCGATTCCTGCAGGACGACGGCCGTGAAGAACGTCGCCTTCGGCGCCGCGAGCGTCTTGGTCAGGCACTCCATGACCCGGCGGCTCGCGCCGTCCTTGCGCTCGGCGCGGAAGAACGCCGTCATCAGCACGGCGGCGCGCAGACCGTTCGAGACGTCAAACCCCTTCTGCGCCATCATTCGCTCGTAGTCGTCAAGAACCTTCAGGTACTGGAAGGTCTTCGACTTCTTTCCGCCGTCCCGGTCGATGAACGCCGCCAGTTCGGGCACGAGGTCGCCCAGGAGCCCGTAGTCGTACAGCTGGCGAAACGCCTCCTCGCTGTGACCGTACGGGAAGAGGCGAAAGACTTCTTCGCACACGCGCGGAACGGCCGCCGTCAGGATGCAGCGGTGGTACTTCTTCATCGCCGCCGCCGTCCGCCGCTCGATCGAGAAGCCGAGCCGCGACGAGAACTTGATCGCGCGCATCATCCGAACCGGGTCTTCCTGAAAGCGAATCGCCGGATCGCCGATCGCGCGAATGACCTTCTTCTCGAGATCCCTCATGCCGCCGACCCAGTCGATGACGGAGAAGTCCCGGATGTCATAGAAAAGGCCGTTCACCGTGAAGTCGCGCCGATAGGCGTCGGTCTCCGGCGTTCCGAACGTGTTGTCCTCCTGCGGGCCTTCCGCCGCGTGCTCGATGATCTCGCCGACCGTCTGCGAGTTCTGGCGGAACGTCGCCGTCTCGATCACCTTCTCGCCGAACCGGATATGCGCGAGGCGGAAGCGGCGACCGATGAGGAAACAGTTGCGGAAGACGCGCTTGACCTCGTTCGGCCGCGCCGACGTGCCGACGTCAAAGTCCTTCGGCGCGCGGCCCAAAAGCAGGTCGCGCACGCCGCCGCCCACCAGATAGGCGGTATAGCCCGCGTCGGACAGGCGGTAAAGCACCTTCAGCGCATCGGGATCGATGTTCTTGCGCGAAATGCAGTGCTCCTGCCGCGCGTACACGACAGGCTTCCGACACTTCTTTTTAAGAAACCCAAACATTAAGTGCGTAGTATACCAATTCCGAAGCCCCTCGCGCAAGTGGCCGGAGGGCGACGCAAAAAAGGCACGGCCAGACAGCCGTGCCCCTTTTCTCTTGAATGGCAATCCTTCGATTACCAGCGGGTTTCGCGACGCGGGCCGCGATCGCCGCCACGGAAGCCGCCACGACCGCCGCCGAAACCGCCGCGACCGCCGCCGAAGCCGCCACGGCCACCACGGAAGCCGCCCTCGCGCTCTTCGCGGGGCTTGGGCTGCGACTCGTTGACGCGCACGGTGCGCCCGTCGAGCTCATGTCCGTTCAGCGCGTCAATCGCAGCCTGCGCCTGAGCGGCGTCGGGCATCGTGACGAAGCCGAATCCCTTGCTGCGACCGGTCATGCGATCGGTGACAACGCGAACGGCGGTAACTTCGCCGAATGGCGCGAACGCCGCCTTCAGACCGTCGTCGGTCGTCGCGTACGCGAGGTTACCAACATAGATTTCCATCTGATCTTTCCTTGTTTTCTTTTTTGCACCTGAACGCGAAAGCACCCGCCCTCTTGATCCAAGCACGAAATCGTTGATTAGAAGTTGAACGTCACGCCGACGCCGCCCCACGCGAAGTCCTTGCGCGAGCCGTAGCTGTACCAGCTGTAGGGCATCGCGCGGATCGCGTCGCAGTTGTCACGGAGATCCGGATCGACGACGCAACAGTAGGCGACCTTCGCGAAGAGGCCGAAATGCTCGCTGATCTGGTAGTTCGCGTCGAGGCCCAGCTTCATCGTGGCAAGGCCCGAATTGGCGTGGCGAATGCCGCCGACCTCGCTGTCGAACGCCGTCGGGAAGCACCAGTTGTACTGCGATTCGCGCCAGACGCCCTCAAGATACGGCGTGAGCGAGAGGCCGTCGTCGACGGCGACCGTCTTCTTGAGGCCGAAGATCAGGATGTTCGCGCCCTTCGAGTACTCGCGGACGGCCGTGATGTACGGAACCACGTAGGGGTTCACGAGCGCAAGGCTGTGATCAAAGTCCCACGTCGTGTGGTTGGACACGCGCCCGCCCTTGTAGTTCTTCGGCGGATAGTAGAACCACACGAACGTCGAACGCCAGTCAAGCCCCCACGTCTTGTCGTCGTCAAACCAGAACGTGCGCCCGAAGTGGACGTTCGGATCGTACTCGTTGAACGCCTGGCCCAGCTCGTTGTCGCGGCGGCGGGACGTCAAGTCCGTGTTCGACCAAAGGCCGACGCCGACATAGCCGAAGTCGCCGATGCTGACGTTGGCGTCAACGTACCCCTGAAGCGTCGGGTTGTCGTTCACGAGCGACCCGTACAGCTGATAGCCCGAATAGAGGCCGTAGTTGCCAAAGCCCCAGACCGTGAGAAAACGCGACGACTCGGTTTCAACCCCCTCGGCCTCACCCTTCTTTTCCTCGGCGAAAACGGACAACAACGATGCCGCGCACACAGCGGCCATCAGCTTCTTCATGCAACTCCTTCGGGTTCGGTTTTGGTTGGTGGTTAGAATCTCTTGGTCAGAGGGTTTCGCACATTATAGCATTTCGCCGCGCGGCTCTGCAACAGGCCCGCGCCCGTCAGCGCCCCAGCCCCCCGCGAATGACGTCGCCCAAGCCCGACGCGCCGCCGCCCGAAACGGGCGCGACAATCGTCGCGTCAAGGACTTCGGCCTGCTCGGAGCCGATCCAGAACTTGATCTTCGAGCCGCGCAGCGTCTGGTTCTGCCCCTTCGACGCATCAACGATTTCCGCGTTCTGCCCATCGCCGCCATACAGGACGACCATGCCGCTTTCCTTGTAGTAGGACGCCTTCGCCCCATAGGCGCGCTTCATCTCGTTCGTCAGCGCAATGTTCCCGATCGCGACGATGCGCTTGAGCGTGTTCGTCGTCGTCATGAAGACGTACGCCTTGTCCGCGTGCATCTGGTACTGCTCGTCATCGACGTGGACATGCCCCGTGAAGACGGCCATTCCCTCCTTGCGGTCGTAATACGTCGAGTCGGACGTGATGCGCGCCAGGCGCGTCGCCGCCGGCTTCACGTCCGCCGGCTCGCCCGCATCCGCCGCCGACGACAACGACTCGGCGACCGACAGCCGCAGCGTCGCGCAAAAGGAAAGCAAAAGAAAAAGACGGAACTTCATTCGGCGTGAATTATACCAAAAATTCGCATGCGCGCCTATCGTCCGTCACGCATCCTGCCGCCCGCGAATCGCACGCCGAAGCGTGAGCGGGTCGGAATAGGCGATGCCCGAATCGGCGGGAAGCCCAAACGCGAGGCGCGTGACCCGCGCGCCCGTGCCGCGCAGAAGCTCGGCGATGTACCCCGCCGTCGCGTCGCCGTCCATGTCCGTCGAGAGCGCCAGCAGGACTTCGCGGACACCGCCGCGCACGACGCGATCCTGCAGTTCGGCGAGCCGCAGCTTTTCGGGGCCAAGCCGCCGCGACGGCGAAAGCTTGCCGCCCAGCGCATGGTAGCGGCCACGGAAGGCCCCCGACGCCTCCAGCGGCAGGATGTCCGCCGGCTCTTCGACGACGCAGAGCTGCTCGCCCGCGCGCGTCGCGTCCGTGCAAAGCGCGCACGGATTGGCGTCGCGCGTCGTGAACGCCCCGCAGCGCGTGCAACAGCAAACCGTCGCCTCGGCCACGTTCAAAGACGAGACGAGCGGCTTCAGCAGCCGCTCCTTCTCGCGCACGAGCGCAAGCGCCGCGCGCGCGGCCGAACGCCGGCCAAGGCCCGGCAACCGCGCGAGACACTTCTCGAGCTCGTCAACCGGCGGAAGCATTTATTTTCCGAACAGCCCGCCGAGTCCGCCGCCCGCCTGCATCATCTTCATCATCTCGGCCTGGACGGATTCGCGCGCCCGCTTGAGCGCGCCGTTGACGACGTTGAAGAGCATCGTCTCGAAGCGCGCGAGCTTGCCCTTGAGGACTTCCTCATACGCCTCCGGCGTGATGGCGATCTTCTCGATCGACATGTCGCCCTTGGCGACGACGGTGATGCCGCCATTCGCGTACTCGGCGGTGATCTTCTTGATTTCGGCCTCAATGCGCTTCGACTCCGCGCGCATCTTCATGGCTTCGCGAACCTGATCAAACATTCCCATGTGTGTTTCTCTCTTTCTTTTTTGAAGTCTTCTCATTCGGCCGTCCGGCCTTCCCGCCATCCGACCATCCAATTCATTCGGTCATCCAATCACTCGGCCATTCGAACATTCGACCATTCGAACATTCGATTATTTTCTTCACCCGATCTCCCGCCCCGAAAGGTCGCGGTAGGCCTTGACGTAGATCTCGCGCGTCTTCGCGATGACCTCGTCGGGCAGAACCGGACCCGGCGGCTGATGGTTGAAGTGAACCGAATCCAGCCAGTCGCGCACGTACTGCTTGTCCAGCGACGGCGGATTCGCGCCGACCTTGTAGCTCTCCGCCGGCCAGAAGCGCGACGAATCGGGCGTCAGCACCTCGTCCGCCAAAATGAGCGAGCCGTCCGCATCCTTTCCGAACTCGAACTTCGTGTCGGCGATGATGATGCCGCGCGCCCGCGCATAGTCGGCCGCCTTCGTGTAAAGGCCGATCGTCGCGTCCTTGAGGGCCTTTGCCGTCGCCTCTCCGACGAGCGCCTTCGTCTGCTCGTAGTTGATCGCCTCGTCGTGATCGCCGATCGCCGCCTTCGTCGTCGGCGTGAACAGCACCTCGTCAAGCTTGGAGGCGTTCTCGTAGCCCGCGCGCAGCCGCTCGCCGTTCACCGTGCCCGACTTCTGGTACTCCTTCCAGCCCGACCCCGTGAGATAGCCGCGCGCGATGCACTCGACCTCGACCATGTTCACCTTCTTCACGAGCATCGAACGCCCGCGCAAGTCCTCCTTGTAGGGCTGAAGCTCCGCCGGATACGCCTCCACGTCCGCCGTGATGAGGTGGTTCTTCACGCCGAAGAAGTCGAGCCAGAAGAGCGAAAGCTGGTTCAAGACCTTGCCCTTGTCCGGCACGCCGCACGGAAGAATCACGTCGAACGCGCTGATGCGGTCGGTGACGACCATCAGCAGCTTGTCGCCGAGGTCAAAGACGTCGCGGACCTTGCCGCTCTTCTGCGGAAGCCCCGGAATCGCGCATTCCAGCAACGCCTGGTTCTTGTCATATTTCATTGTTCTCTTGTCCCTCTCTGAAATCTAAAGCCGAAAACCGCTCGGCCTCCGTCCGGAAGCCCGAACGCTCGGAAGCGCGTAGTATACCAAAAATGCTCAGGAGACGGAGGCGGACCCCTGTTCCAGCCTTTCCAGCAAGGCCGTGCATCCGGCGCGGACATCGCGATAGGTCGCGTCGAAATCGCCCGTGTACCACGGATCGGCAATCGCGCGGCCCTGCCCGGCAAACGACAGCAGAAGACGGACTTTCCCCTGGTCTGACGGACCGACGAGACGGCGCAGGTCGGCGATGTTCGCCTCGTCCATGCCAATCAGGAGGTCATAGGTCTTCGCCTTGTCCGCCGTCAGCCGCCACGCGGCGCGCGGCGCAAACGGAACGCCATGCGTGCGCAGCTGGGCGCGCGTCCCAGGATGGATGTCGCTTCCGATTTCGTCCGTGTGCAACGCGGCCGATTCGACGAACAGGTCATCGCGCCCTGCCTCGGACGCCAGTTTCTTCATGACGAACTCGGCCATGGGCGAACGACAGATGTTCCCATGGCAGCAAAACAGGATTCTCATGGCGCAAGCTCCATTCCGTCCGGCAGACGCGGCGTCGCCAACTCAATCAGCCGATCGATCTTGTCTTCAAGCGTCTCCAGGTGCTGTTCCAGCCGATCCTCGACGTCCTCCATCTTTCGCTCCAACTGGTCGAAGCGGTCGTCGAGACGCGCCTGGACGGCCTCCGACTCCGCGCGGATCTCGGCCGCCAGCCGCGCGCCGTCCACGCCCGTGCGGAACGTCTGCCAAAGGCCGACGGCCAGCGCGACCAACAGCAAGATGAAAACGACCCGAAACGACATTCGCGCGTTCATGTTTTCGATTTGGTGACAACCGGTTTCATAGCGCGGACATTATAGCAAAAAACCATTGGCGCAAAAAAGTCGCGCCCGCCGCCCACCCGTCCCCTTGACAGCGGCAAATTAGATTTGGTAAACTTCGCGCCTGTTGTGAGTTAGTGCCGTCTAACCGACGGAGGGCGGCGCACCCACGCAGAAAGGAAAAGATTCAGGTATGCCATTGTCGTTCTTCAAGGCCGGGGAGTCGGCGCGCGTCATGCGCGTCGGCGGGGCGGATGCCACGCGCAAGCATCTCGGCAGCCTCGGATTCTCGGCGGGGACGATCGTCCGCATCATCGAGGACACGGACGGCGGCAAGATCGTCGGCATCCACGACAGCCGGCTTGCGCTCAACGACGAGCTCGCGCGCCGCATCGACTGCGCGGCCGTCTGAAACACGCCATTTTGAAATCTGAAAAGGAAAGCGAAATGAAGACACTCAACGACATTCCCGTGGGCGCGGCGACGCGCGTCGTCCGCCTCCACGGCGAGGGCGCCGTCAAGCGGCGCATCATGGACATGGGGCTGACCAAGGGCGCCGAAGTCGCCGTGCGCAAGATCGCCCCCCTCGGCGACCCCCTGGAGCTGACCGTGCGCGGCTACGAGCTCTCGATCCGCAAGAGCGAGGCCGCGCTGATCGAGGTCGAGTAAGACCTCGGCCCCGTTTTTTTTAAGGAGTCAATTAGTTATGTCTAACAAGATTACCCAAGGTAAAGGCGAACAGCCGCGCGTGGTCAAGATCGCGCTTGCAGGCAACCCAAACTGCGGCAAGACGACGCTCTTCAACGCGCTGACGGGGTCGAACCAGTATGTCGGCAACTGGCCGGGCGTGACGGTCGAGGAGAAGGACGGCCTTCTCAAGGGCAACAAGTCGGTCGTCATCCAGGACTTGCCCGGCATCTACTCGCTCTCGCCGTACTCGCTGGAGGAGAAGGTCTCGCGGCGGTTCCTCGTCGAAGGCTCGCCGTCGGCAATCCTGAACATCGTGGACGGCACGAACATCGAGCGCAACCTCTACCTGACGACGCAGCTCGCCGAACTGGGGCTGCCGATGGTGGTCGCGGTCAACATGATGGATCTCGTGCGCAAGAACGGCGACAAGATCGACATGGCCCGCATCGCGTCCGCGCTCGGCTGCGAAGTCGTCGGCATCAGCGCCCAGCACAACGAGGGCAGCGTCGAGGCCGCCGAGCGGGCCGTGGCGCTCGCGCGGGAAGGCAAGCAGGCCGACGTTCCCCACATCTTCACCGGCCCGGTCGAGCACGCGATTGCCCACATCGAAGAGACGATCGAGGGCAAGGTCGACGCGCGCGCGCTCCGCTGGTTCGCCGTCAAGGTCTTCGAGCGCGACGCCGAGATCATCGACCTCCTGGGGCTGGACGCCAAGACGCGGGAGCATCTCGACGCGCATGTCCGCGACTGCGAGCGGGAACTGGACGACGACGCCGAGTCAATCATCACGAACCAGCGCTACGACTTCATCAAGACGCTCGTCGGCAAGGCCGTCGCGAAGAAGCGTCACGCGAAGGCTCTGACCCTGTCGGACAAGATCGACAAGATCGTCACGCACAAGATCCTCGCGCTGCCGATCTTCCTCGTCTCTCTCTGCGTGATGTGGTTCCTCGCGGTCTCGGACTGCGGGCCGGGCACGCGGCTCACGGACTGGGCGAACGACGAGTTCCTCGGCGACGGCTGGCATCTGCCGTTCACGATGCACGAAGTCGACGGCAAGGACTACGACACGGCATGCGAGGACTTCGCGAAGGCGGAGGCCACCGTCGCGGCGTGGGAGGCCGGCGAGAAGAAGGCGTCCATCGAGGACGAGGAGACCGGCGAGACGGCCGAGGAATGGGACATTGACGAAGCCGCCTACAACGCCGCGAAGAAGGTCGAGGAGCCGAATCCGTCCGACTACGGCGTCTGGGTGCCGGGCATCGGCGCGCTCGTCGCCGAGGGGCTTGAGAAGGCCGGTGCCTCCGAAATGGTCGCCTCGCTCGTCAACGACGGCGCGTGGGGCGGCGTCGCGACCGTGCTCGGCTTCGTGCCCGTCATCACGATCGTGTTCCTCTTCCTCGCGTTCCTCGAGGACTGCGGATACATGGCGCGCGTCGCGTTCATCATGGACCGGATCTTCCGCAAGTTCGGGCTTTCCGGCAAGAGCTTCATCCCGATGATCGTCGGCAAGGGCTGCGGCGTGCCGGCCGTCATGGCGGCGCGCACGATCGAGAACGAGCGCGACCGCCGCATGACGATCATCCTCGCGACGTTCATCCCCTGCGGCGCGAAGACGGTGATCATCGCGATGTTCATGGCGATCTTCTTCCGCAACATGTGGTACGTCGCGCCGCTCATGGACGTGATCGGCATCGCGATCATCGTCCTCGGCGGCATCGCGCTCAAGAAGTCGCGGGCATTCGCGGGCGAGGCGGCCCCGTTCGTGATGGAACTGCCGGCCTACCACCTGCCGACCGTGCGCGGCATCCTCATCCACACGTGGCAGCGCGTGAAGGGCTACATGCTCAAGGCGGGCGTCATCATCTTCCCGGCCTGCGTCTTCCTCTGGTTCATCATGCACTTCGACTGGTCGCTGAATCTTCTGGCGGACGAGGAGATCGAGCGTTCGATCCTCCATGACCTCGGCAACTGCATCGCGTGGATCTTCGCGCCGCTTGGCTTCGGCACGTGGCAGGGCGCGGCGGCGACGGTCTCGGCCGAAATCGCCAAGGAGCAGGCGACGGCGACGCTCGGACTCGTCTCGGCGAACCTCGGCGGCGCGACGACGGCCTCGAACATCTCGGCCCTCTTCGGCGGCATGAGCGCGTTCCCGAAGCTGGCGGCGTTCTCGTTCCTCGTCTTCAACCTCTTCGTGCCGCCGTGCATGGTCGCGATCGCGACGACCTTCCGCGAGATGGGCTCGCAGAAGTGGGGCTGGTTCGCGATGGGCTTCCAGCTCGCCGTCGGCTACGTGATCGCCCTCTCGTCCTATCAGATCGGCCTGCTCGTCTGCGGCGGCGGCTTCGGATTCTGGACGGCCGTCACGCTCGTCATCGACGCGCTCGCGCTCTGGGCAATCTGCCGCCCGGCGCCGAAGGAGGTCGCATGAACGCCGGCTCGGCGCTCATCCTCGGACTCGTCCTTGCGCTGGCCGCGCTCGCCGTCTGGCGGGCGTGGCGCAAGGGCGCGCCGTGCGAATGCGGCGGCAGCCGAAAGGCCTGCGGTGGCGGCGACGCGTGTTGCTGCTGCGAGAAGAAGCACGAATAACGCCTCGCCCCTTCTCGCCCCTCTCGCCCCTCATGCCCCTCATGCCCCTCATGTCTCTCTCGTCTCATGTCGCTCTCGCCCCTCACGTCTCTCCCGTCAGAAGAGAGAGAGAGAGAGGACAAAAGACAGCCGACAGCCGACAAACGCAGGGGCGACGCAACTGATTCGCGCGTCAAAAATGAACAAAAGGGAATCGTAAGGAACTAATTTTTTTTTAACGACAAAGTAAGCCGTATCTAATAAAATAAGATAATTCTAATGAACTAAGTCGAGGCTCATAACGCCGAGGCAAAACATCAGAAAAACACACCTCAATCAACAAACGGCCCAACCACCGGCCAAACAAAACACAAGGAAAAAACAAAACAATGAACTCAAAGCACATCATGACAGCACTCGCCTGTGCAGCCGCGTTCTGCGGCAGCGTTCGGGCGGAAACGGAAGCCAACTCGTCGGGCCTCAACTGGGCCATGGGCGAGGGCGTGACGTTCAACGAGACGCCCATCGTCGCGGCCGAAGCCGGACTCGCGTTCGACTCCAAGTTCATGAGCTACGGTCTCGTGGACAACGACGACCCCATCCTCACGCCGTCGGCGGCCCTCACCTTCTTCGACTGGGTGACGTTCAGCGTCGAGTCGATCTTCGACACGTCGCGCTACGGCGAAAAGGCGGGCTACGGCGACCGGGCGTTCCGGTACCAGGAACTCGACCCCGGCGTGGCGATTGGCCATGCGTTCGGGCCGGATGACGTGTCATGGCTGCCGACGACGGTCGAGTTCGAGCTCGGCTACATGTACGAGGCGCATCCGGACGTCGTGGACGACGACACGCAGTTCATCACCTTCTCGATCGGTCTCCCCGACCTCTGGTTCGAGCCGACGTTCGCCTACGAGCGCGACATCGACCGCGACGACGGCACCTACCTGAACCTTGAGATCGGCCACACGTTCTCGATCGTCGAGGGCAAGGAAGAAGGCGACGACGACATCCTCTCCTTCCGCGTCTCGCTCGCGCAGGGCTGGGGCGACCAGCGTCGCGTCACGGCCTACCTGGAGGACGTCAACGGACTCAACCGCCAGAGCCTGATGGACACCTGCCTCAAGGGCGAGTTCACGTGGAACATCACGGACGGCGTCTCGCTCGGCGCGTACCTCGCCTACTACGACTACCTCTTCGACTCGTCGGCCCGCGACGCCGCGAGCAACTACGAGGGAACGGAGTCCTACTCGGAGAGCTACAACTTCGTGACGGGCCTCGCGCTCGCCGTCGCATTCTGATTTCCTGGCCACACGCACACATGGCCTGAGAAAAAAAAATCCTGTTGGTGGTTACAGCGGGTCCCCGGCTTCGGACGTTCCGAGCCGGGGCTTTTCGTTCCCTAGCGCGACGACCGAAAGGAAAAGAGAATCGCGTTCAGCGCGTCGATGGACTCGGAAATCTCGGCCTGCCCCGAAACGGCGATGCGCAGGACGGCCGTCTCGAACTGGGAATAGAGAAGCGCCGTCGCCCGGTTGGCGTTCACGGCCGCGTCGTATTCGCCCCTGTGGATCGCCTCGACGATGAACGAGTGGAGAATGCGCTTCAACCCCATCGTGTGCCGCAGGATGTTGCCGACGGGAATCGTCCCGCCACGCCGCACGGCGCAGAGAAAATCGACGATGACGCAGAGGAAGTCGCGGTTGTCGAAGAGCAGCGCGAAGACGGCAATGCAAATCTGCCGCAATTTCGCGTCTGCCGACAGGCGCGAGCGCGCAATCTCGCGGTAGCGGACGCCGACGACGTCCGTCGCCTCGTCAATCGCCTCGTTGAAGATCTGGCGCTTGTCCTTGAAGTAGGTGTAGAGAAGCGTCCGCGAAATGCCGCACGCCTCGGCAATCATGCCGAAATTGACGTCGTCAAAGCCATGCCGCGCGAACAGCCGAAGGCTGATCGCGCGGATTTCACGCTTGCGCTCCCGATGATTGACCGTCCTGTTCGCCATCGGGGCGCATTATACCAAATTCGCCATCAGAACGTGTAGGAAAGCGAGGCCGACAGCATGTGCGAATACGAGTTGCGCGTCCCGAACATGTGCCCTTCGATCTCCCGCTCGCCCGAATCCATCTTGACGAGGTTGTAGCCGAGGTCAAGGCGCAACGAACGCCAGACATAGTAGCCGCAACCCAAGCCGATGATGTTGCGGTCGCCGCCCGGCAGCATCGTCGTGCCGCGCTCTTCCGACGAGGGATCCATGTCGTAGACATAGCCGCAACGAAGCGAGAAGTCGTCCGTGACGTCATATTCGAGACCGACCGAGAAACGCCAGACGTCATCCCATTCCAGCGGCAGGTCAAACGACGTCGCCTCCCCGGTAATCGGCTTGCGCGCCGGAATCTTGAAGGCGATCGTGTCCACGCTCGACCACTGCGTCCACGTCGTCGCAAAGCCCACGTGCCACTTCTCGTTCGGCGAATCCCAGTTGAGACCGGCCGTGAGCGACTGCGGCAGCGTCAGCTTCGCGCTCGCGTCACTGTGCGTGTCGCCGCCCAACGCCTGGTAGGGATACGGCCCGATGGAGCCGCGAATGTCGAAGTCGCCCTTGATTTTGTGCTTGATCTGCGAGCGATAGACGACGCCGAGGTTCAGGCGGCCGAGGTCGTCGTTCTCAAAGAGCCGGAACGTCGTGCCGAAGTTGTAGCCCATCGAGACGTCGTCGCCGTCCAGCTCCGACTCAAGGTTGTAGCCCGGCGTGCCATGGTACGGACGCTTCTTGTTGTTGAACGTGATGTAGCTCATCTTGAGGCCCGCCGCGAGCGACCACCACTCGGTGATCTTGTAGGCGAGGTTCGGGTTGAGCGTGAACTGCTCCAGCGTCGTCTCGGTCGTGTCGCCCGCAAGCGTCCAGTCCGTGCCGTACTTCGTGCCGAGGCCATTCTCGCAGAAAATGCCAAGGCCGAAGAAGAGATCGCCCCACACCGGCGTCGTCAGGTAGAAGTTCGGAATGCAGAACAGTCCGGGATTCATGTTCCGCTCGCTCCGCCCGTCCACCGTCACGTCCGAATAGAGCCAGACAAGCGTCGAGCCGACCATGACCGACACATTCGTCGTTTCTGTCATGTTTGCCGGGTTGTAGTAGACGGCCGACGCATCCTTCGTCGAACCAACGAGCGTGCCACCGAGCGCATTTCCGCGCGCAGAAGCCTCATAAAGGCCAAATCCAGCCGAATAGGCCGCGCCCAGCGGAAGTCCCATACACAAGCCAAGAAGCAATTTTTTCATCTTTGACACTTTCTCTTTTTTTGTCAGATTCGCGTAGTATACCATAACGGGGCCGTTGTCTGCAACCGCCCCGTTGAAAACCATTATCAGAGAGGCACGCCATCCATCGCTGCGGCGCGGGAAGCAGCTCGCTCCGAGCTTTTTCGGATGCCTCCCGACATGGCTTCCGCGAGGTGAATACTGTCTCTGACTTTCGCTTCCGCTTCAATTCCACGAGGTGAACCAGCGCGTCGCCAGCCACCCGTGGCACTTCCGACAACATCAAAAAGTGAATCCGAAAAAAGAAACGCCCGAATGTTCAAATCCGGGCGCACCAATACTGACCTTTGGAAAAGGCTTAGGCTTCGGGCTTGGTCTTCTTCAAGCCAAGGCCGCGGCAACCCTCCTTCCACTCCCCACGCTTCTGGAGGAGATCAACGCGCTCAAAACGCTTGAGGACATTGCGCTTCGAGGTAATCTTGCCGGAACCCTTAAGAGATGCATGCTGGCTCATTTTTTATCTTCCTTTCAATCGATGAGAGCGTAGTATATCATTTCTCGGTCGGCTTTTCAACCGCAGGCGGAAGGAACTGCTTGTATTCCTCAGCCGCCTCGATCTTCGCCGCGCGAATCTGATCCATGACGAACGTCTGCATGAACGCGCGCTCGGCCTGGCTCTCCAGCATCTTCACGAGGTCTTCCTTCTTGGGAAGCGGCTGGACACCCGTCGTCTTGACGAGGATGTGGCTCGCCTGAACCTTTTCAGGCGTCGCGGGCGTGTCGCCCTTCGCCGCAACGGCCGGCGTCTTCTTCGTCACGAGGATGAGGTGCTGGCCGAACTGCGTCTTCACCGGATCGGAGACCTTGCCGACGGGCAGCTTGAACGCGACTTCGTCGAACTCCTTCACCATCTGGCCATGCGTGAACTCGCCGAGGTCGCCGCCCTTCGCGGACGACGGGCAGGCGGAATTCGCCTTCGCCAGCTCGGCGAACTTCGCCGCGACGTCCTTCGCGGGCGTCTTGTCGAGCTCGGCCTTGAAGCCCTGGATCTTCGCGAGCGCATCCTTCTCCGCCGTCGCCGCCTTCTCGTTCTGCGCGGTCAGCTCGTCAAGCCGCTTCTGCGCCTCGGCCGCGAAGTCCTTCTTCGCCTCCTTGGCCTGATAGGCCTTCAGCATCTTGTCGATGAGAATGCCGTTCTCGAACTCGGCCCGCGCACGCGCCTCGCCCAGCGGGAACTTCTTGAAGTAGTCCTCGACCGACTTCGGCGCATCCGGCATGTTCGCCGCCGCCTTGAGGAACTCGTCCTCGCGCGCCTTGCGATCCTCGTCCGTCACGGCAAAGCCCTCGGCCTTCGCCTTCGCCACGAGGACGTTCTCGACGATGAAGCTCTGCGCAAGCTGATTGCCGAACATCTGCCGCGCGTAGGCGAGCTGGTTCGTGGGGATCTTGCCGCCCTGCGCCGCGAGAATCTTCTCGATGTCGGCCGCGATCTGCGCCTTCGTGAGCGTCTGGCCGTTCACCGTCAAGGCCACGCCGTCAGCCGTCTCTTCCGAGGCCTTCTGCGAGCACCCAATCGCCATCGCACCGGCCAGAAGCGCGGCGCCCATCACCTTCATGTTCATCATCTTATCGTGTTCTTTCGTTGTTTTTCGAAATCAGCGCGAGAACTGTCCGCCGCACGTCGGGGGCACAGTCCAAGTGGAAGTGATAGAATACACCAATTACCCGTGCCGCGTCAAGGGGGATTTTCGGATCGCGCGCACCTTGTCCGGGATTCCGCAGGTAGGCCGCGACGGCCCGCGAGACGGGAATCGTCCGCTCGCCGCGCAACTGGAAGACGCCGGACGCGGCCTCGATCTCGGGCGCGAGGCCCAGGAGATGCAACACGTCCAGCTCAAAGCACAGAAGCCGTCCGACATCCGGCGCGCCCCCTGCCGCCAGCGCGTCAAGGGCGTCCGTCAGAAGGTCGTACCAGGCGGCGCACTCCGGACCCGCCGGCGCGTAGTCGGCGACCAGGCGGCGAAAGTAGTCCGCCAAGACGAGCGCCCGGTAGTCCGTCCGCAGGTCGTCGCGCCGAACGAGCGGCGCGCAGTCGCGCAGCGCGTGCAAGTCGCCGCGCGCGCGGCCGTAGTAGAGGATCTCGCACGTGTAGTTGAGGTCGTACTGGCCGAGGAAAAAGCTCTTCGGCCGGACGGCGCCCTTCACGACCGTCCCGACCTTGCCGCGCGGCGTCAGCCACGCGACGATGTGGCTCGTCTGCGACCACGGGCGGACCGACAGGCAGATCGCCTCCGACTTGACCGTCTCGCCGGCCACGCCCGCGCCCCCAAGCCTCAGCTGAGGTTGCCGATGACCGCCTTGATGCGACGCACCCCGGCGGACGAGCTCTGCTCCTTGACGATCTTGAAGCTGCCGAGTTCCTTCGTGTTCGCCACGTGCGGCCCGCAGCAGATCTCCTTCGAGACGTCGCCGATCGAGTAGAGCGAGACCTGGTCACCGTACTTCGCGCCGAAGAGCGCCATCGCGCCTTCCTTCTTCGCCTCCTCGACGGTCGTCATCTTCTTCGTGACGTCAATCCCCTGGGCGATCCAGCCGTTGACGAGCTCCTCGACCTTCGCCTTCTCCTCCGCCGTCATCGGCTGCGGCCAGGTGAAGTCGAAGCGCAGACGCTCGGCGGTGATGTTCGAGCCCTTCTGCAACGCCGTCGGGCCGAGCACCTGATGAAGCGCCGCGTGCAGGAGATGCGTCGCCGTGTGCATGCGCGTGACGACTTCGGAGTTGTCCTGAAGCCCTGCCTTGAACGCGCCCGCGCTCGTCGTGCGCGAGAGTTCCTGGTGCTTGCGGTTCGCCTCCTCGAAGCCGTCCTTGTCCACCGTGAGGCCGTCCTTCGCCGCCATCTCGCACGTCATCTCGAACGGGAAGCCGAACGTGTCGTAGAGCTTGAACGCCGTCTTGCCGCTGATCTGCGACTGGCCGTGCGCCTTGAGCTGCTCGGCGACCTTCTTGTACATCGCCTCGCCCTTGTCGAGCGTCGCGTTGAAGCGCTTCTCCTCGGCCTCCAGGTCATGCCGGCACTGCTCGAGGTTCGCCTTGAGCTCCGGATAGACGTGGCTGTACTTCTCGCAGATGACCTCGGCGAGCGTCACGGTGAAGCCCTCGGCGATGCCGAGCTGGCGCGCGTAGCGCACCGCGCGGCGGATGAGACGCCGCAGGACGTAGTTCGCGCCGACGTTGCCCGGCTTCACGCCGCCCTTCGGGTCGCAGAGGATGAACGTCGCCGTGCGCATGTGGTCGGCGACGATGCGCCGCGCCTTGAGGGTCTCCTCCGCGTTCAGCCGCTCGCCGTCCGCACCGCCGGCGGCCCGCAGCTCGTCGATCTTCGCCATGATCGGCTGGAAGATCTCCGTGTCATAGACCGTCGGCGCGCCCGTCATCATACAGACCGTGCGTTCGACGCCCATGCCCGTGTCGACGTTGTGTCGGCCGAGCGGAACGAACTTGCCCTCCTCGTTCTTGAGGTACTGCATGAAGACGTCGTTCCAGATCTCGATGTACTTGCCGCAGGAACAGCCGGGGCGGCAGTCCGGCCCGCACGTCGGCTTGCCCGTGTCGATGAACATCTCGGTGTCCGGCCCGCACGGGCCGGTCGTCCCGGCCGGACCCCACCAGTTGTCCTCGCGCGGCAGGCGGAAGATCCGCTCGTCGGGCAGCCCCAACGACTTCCAGATCGCGACGGCCTCCTCGTCGGCCGGAATGTAGCCGTCCTCGCCCGGCTTCCCCTCGCCACGGAAGACCGTGACGTTGAGCTGTTCGGGACTGAAGCCGAGCTTCGTCGTCAGGAACTCGAACGACCAGCTGATCGCCTCCTTCTTGAAGTAGTCGTTCAGCGACCAGTTGCCGAGCATCTCGAAGAACGTGAGATGCGCCGCGTCGCCGACCGCGTCGATGTCGCCCGTGCGCACGCACTTCTGCACGTCCGTCAGGCGCGTCCCGGCCGGATGCTCCATCGCGCCCATCAGATACGGCACGAGCGGATGCATGCCCGCCGTCGTGAAGAGGACGGTCGGATCGTTTTCGGGAATCACCGAGGCGCCGGGGATGATCTTGTGCCCCTTCGACTCGAAGAACGTGAGATAGAGGTCGCGGAGCTCGTCCGCCGTGATGTCAGTCTTGGCCATTGCCGTAAACCCTCGATTCGTCTAATTTGTTTCGTTGTTCTACCTGTTCCAAAAAATTTGCGAGACTCCCGATTCGGGACTGCCCCAGTCCCCGAACGTCACTTCTTCGCCTTGACGCCGAGGTCGGAGAGCTTCATCGAGATGACGCGCGAGACGCCCTTCTCCTGCTGCGAGACGCCGTAGACGAGATCCGAACCCGCGATCGTGTGCTGGTTGTGCGTGATGATGAGGAACTGCGACTGGCGCAGGAACTCCTTGAGCTGCTCGACGAAGCGGCCGATGTTCGCGTCGTCAAGGGCCGCGTCCAGCTCGTCCAGCATGCAGAACGGCGCCGGCTTGATCATGAAGATCGAGAACAGGAGCGCAACCGCCGTCATCGTGCGCTCGCCGCCGGAGAGAAGCGTGACGGACTGCGGACGCTTCCCGGGCGGACGGGCGATGATGTCGATGCCGCATTCCAGCGGGTCTTCCTCGTTCTCCAAGAGGACGAGCCGCGCCTCGCCGCCGCCGAAGAGCCGCGTGAACATCGTCTGGAAGTTCTTGTTCGCCTGCTCGAAGGTCGAGCGGAACATCCCGCCCGACGTGCCGTTCAGGTTGTTGATGAGGTCGAGGAGCTGCGCCTTCGCGGCGAGGAGGTCTTCTTCCTGCGCCTTCTCCTTCGCATAGCGCTCCTCCAGCTCGCGGCACTCGTCGATCGCGACCATGTTGACCGGGCCAAGCGCGGCGATCTCGGCCTGCAGGCGGCCGACCGTTCCCTCCAGTTCCGACAGCGGCGGCACGACGCCCTTCTTCCACTCCGGATCCGGCTCGCGCATGACGGCGTCGGCGAAGAGGCCGTACTCGTCCTGCAAATGCTCGTAGACGTTCTGGCGGCGCATCGTCGCCTCGGCGGACGCGACCTCCAGTCGGCTCCGCACGTCCTTCGCGCGGTCGAGGTCGGCGCGCTTGCGCGCGGCGTCCTGGTCGGCAACGGCGATCTTCTCCAGCATCTCGGCGCGCTGGCCGCGCCCGTCGTTGATGCAGTCAACGAACGCCGAAGCCTTCTCCTTGAGCTCGTCGAGCTGGGAGAGGAGGTCGCCCGACTCGTCCGTCAGCCGGCGAATCGAGTCCTCGTAGCCGGCGATCTGGTCTTCGCGCCCCGAAACCGCGTGCGCCAGCTCCGAACGCCGCCGGTTCGCCGCGTCGCGCTGCTGGCCGATGAACGACAGCTCCTGCTCCATCTGGCTCGCGGCGATGCGCCGCTCGGTGAGCCGCTGGGAGGCAGGAATGTGCTTGAGCTCCATCTCGCGCAGCGCGTCCTCGGCGGACGTGACGAGCGCCATCAAATCCTCGCGCTTCATCATCGTCGTCACGGTCGTCCCGGCCCGCCACGTCTCGACGGCGCCGTTGCGGTTCACGTCCGCATCGTTGACGAGCGTGCCCGTGCGCGTCGTGTCGGCGACCTCGCGCCGCTTCGCCGCGACTTCGGCGCGCTGCGCGTCAATCGCGTCCTGCAAGGCGTTGAAATCGGCCTCCTCGGCCTCCAAAGCCTCCTTCGCGGCCGACAGCGAGTCCGTCAGGAGCTGCGCCTTCTGGTCGAGCGACTCGGCCTGCATCGCGACTTCCTCCAGCGTCGTCTTCGTCTGGACGATCTCGTTGCGGTCGCGGGCGATGTAGGCGCGGTATTCCTCGACGCGCGTCGCGTTGACGCCGATCACCTCGCGCGCGCGGGCGTATTCGGCCTCGGCGGCGGCCTGCTGGCCGGCAAGCGCCTGAAGGCGGTCTTCCAGCACGTGGATCTGCGCGTGCAGATCCTGCGCCAGACTCTCCGCCGCCGTCACGGTGTCCTGCGCCTCGGCAATCGCCGCGTCGATCTCGTTGCGGCTGCGGGCGTTCTGCTCCAGTTCCTCGTCGTAGCCGTGGATGCGGTTCTTCGAGACGTAGATGTCGAGCCCGCGCAGCTGGTCGCGCAGTTCCTTGTACTTCTGGGCCTTGCCGACCTGCCGCTGAAGCGAGGCGATCTGACGCTTCATCTCGCGCAGGACGTCCGCCTCGCGCAGGAGGTTCTGCTCGGTCTGCTCGATCTTGCGGAGAGCGTCCTTGCGGTCGGCCTTGAACTTCGTGATGCCGGCGGCCTCCTCGAAGACGGCGCGGCGGTCTTCGGGCTTCGACGAGAGAATCGCGTCGATCTGGCCCTGGGCCATGACGGAGTACGAGCTCGTGCCGATGCCCGTGCCCATGAAGAGGTGCTGGACATCCTTGAGGCGGCTCTGCTGCTTGTTGATGAAGTACTCGCCCGAACCGTCGCGGTAGACGCGGCGGGTGATCGTCACCTCGTGATAGTCGGTCCCCAGTTCCTTCTCGCAGTCGGTGAAGGTGATCGAGACCTCGGCGAGGCCCAGCGGCTTGCGCGTGTCCGTGCCGTTGAAGACGACGTCCACGAGCTTCGAGCAGCGGAGCGCCGTCGGCTTCTGCTCGCCGAGAACCCAGCGGATCGCGTCCGACACGTTGGACTTGCCGCACCCGTTCGGGCCGACGATTGCAATCAGCCCGGGGTCGAAGTCGAGCCGCGTGCGATCCGCAAACGACTTGAAGCCGATGATCTCGAGGTGCTTGAGATACATTAAACGAGATTCCGCTTGATCAGGTGCTCCGCAATCTCGACGGCGTTCAGCGCCGCGCCGCGCAGCAGCTGGTCGCCGGAGACGAACATCTCCAGCCCCCGGTTGTCGTCGCGCGAAATGTCGCGGCGGATGCGCCCGGCGAGGACGTCATACTTCGCCGTCGCGTCCAGCGGCATCGGATAGCCGCCGCCGAGCGGATCGTCGACGACGCGCACGCCCTCGGCCGCCTGCAGAATCTCGCGCGCCTCCTCTGGCGTGATCTCGTTCTCGAACTCGAGGTTCAGCGACTCGGAGTGCGCCCGCGCGATCGGCACGCGCACACACGTGCAGGAGAGATGCAGATCCGGCAGGTGCAGCATCTTGCGCGCCTCGTTGCGCATCTTCAGCTCCTCCAGCGTGTACCAGTTCGTCTCGTCGAACTTGTCGATGTGCGGAATCAGGTTGCACATGAGCTGGTGCTGGAACGCCTTGACCGCCAGCGGCTCGCCCTTCGCGTAGGCGCGGATCTGCCCTTCCAGCTCGTCCAGCCCCGGCGCGCCGGCGCCCGACGCGGCCTGGTAGGTCGAGGCGATGAGACGCTTGAGGCCCTTCGCCCGGTGAAGCGGCGCGACGGCCTCCAGCATGATCGCCGTCGTGCAGTTCGGGTTCGCGATGACGCCCTTGTTCCAGTCGAGGTCTTCGGCGTTCACCTGCGGGACGACGAGCGGCACGTCCGGATCCTGGCGGAACGCGCGCGAGTTGTCGATCATCTTCGCGCCCGCCTTCACGCAGGCGTCCCGCAGCTGGATCGCGACGTCGGTCTTGCCGGCGAACAGGACGATGTCCAGCCCGTTGAAGCAGTTCTCGTCGGCCTTGCGCACATGGTACGTCTCGCCCAGAATCTTCTCGTCGCGCGCACGCGAGGCAAAGACCTGCACCTGCCCTTTCAGCGGGAACTTGCGCTCCTTGAGGACCTTGATCATCTCGGCGCCGACCGCGCCGACGCCAACCAAACCGACCGCATACTCTTTCATGGGCGCGTATTATAGCAAAAACTCGCCGAAGACGGCGGCTACAAGTCGAATTCGAGGACGCCGCCGGCCGCAACTTCCGCCGTGGTGACATAAGGGCGGTCAAGCGGCTTCCCGTTGAGGCGCACGGCGCGAATCCGTCCGTGCGCCGCATCGGCGGCGGGCGCGCGGATCGTGAACGTGCCGCCCGCGTAATACGCGGGGTCGAGGCGAATGACCGTCTCCTTGAACAGCGGGGCGCAGAGATACCACTTTCCGTCGCCAGGGCAGAGCGGATGAAGGCCAATCGCCGCCAGCACGTACCAGGCGCTCATCTGCCCGACGTCGTCGTTGCCGCAAAGCCCGTACGGCCCCACGTCGTAGGCGCGCGCGCAAATCCGCCGCGTCCACGTCGAGACGAGCTCCGGCTTCTCCGACAGCGCGAAGAGGAACGGCAGCGTGTGGCACGGCTCGTTCGGATGGTTGTAGGAATCGCACCAGCCGAAATCGTCCGGCGTCGCATTGAAGAACGCCTCCAGTTCCGCCGTAAAGCGAGCCTTACCGCCCATGAGGCGAATGAGACCGTCGGGATCGTGCGGCACAAACCACCCCTGCTGCCAGGGGTTCGCCTCGACGCAGCCCTGCCCGTGCGCCTCGCGCCCCTTCCACGGCAGCCAGCCGCCGTCGGCCGTCCGCGCCCGCATCCAGCCCGCTTCGCGCGACCAGCAGTTCGTGTAGAACTGCGCGTAGGCGTCGTAGCGCGCCGCCACGTCCTTCCGCCCCGTCATCTCGGCGAGGCGCGCGCAGCACCAGTCGTTGTAGGCGTACTCCAGCGTACACGACAGGCTGCCCGGCGTGAACCCAAGATCGCGGCGGTTCGACTCGACCTCCAGCGAACGACAGGCAAGGTCGAGCGCCCGCGCCGCGTCGAACGTGCGAATGCCCTTCTCATAGGCATCCGCCATCACGGAAACAATCGGCTGACCAATCATGCAGCCCGACGCACAGCCGAAGATGTCCCAACGCGGCAAGGTCGTCCGCTTGCCCGACGTCACCGTTTCCATCATCGAGTTGATCGTGTCCGACACCACGTCCGGACGCAAAAGCGTCAGCAGCGGCATTTCGCTGCGGAAGACGTCCCAGCCCGAAAAGACCGTCCGGCGGACGAATCCGTCGCCGCGCCCGACTTCGCGCGGATCGAGGAAGGCGTGGTAGAGCGCCGTCGCGAAAATCGTCCGTTCCTTCGCCGTGCCGCCCGTGACGGAAATGCCCGACAGCGCCGCCGCCCAAGACGCCCGCGCCGCGTCCCGCACGGACTCGAACGTCCGCCCGCGCACGTCGCGCGCATGATTCGCCCGCGCGTCCGCAATCGACTCGAACGAGATGCCGGCGGACATCACCAGGGGCTTCGCCAGCCTGCCGAACTCCGCAAAGAAGAGGAGGTTCGTCCCCGTGTGGACGGCCGACGGCGGCTGAAGCTCGCCCTTGTCGCAGACGCCCGTCGTCCGGAACGGCTCGGAAAACGCGGCGTGGAAGTAGACCGTGTAGTTGACCTTCCCGTCGAGATGAATCCAGCCGCCGTCCTTCTCCGAACACGTCATGCGGCCCTCGATCGTCCGATCGTCCACGACCGTGACCTGCTGCTCGGAATGCGCGAGCCAGCGTTCCATCTGCCCGATCCGCCGCCCCAGGTCGATCTGCACGCGCGCGTTCGCCGTCGGCGGATAGGCAAAGCGCAGCATCCCCGCCGTCCGCGCGGCCGTCAGCTCGACGTCCACGCCGTAGCGGTCGAGGGAGACGCGGTAGGACCCGGCCTTCGCCGTCTCGCGGGCGTGGTCGAACGGCGAACACGCCCGTTCGCGGTCGAGCACGCGCGGGCCCGTCGTCGGCATGACCTGAAAATTGCCGAACTCGCCGTACGCGCCGACACCGCTCATGTGGAGGAAGCTGAAGCCCTCGATCGTCCGCATCGGATACGAATAGCCCGATCCGTTGTCGCCACCCGTAATCGTGTCGGGCGAGAGCTGGACTTGCCCGAACGGCGTCGCCGCGCCGGGGAACGTCTTGCCGCAGCCGTGGATCGCGCCGTCCCCCTTGTTGCGTCCCGCCAGCTCCGTCGGCGGATACGTCACGGAACCGATCATCGGATCGATCCAATCGACCATCTCGCCCACGGACGCCGAAGCCGTCCCCGTCAGGAGAAGCGCGGCGAGGGCGAACGGGACGAGGACGGGACGGATTCCGCGCGCCGACACGGCCAACGCCGCATAGACCGTGAGCGTCACGCAGATCGGCGCGACGAAAATCGCCGTGACGGCCATCGCCCAGCCGGGGACGCCGAGCGGCAGGAGGAGCGCCAGCGTCGCAAACAGCGAGAGCGTGTAGGCGATCTGCCCGCACATGACCGCCTTCGGACGCTTCTGCGCGGCGGCGATGCCCTCGATCCGGGCACGCACGGCATGGATGACGGCAATGAGCGAATAGATTCCGATCGCGAGCCGCGCCGTCGGGCGAATGCGCGCGGGCACGTTCTGGAACGTGCCGAAGTACCAGTCGCCGACGAGCGCCGTCGAGAAGAGAAGCGGAATGACCCCCAGGCACAGGCCCGCGACAATGGCGTAGGCGAGCAGCCGACGGTCGCCGGGATATTCCGGCAGGAACTTGACGGAGACCGTCTGGAGCTTCAGCGCGGCGAACGCGACGGGGTTCGCGACGCCGAGCGTGACGTAGTGGATGGCCAGCATGTCCGCCGCGTGCGCCGTGCGCGCGACGAACGCCGCGACGACGAGCGGCGCGCTCGCGAGCAGGAAGCCGCCGAGCGCGAGCGGCAGCGTGAAGTTGAACTGCTCGGCGAGGAGCGCGGCGGAGGACGGCAGGAGCGCCGCGTGGCGACGATGCGCGTCCGCGCCGTCCGGACGGTTCGGGAGTTGCGCGACATAGGGCCACGCGTAGAGCCACGTGAGAAGCGTCTCGACCCAGACGCCGACCGTGAGCGCGAACAGCCCCCAGGACGGGCCGACAAGCCCGACGCGCGGGAAGACGACGGAAAAGCCGAGCGTCACGAGGATGCGCGCCAGCGTCGCGTTGTTTGACTTGCCGCTTTCGAGGTTGTTGAAGAGCACGACCATCGGCACGTTGCGGAGGAAGAAGCCCGCGTTCATGAAGACGCCCCAGAGAAGCGTTTCCCGCGCGACGGCCGCAAGGTCGGGCGGCAGGTGGAAGAACCCGCCGAAGACCCAGTCGTCCAGCCCCGGCAGCGCGGGCACACACTGGAGCGCGAGCAAGGCCGCCATCATGAGCGCGTTGAGCCGCTTGAACGTGACGTAGCCAAAATACGTCTTCGCGAAGACCAGCCCCGTCGTGACGAGTCCGCCGCCCAGCGCGCCGACCATGAACATGATCATCTGCCCCTGGCTGAAGGCCGTGAGCGCGTTGACGCCGTGCGCGCCATGCGTGACGATGCCGGCGACGAGCGGATAGGACAGCGACTGCGAAAACCCCTGCAGCAGGAGCGGAACGTAGAAGCGCGTCACGCGCGAAACCGAGAACCGAGTCAAATCGTCTGCCATCGCCGCCTCACCAGATGCCAAGTTTCAGATAGGGGAAGACCGACTTCTCCAGCGTCGTGTCGAGATCGAAGAGCGAGACGCCCGCGAAGCCGTACTTGCGCGCCAAGTTGATCTGCTCGATGACCTGCCGCGCGTCCAGCCGCGACTCGTTCGCCGTCACGCCAAGGCCGACGACGATGCGGCGCGCGTGGCGGCGCGGCGTCGCCTGCTGCACGAGGAGCTCTTCGAGCTTCGCGTTTGACTCGCAGTAGTCCATCGGCACGAGATAGTCCACAAGCCCCGCGTCCAGCCAGCCGAGCCAGTCCTGCCCGACCGTCGCGACACAGGCCGGGTACTTGCCGTAGACGGCCGCCGTGAGCCATTTCGGGTTCCGGACGCGCCGCCGCGCCTCGGAGACGAACTGCGTGACGACCGCCGCCGCGTTCCGGGGCTTCGCCGCCGCGTCGCCCCAGCGCACGAAGTCGAGGTGAATGCCCGCGAGCGACGGATAGCGCGCCTGCAGCTCGTCGAGCGCCGAAAGGACGCGCCCGCGCACCTGCGCGTTCGACGGGTCGAGATAGTCCGTGAGCGCGCCCTTCGGCGTCTTCAGCCGCCAGCCGCGCCGCGCGTAGTCGTCCAGCGTCGCGGGCGCGCCGCGCGTCGCGGAAAAGCAGATGACCCAGGCATGGACGCTCACGCCCGTCCCCCGCGCCGCCGCGAGGCAGGCGGCCATCTGGTCGCCCTCCTGCGCCAGCGTCTTCGAGCGCGGCAGGACGGCGCTCGGATAGTGGGCGAACGCCGCGCCCGCGACATTGACGAAGAGATCCGTCACGCGCGCCTCGCGCAGGACGCGCATCGTCTTGCCCCAGTCGCCGGGGTAGAGCCCGCATCCCGAATGATCCCACGTCGCATGGATCTCGCCCGCGCGCGGCACTTGCCGAAGCGCATACGCGCGCGTCGCGGCGGCCTTTTCGCTCACCCGCCGCCGATGCCCCGCGAGGCTCCAGGCCGACGGATCGGCCGCGCCGACGAGCGCGCCCAGAAGCCGCGCCTTCTGGTCTTCGTCGCCGTCCGCCAGAAGGACGTGCGTCATCCAGAACCCGGCGTCGGACGCCAGCCAGGCCGGCTCGCCCGTCGAACGGCCCGCGCGGTCAGCCCACGTCGCGACCGTCCGCGACCGCCCGGGAATCGGACGCGCCCGCTGAAGGACGGTCGAGGTCTGGCGGATGGACAGCGGCGCGCCCGCGAGCGCGCCCGCCGCGAAGACCATGCGGCTGTACGCGCCCGGCGCGGGCGCGGACGCATAGCCGACGGGCTTCACGCCCAGGAGGTCGGCCAGGGCCGGCGACGCGGAATGGAAGACGACGAGCTTGCCGCCGCGCGCGCGGAACGCACGAAGCGTCTTCATCTCCGCCGCCGTCGGATTCGCGAACCCGACGAGAAAGGCGATGCGCTCCGACGCAAGCGCGGCGGACATCTCGCGCGGCGTCACGACGCGGGCCGCCACCTGCTCCTGCCCCAGCCAGCGGCGGACATGGTTCGCAAGCGACGTGTAGTAGCCAGGATCGTGCGCAACGACGAGCGCGGCCAGTAAAAGCGAATTCAGCATTGTGTCAATTCTGTCAACTCAAGTCTTTTTCCGCCATTATACCATAACGGGCGCACGGCCATTTGTGGTATAATGCCCGCATGATCGAATTGACGGAAACTCAGAAAAAGGTGATCGCAAACGGGCTGACGTCCGTCTCGGTCGCCGTCGTCGCCGCGTTTGTCGCCGCCATCGCCTGGGGCGTGCTGAAGGCCCTCGCCTTCGCCTCGGCGGCCATCGTGCCAGTCCTGTTCGGCTTCTTCCTCGCGCTCTTCTTCAAGCCCTACTACGGCTGGTGGAAGAACCTCGTGAAGAACCCGTCCCTCGCGCTCGTCGCCATGCTCCTGACGGTCTTTCTGCCGCTCGGCCTCCTGCTCTGGTATGCGGGCGCCGTCATCATCGACCAGATCTCGAATCTCCTCACGCAAGGCCCGGCGCTCGTCCACCAGGTCGTCTCCTGGTTCCAGACGACGTTCCCGAAGTTCCACGCCCTGCTCGCCCAGTTCGGCTGGCCCGACGACCTCGGCGACGCCTACGCGAAGTACGGCGCGACGGCCCTCAAGGCGGGGACAAGCGCGCTCAAGTGCCTGACCGGCGTCCTCTCGGCGCTCGTCACGCTGATCTTCTTCGTCTTCTTCCTGATGACGAAAGACCGGCGCGGCCGCGAAATCGTCGCGCACCTGCCGTTCTTCAAGCCGGAGACGCGCGACTTCCTCGCTGCGCAGGTCGATTCCTTCATCGAGATCCTCGTCTCGTTCTTCCAGCGGCAGACCGTCATCTGCCTCATCGAGGGCCTTCTCTACGGCACGGGCTTCTGGCTCGTCGGGCTTCCGTACGGCTTCCTCGTCGGCTTCGCGCTGGGCGTCCTGAACCTGATCCCGCTCTTCGGCTCGGTCGTCTGCCTCCCGCTCGCGCTTCCGCTCGCCTACTTCCCGCACGGCGGCTCCCTGACGCGGCTGCTCCTCGTGCTGGCCGTCTGGCTCGCCGGGCAGTTCCTGGACGGCTACCTGATCACGCCGCGCATCCAGGGGAACAAGACGGGCCTCGGCTATGCGGGCGTCATCTTCAGCTTCTTCTTCTGGTCAACGGTGCTCGGCCCGGTGCTCGGCATGCTGCTCGCGATTCCGCTCTCCGCCTTCTGCGTCGTCCTGTGGCGCGCCGTCAAGGCGAAGTACATCCGCCCCGTCGTCTAGAATCGAGGCCCGCGCCTCACGCCCACGGCGGCGGTTCGCGGACTTCGAGCGACAGGCGCGGATCGAGTCCGAACGTCGCGTCGGCGGCGGGCACGACCTTGTCCAGCTCCGAGAGGAACGTGAGGTTCACCGAAATGCGGAACTGCGCGCCCAGGTCAATCTCGACGACGCGCCCGTTTGGATAGCGCAAGTCGAGGAAGACGGGAAGCGTCCCCGGATTCTTCAAGAGGACGGCGCGAATCGCCTCGACCTTCTTCTTGAGCCCGGGATCGTCGTAGGAAAGGCGCAGGCGCAGCCCCTGCGAGAGAAGCGGCATCGCCTCTTCGAGCGGATACGCCTCCTTGACCGTGAAGTTCAGGTCGCCGACCTGCGGATTCTCGCGGTGCACGTCCTCCTTCGCGTAGGTCGTCTTGTGCGAAAGCTCGCCGCAGACGAGGACGAGCGAATCGACCTTCGCCTCCAGCGCGCTGCACTTCTCCCAGACCTTCGCGAACGCCGCGCCCTCCGCGTGCCCGCACCCGTCGTCCAGACCGAGGATCGCCCACTTCTGTCCGACCGTCCCGTCGGGACGCGGCTTCGGCGTCTTCACCGAACAGGACGTGAGGATGCCGACGGCCCGCACGTCGAGCTTCTTGAGGAGAATCGGATCGACGCGCTTCTTGAGCCGCGCCTTCTCCTTGTTCACCGCCTTGTCGAACGCCGCCTTGTCGCTCCAGGAAACCTCGCCCTTCGCGCGGACGATTCCGCGCGCCATCGACTTGAGCGGCCAGTCCTGCGGATCGGACTGCTTCAGCAGCCCCTCGATCGACGCATCGTCTTCCGCCTGCGCGCCCGCCGCCTCGTCCTCGTCGTCCACCGCCTCGGCCGCCGCCGGCGCGGCATCCTCCGCCACCGGGTCTTCGGGCGCCGCCTCGTCCTCCTCCTTCGGCCTCTTCGCGATCTTGTCGAACGAGAACGGCAGGTTCGCCGCGCCCTCGCGGTCGACGTGCACGACGGAGAGGTCGCCGAGGAAGTGGCGGCACGCGGCCATCGGGTCGCCCGAAATGTAGATGCCGAGGAGGTCGCGCTCGTTCTTGAGGTCTTCCGCCGGCGCAAACGGCGGCGCGTCCGCAAGCTCCGAATCGTCCGCCTTCTCGTCGCCGCCCGCCATCAGGTCAAAGAAACTCGTCTGCGCGCTCGCCTTCTCCTTCGCGCGCAGCTGCGCCTTCTTGAGCGCGTACTCGATGTTGAGGAAGAGCTTCGCGCGGTTCGGCTCCAGCGTCGAGAACGCGCCCGTGCGCGTCAGGTTCTCGAGGACGCGCTTGTTGACGAGGTTCGTGCCGCCGAGGCGGAGGCAGAAGTCGAGGAATCCCGTGTACGGCCCGTTCGCCGCGCGCTCGGCGACGATCGCCTCGGCCGCCGCGTTGCCGACGCCCTTGATGCCGCCCAGGCCGTAGCGGATGCCCTTCGACCCCTTCGCCGGCACGAAGCGCGCGCCGGACTCGTTCACGTCCGGCAGCAAGAGTTCCAGCCCGATGTCGCGCGCCTCGGCGACGAAGCCGGGGAGCTTGTCGAAGTTGCCGATTTCGGACGAGATCTGCGCGCACATGAACTCGGCCGGATAGTGCGCCTTCAGGAAGCCCGTCTGGTAGGCGACCCAGGCGTAGCAGACGGAATGCGACTTGTTGAACGCATACGAGGCGAACGCCTCCCAGTCCTTCCAGATCTTCTCGATGAGGACTTTCGCGTCGTCCTCCTTCGTGAGGTCGAGCGCGCGCCCCTCGACCGTCGTCGTCCCCGTCATGAACTTCGGGTTCGCGAGACAGCCCTTGATGAACTTCGCCTTCAGCTCGGCCATGATGTCCATGAGCTTCTTGCCCATGGCCTTGCGGAGCTTGTCCGACTCGCCGCGCGTGAAGCCGGCGAGGTCGCGCGAGAGCAACATGACCTGCTCCTGGTAGACGGTGATGCCGTACGTGTCCTTCAGGCGGCTCTCCATCTCCGGGTGGTCGTAGACGACGGGCTTGCGCCCCTGCTTGCGGTCGATGAAGTCGGGGATGTACGCCATCGGGCCAGGACGGTAGAGCGCGTTCATGGCGACGAGATCCGTCAGCTTCTCGGGCTGGAGCGCCATGAGGTACTTCTTCATCCCCATCGACTCGAACTGGAAGAGGCCCGTCGTCTCGCCGCGCCCGAAGAGCGCGTACGTCTCCTTGTCGTCGTCCGGGATCTTGTCGGTGTCAAGCTCGCCGTCGGCGTTGCGGATCGCCTCCGGGACGCGCGGGTTGTTCTTGCCGAGGAGCGCGACGCACTCCTTCTCGACCGTCAGCGTCTTGAGTCCGAGGAAGTCCATCTTGAGCAGGCCGACCGGCTCGACGAAATGCCCGTCGTACTGCGTCGTCAGGAGCTTGTCCTCCGCGCCGGCGCCGTCCGCCGCGCCCTTCCCCTTGCCTTTCGCGCCGCTCTTCTCCGGCGTCGGCATGACGGGCAGCGTCTCCGCGATCGGGTCGCGCGAGATGATGACGCCGCAGGCGTGGACGCCCGGCTGGCGGATGCAGCCCTCCAGCCGCCCCGCACGCTCCATGAGCTTGTGGACGACCGGGTCTTCGGAGTTGAACGCGGCCTCCAGTTCGGGCGACTCCTTGCGCGCCTTCTTGAAGTTGATCTTCGGCGTGTCGGGGACGTAGGAAGCGAGCTTGTTCGTGTCGGGGAGCGGATAGTCCATCACGCGCCCGACGTCCTTGATCGCCGACTTCGCGGCCATCTGGCCGAACGTCACGATGTGCGCGACGTGGTCGGCGCCGTACTTGCGCGTGACGTAGTCGAGCACGCGCTCGCGGCCCGCGTCGTCGAAGTCGACGTCGATATCCGGCATCGAGATGCGGTCGGGATTCAGGAATCGCTCGAACAGGAGATCGTACTTGAGCGGATCGACGTTCGTGATCCAGAGCGCGTACGCGACGGCCGAGCCGGCGGCAGAGCCGCGCCCAGGGCCGACCCACACGCCGCACTCCTCGCGCGCCGCGCGGATGTAGTCGCGCACGATGAGGAAGTAGCCGGGGAAGCCCATGAGCTTGATCGTGTCCAGCTCGAACTGGACGCGCTCGCGCACGGACTCCGGAACCTGCCCGTCCTTGTCGCCCCAGCGGATCGCCGCGCCCTTCCAGACGAGGTCGGCCAGGTAGTCCGCCTCGAACTTGATGCGCAGCACCTTGTCGTAGCCGCCGAGACGGTCGAAGTTGCCTTCCTTCTGGACGTTGAACTCGGCCTTCAGCTTCGCCTCGTCGAATTCCTTCGCATAGCCCTCTTCCGTGCCGAACGAGACCGGAATCGCGAACTTCGGCATGATCGGCGGCGAGTCGAGGTCGTACTCCTCGATGCGGTCGGCGACCTCCTTCGTGTTCGCGATCAGCTCCGGATTCTCCGCGAAGAGCGCGCGCATCTCCGCCTCGTTCTTGAAGTACTCCTGGCCCGTGTAGACCATGCGCTTCTCGTCGGACATCTTCTTGCCCGTCGAGAGCGCGAGGAGGACGTCGTGCGAGTCGTCGTCGTCCGCCTCGAGGAAGTGGACGTCGTTCGTCGCGACGACGCGGATGTCGAGCTTCTTGCCGAGTTCGAGCATGCCGCGCACGACCTTCAGCTGGCGCTGGTAGAGGTCGGCGAACTCGTTCTGCGCGGACAGCGGAACGTCCGGCCCGGACTTCGCAGCCTTGTGGAGCATGACCTCCAGCGAGTAGTTCTCGCCGAAGAGATCCTTGTACCATTTCGCGACGCGCTCGGCCTCGTCCATGCGGCCCTGGTCGATCGCCCGCGCGACTTCGCCCGCGATGCACGCGGCGGAGCAGTGCAGGCCCTCGTGGTACTTCTCCAGGAGCGCATGATCGATGCGCGGCCGCATGTAGAAGCCGTTGATGTGGGCTTCGCTGATGAGCTTGACGAGGTTGTGGTAGCCCGTCAGGTTCATCGCGTGGAGGCAGAGGTGATGGCGATATTCCGACTTGTCGCGCGTCCTGTAGTCGCCCGTCGAGGTGACGTAGGCCTCGCAGCCCAGAATGGGCTTGACGTGCACGCCGGCGAGGTCGCCGTACGTCTTCTCCTTTTTCGAGCGGCACTCGTCGTAGAAGCTCTTGAGCGCGAAGAGGTTGCCGTGGTCGGTGACGGCGAGGGCCGGCATGCCGAGCTTGCGCGCCTTCTTCACGAGCGGCACGATCTGGCACTGCCCGTCAAGGAGCGAATAGGTCGTGTGGAGATGGAGATGGACGAAGTCGGACATGAGGGCGTATTATACCACATCCGAGCAGACTGACTAACCGCTAGTCCGGAATCTTCGTCCGGCTTCGCTCAACCAACAGCCCATACCTCGCTAATTCCGCCTCGACATCCCGATCGCTCACGTCAACATTGCGCGACAGTTCCGCGCGCTTGCGCTTGTACGCCTGTAGAGCCGCAGCATTTTCCGCCTCGACCTCGCGCGCCTTTCGCTCTTGACGTTCGGCTTCCGCGCGCATCTTCTCCCATTTCTCTCGGGCACGCTCCCGAATGTCGTTCACATGAGAATAGTTGTTGCCCCGGCTTGTGCCCAAATACGTGAATGACCTTGGAACGCGCGTCACGCCATTCAAACTCTTAGAGATAATGCTCCCATCGTAGAAAATAACCGTCGGCTTGAACCTCTTGGCTTTTGGCTTCTTCAACTTGGCAAGAGCCTGTGCCGCCTGCCGTTCGGCCACAACCTTCTTGACGGCCTCTCGCATACGCACGAAAGGCAGCCGCTCACGCCCCGAAATGATGCCAAGCGGCAAGCCCTCCCCGCCCGACTTGGGCTTTAAGGAGAGCCGATAGCGCACATCTGGCAACTTCATGTGCAACGCCATGATCGAAGCCATCGCCTCGCCCAGTTCATCGCCCATCGGGCAAACGTCCTCTCTGTCTTTCGGGAGCGGAACAAGCCGAGCGGACTTCCCCGTCCCCAAAATCCAAACCGCCTCTCCAGTCGAAACGGCCCAGACGCCCGATTCCAGGCGCTGAACAAACTCGTCTTTTCCAACCTCCGTTGGCGAGCCGCTCGCCGAGAGCGAACGAACAGACGCAATGCCTCCAGCCCCTGTCTGAATCTCATAAATCAGCCCTTGCTCACAAAACGACTTGTCCGCCGCCCAAAACGTCAACGCCTCGTCCGTTTGCCGTGGATCGGGAATCTCATCTTTGGGAACGCCAACGGCAAAATAGCTGCTCTTGCCGGAAAATGCGTCCATCGCCACACGATAAGCCTGGCGATTGGCTTTTTCGGCCTCCGCATTCCGCGCCATCTCCGCGCGCGCCTCCGCTCGCTCTCGTTCTTTTCGCTCTTTTTCGCGCTGTCGCTCGCGTTGACGGAGTGCTTCTTCCTCTTCTGCCTTTTGTCGCCGAACTTTCTCAGCCTCATCCAGACCCGACTGTTTTTGATCCGTGGTGACAGGCTGCTCTTCAATGTCCGCGCGCTCCGAAACGAACGTGCGATACCCCCAATATGTCGCACCGAGCACCAACAAGACAAGAAGCAGGGAAACGGAACCGCCCCCGCCTGAACCTCCTGTCTTTTGCGCACGCGGACGCGGTGGCTTTGGCGGCAAATCATGACGAGCCTGGTTCGGCAAAGGAACATTCGAGATAGGCGTTCCGCCTTTCGTTGGCGTGTCCTTGCGTATGACCCGCAACTTTGGGCGAGCCTTCAGGGATTCTGCTGGCGATTCCGACTTCCCGCCGCGACCCGAAAAGCCTGTTGGAACGGCAATTCGACTTGGCTTTCGATATTCCGTCTCCAATCCGCACGACGGACAAGCCACGATGTCCCCATCCTGAAGCATTCCGTCAACAACCATTTCACGGCCACATTCCGCACAAATGAGATTCATTATTTATCGCCTTTCTTTCCAACTCGCTTCATCTTAATCCGGACTTCCTTCGTCCCATGCCAATCATAGACGCACGTGAACGTCCCCGCCCAAAGCCAGTCACCATCTTCAAACGTCAGTTCGGCTTCAACCGGGAAGTTTCTCCGTTCGCGCCCACCAAAGACGGCTGTCGGGCGTTCGCACTCGACGACCTCTTCCTTGAACCCGCAGATGGGACGAACAACGGCTTTCACGTCACGTCCGTCCGCCTCCGCAACAAGAACAAGGTGAAGCCCCAGCTCGTCACGCGCCAAGTCATTCATGTCTCGGACATCGTCAACTTCGCCGTGCCGTGCCAAGATGGCATCTGTCACACGCTTGAGCTCCCGCCACTCACGCCGAAGCCTGTGCATCCGGGCGGCCAAAACCCCCTTTCTCAGTTCGGTCTGTGCTTCACGTCGCTCCACGTCCGACGCTAGATGTTCGACATTCCCATGAGAACCTTCAGCATAATTCAGAATCAAGGCCGTTGACTTGATGACATCCGCTACGACATCTGATGTGGCGCGCCTCCGCCGCCGAACAGACGACCGAAATCCAATGTCCTTCGGAAGAAAACGCATGACACTTTCGAGGTTCACGGCATAATTCACATTCTCGCCAACTATCAAACTTGAAACCGAGACACCGATCAGACGCCCCCATTCATCTACAACTGGCCCGCCGGAATTTCCTCCTTGGATGGCCGCATCCATCTGAAACCGATCTTTTGCGCCCATAACCCCACTCAAACTACTAACAATTCCGCGCGTCACTTTTGGTTCTATCCCCTGCAATTCGATCTGCGGGAAACCCACGACTAAAACCGTCTGACCGACACGAGCCGACGGTTCGTCTGAACACGAAAGCGGAGCAAAACGCGGCAACCCCCGAATGTACAAGACACCATCCGTCGGACGCGGGAAGGCATTGATCTTCAACAGCGCAAGATCAAGTTCCCGATTCTTGGCCTTCACGTCTGCAAGGTATGCAACGCCATCCTTCACGACAACCAGTTCTGCGGCATCTTCAATGACATGATGATTCGTCACAAGGTAGCCGTCTTCCGTGATGAAGAACCCAGATCCATTCCCTGCATAATGTGTCTTTCCGCTTCTCGAGCCCTCGGTTAAACGATCAAAATCCTTTAATGTCACGCCGGCGCGGATAAACGAATCACGGACAATGCCGTCTGGACGAGGTCCGATGACAACGCCAAAAGCAAACAATGTCGCCAACGAGAAAATCATTTCGCCTCCTCTTCGCCCATGACCTGAACGCTCAACCGCTTGGCAATCTTCCGACGCATATCCTCGACTTCATCCGCCTTGAGGAAATCGATATTCGTCGATGACTCCTTGAGGAACGCCAATTTATGCCGTGCATCCGACATCTGAACGGCCAATAGGTCTTGCCGTCGCCGCATGGCCGTGCGAATGGCATCAAGGGAACGATCCTCGAACCGAGACGCTTCCGTGTAGATTCCCATTTCATGCGTATACGCCGCCAACGCTTCATCGTCCGCGCGAGTTCGCGCATCCAACGCGGTGTCATGCGCACGACGCGCGCGCGTCTCCGCCAACAAGGCCTCGTTCTGCAATCTGTTGACGGAAGACAGTCCTTCAACGTCTCGATAATGCGACAACCGCAACTCGGCGACCTCCAACTCCTTGCGCAGCCGCTCCAACGCACGATTGTCCCAAGCGGACTTGCCGACTTTGGTCTCAAGTTTCCTGATTCTCTGACGCAACCCCTCCACACGAGATTCCAAAACGCGCATATTGCTCTCGATGTGTTCTCGCGTTTCCTTGCTCTTTTCCTGTGCCATTTTGCTCTTCTTGTTCACATCGTCGTCAACCGATCCAATGGCCGCTTCATACGCGCGTTGATTTGCCGCACGCCGATTCGTGAGATCGTCACGAAGACCCGTTAACGTTCCGATCTGATTCTGAAACTCCGCACGCATCGCCGATAGGTCTTCGCCTAGATAGGTCTCTGCCAAGCGGTTGAGGACAGGTGAGCGCAAAAGCCGCTTCACGTACTCGACCTCGTCCCTCCGCTTCTCCCCACGTTGTCTACTGGCGGCCGCCTCTCCCTCATTCTGCCGTCCGATCACAACAAGTTCATCCGAAAGGCTTTGTTGATCGACGGCAATCGTTTCGCATATCAACTTGGCTTCTTCAATGAATTCTTTCAATCGGTCTTCTTCCTTCTCGACATAACGCAGGAACAACTTGACGGCATCTTCCTTTGCAACGTCCGCCAGCCGCTCCCGTTGGATACGTGCGTCCTCCGCCCGCCGCTCCGCTTCTTGCTTTTCCTGTCGAGCCTGCGCTTCTCGCTGTTGCTGCCGCTGTTCCGCCCGCTCCTGCTTGGCCGCTTCAGCCCTATACCAGACAACCCACAGTCCCGCCGCACAAACGATTGCGATCGATACCACAATCTTCATTTCCGCATCCCGTTTTACGCTTGGACAAAGATGTCCAAACGATTTCCCGCGCCGATCTAGTCAAGACACAACCGCCACGCGCGGGAAATAAGGAGCGGCGTGTCTTCACAACTCATGTTCTGCTCGAAGGCACGACCAAGCGCCTAACCAAAAACACGAAAATAGAAGACACGCCGCGTGAGCGATCACGCGACGCATCTTACATATTCGGCTTTTGGTTGAAGATTTGGTCGATTTTCGAGCAAAGCCAAATACGCAAGACTGCGTACGCCTCGCGGGCCTCGGATGGGTTTCCGCGAGTCCTCCTCCTCTCAGCCCGATGTGCGGCCAAGAATCAAAGGTTTTGCCATCAGCAAACTACAATAGAATACGAAACAGAGGGCTGGCCTTTTTCCCTATTTTATTGAAATTCGCCTCTGGCCGGTGGCAAGCGTCTGTCCACGCTCGCCGCTGTCAAAGAACGATGCGCGAAGTATATCATCTTACGCCAAACCCTGTCAAACAAGCCGCCCCACTCCGTGAAAATCCGTGCAATTCGTGGTTAATCAAAGAATCATACCAAAAATCTGGCGGCGGTCGAGGTCGCCGCCTCTTCGCATCTTGTCACCCAAAGGATTGTCCAGCACCATCGGCTGTCTCCAAGGAGCCGGGGAAATGCTATAATGCACACACCTACGCCGAAGGAGCGAATTTCATGGGTCGATTGCCGGGCTTTGACTACAAGTCGCCGTTTTTCTACATGGTCACCTTGAAGCGTCTCAAGGGGCTGATGGCGTTTTCCGAAATCGGGCCGAAAGGGCTAATAGAAAACGAGGTGACGCGCGCCTTCACGAAAGTTATCTGCGGCTTTCCTACGAAATGGCGCTGCTGCGAGGCGATTTCGCCCTTTGTCGTCATGCCCGACCACCTCCATCTGCTCTTCAAGATTCGCGCAACGCCCGATCGCGTTGCGCTGGGGGTTCTGGTGAGCCAGCTCGCCAAGGCCCTGCGCACGGCCTATTGGCAAGTCGTCGCGGCAGACGCCGCGACAGGCCAAACCCCGTGCGACCAAAGCCTCAAGACACCTCGCCCCGTCTTCGAACGTGACTGGCATGACTGGATCGTCAAAAAGGAGGGGCAACTCGCCGCCTTTCGCCGCTACATTCGCGAGAACGCCGCGCGCGCCTGGGAACGCCGCGCCCATGCGCAGTATTTCGGGCGCGTGAGCGAAGTCACCTTCCTCGGCCGACGCTGGTTCGCCTATGGCAACCGCGCGCTTCTCGACCTGCCCGTCCTGACGCCGTTCAAAGGACATCGCGCGACGCGGGAAGGCTCATGCGAATGGAACGCGCTCCTGGCCCAAGCCACGCGCATCGGGCCAGGCGGAGCCGGCGTCTCGACTTTCATGAGTCCTCTCGAAAAGGCCTGCGGAAACGCCATCGCCCACATAGGCGGCGGGCTGATCGTTCTCTCGCCCGAAGGCTTTGCCCCTCGCTGGCATCCGACGCGCGAGAAGGAACGCTTCTGCGCCCAGGGGCGCATGCTCTTTCTCTCCCTCTACGCGGCGACGCCCCGACAGCCGACGCGCGCGGAACTCTACCAGCGGTGCCACGAAATGATCGACCTCGCTCAAGCAGGTCTTTCATAGCAACTCCCCGATCACACGAATTCATCATGTCGAATCCGCAGGCCTTGCCAAGGGACGCGTCCGCGTCCCTATGACAAGGGATCAAAGCGGATTCCGCGAAGTTCCCATGCGCACCAACTGACGGCTCCGCGCACGCGCAACCCGAAAGCCCTGTCCGCCAAGTCCGCCTAAGCCGTACAATACAGGGCCTCGCTCGCGCGGATGGCCGCGAGAACGGCCTCGGCGTCTTCCGCCGCATCCAGACGCTCAATCAGATCCGTGCCGTGCGCAAGGATCGCCAACCGCGCCAGGATGTGGAGATGCGCCACGTGGTCGGTCGAGCAGACGAGGAAGAAGTGGCGCGTCCCCTCGCCGTCCGGCGCGCCGAAAAAGACCGGGCGCGTCGTGCGGCCATAGGCGACGAACGTCTCCTCGAAGAGATACGGGTCGTGAAAGCGCGGATGCAAAAGCGCAACGCCCTCGCCAATGGCCGTCGAAGCCGCCTCCTCGCGAGCAACCAGCTCCTTGAACAGCCCCTCGGCATCGTAGACGAGCCCGCCCTTCTCCGCGAGATCCGTCATGTCGCGCAACAGCCCGCCCTTCGCCTTCGCGCCCACGGCCAGGTCGATCGTCTCGACATGGAAGAGGTCGGCCACGCCCCAGTCCGCGTGCGCGGCGCGCCGGTTCTCGTCCATCATCGCCCGATGCAGCGCGGCAAGGTCGCGTTCGCTCGCCGCCAGGAGATTGCGCTGCGCCCACTCGTCCAGCGCGCGATGCTCGAAGAACCAGTCGTCCCCGCGCTTCGTCGCCTCGATCTCGCCGCGCTGGGCGACGTGCTTGAGCTCGTTCGGCTCCAGATGGACGTGCTCGGCGGCACGGACGAGATTCAGGACTTCTCGGCTCATCGCGCATTCCTCCGGCGCATCACGCGCGCAAGCGTCGGAACGACGAGCAAATCGCCGCTCGCGACGCCCGAAACGACCTTCTCGCGCAGGAGAACGAACCGCGCGCGCGCCACGCGCAGCTCGTTCACGGACCAGTTCCGCAAAAAGCCCTCGTTCTTCTTCACCGTGAACGGCGCCATGCCGTCCGTCCGCCCCGCCGCGACGTCGAGGAGCTGACGGAAGAACCGCTCGATGACGCCCGTCATGAAGACGGCAAAGCCATTCTCAAGCTCGAACGGACGCAACGCCGCAAGCGCGGCGCCAAGATCCCGCCGCCCAATCGCGTCCGTGACATCCCACGGCAACGGCTCGACGCCAACCCCCGGCGAGGCAATCGCCTCCACGTCCGCCGCCGTCACGGACGACACGCCCGCGCCCAGATAGTCGCGCATCTTCTCAAGTTCGCTTCGGAGCGACCGCGCATCTGGCCCGACGACGGCGACGAACCGCTCCGCCACGCCTGGCGCGAAGGCGAGCCCCAGTTCCTGCGCAAAGTCAGACGCACGCGCGACGGCGTTGCGCGCCGCCTCCCAGGGCTTCTCGGCGGCGAAGACAACGACCTCCGCACACGTCTGGAGCGTCTTCGCGAAAACGGACGTCTTGAGAAGGCGCGGGCCCGACAGAACGAACACCTGATTTTCCGGCAACGGCGCGGCCGCCAGCCTCTTCGCAAAGCGCTCCAACGCCGTCTTCACGTCCTCGGACGCCTTGCCGCCCGGCAGAAAGCCGACGTTCTTCCACCACGTCACCTTCTTCGGGTCGAGGAAAGGCGGCGTCGCGACGCTCTCCTCCGCCCGCGCCAAATCGGCAAGCTGCAGTTCGGCATTCGTCGCATTTGCGGAGTCAATGACCTCCAGTCCAACGCCCTCACCGACCGCTTTCTTCGCGGCCTCGCCGACGAGATAATCATCCTCTCCGATAATGACGTGGATATTGTTCACAGGACGAGATTATATCAAATCCGCCGCCGACCCCAAAGAGCCACGCCGGCCATGCCGCCGACAAGAAGGACAAACGCGAGGCCCAGCGGCGCGTCCCCCAGCCGCACGTAGGGCGTCAAGGCGACGCCCTCCCCAATCGGAATGCGGTCAAACATCGTGCCCGGACGATCGACGAGCGGCCGCCCCGCCTCGCCCAGCAGCCACGCCGCCCGTCCGCGCGGCGCAATCGTCCCGGTCACGCCCGAATTGCCGACGCGCACGACGGGAAGCCCCGTCTCAACAGCCCGCGCCGTCGCCTGCCAGGCGTGCGCCAACGGCTCGTCCGACTGCGAGAACCAGCTGTCGTTCGTCACGAAGACAAGGGCCTTCGCGCCCATCTTCGCGAACGTCCGCACCAAGGCCGCGTCCGTATCCTCAAAGCAGATCGCCACGCCAAGGGGAACGACCTCACCCGATGCCAGCGTCACGTCGAGGAGACGCGGCTCGCCCGGCGTGCACGAGCCGACGGGCGCAAGCTTCTGCAACGCCGGAAACCACTTGTCCCCCGGTATGAACTCGCCAAACGGAACGAGATGGACTTTGTCGTAGGTTTGGAGGTTGAGAAGTTTGGGGGTTTGGGGGTTGGGGAGTTGGGGCGTTTGGCCGTACAGCGCAACAGAATTGTAGGTCTTGCCCTCGGCGTAGCGCGTCCCGCCCGCAAGCAGCGAGGCCCCCGTCTGCGCGCGCACGAACGCGACAAAGCGCAACGCCCCCTGCTGATCAACAGGCCCGAACTCGCACAGCGCGCTTTCGGACAAGACGACCAAATCAGGCTTCAACAGCGCGACGTTCTGCAGCAGGTTCGAGTAGACCGCATACGGATCGTCCTCCTGCGCCTTGAAGACGCACGGAAAGTTCCGCTGGACGAGGGAGACTTTGAGAAAGGGCTGGTCGTTTGGGAGTTTGGTGGTTTGAGGGCTTGGATGTTGGGGCGTCTGGAAGTTTGGGGCGAACGAATAGACGGCCCAGATGAGCGCGAACGCCGTAACCGTCTCTAACGTGCCCAGTTTCTTCAGTCCCGCAAAGCCGCTCTGCGCCGGCTTCCACATCCGCTCGGCAATGCCGGCAACCGTGCCGTTCACGAGCAGGACGACGGCCGAGAGCAGATAGACTCCGCCCAACGCCGCCGGCGCGCCGAAGCCGAAGTTCGCCGGCACGACGCCAAGCTGATTCCACGCGAATCCGCCCAGAAACCGCGACCGCACAAGTTCGAGTCCGCACCAGAGCACCGGTTCGACGACGAGAACGCCCAGCAGTCGCAGGAGGAGTCCGCCATCCCCCGGCGCGGCGGCATGAACGCCGCGCGCCCAGCGCCAGTAGCGCGCCACAAGCCACCCGAAGAGCGCGAAATACCCGGCGCAGTAGGCCGCGAGGGCGAACCAGCCGAGGACGACAAGCGGCCACGGGCCGCCGTTCTTGACGATCGCGGGCATCCACGCCAGCGTCGCCACCCAGAAGAACAGACCGTTCTGGAACCACCGCTTCGCCGCCAGCCTCGGCTGCTCGCGCCGCGCGAGCCAGAGGAGGGGCGCAAGCGCGAACAGGCAGTCCGCCCCCTCGCCCATCGGCGGAAACGCCGCCCACAGAAGAAAGCCCGGAAGAAACCAGGCGAACTTCGCGAGCCGCTTCAGGGTGTCAGTCAACACAGTCCGGCTCCCACGAGAGGTCGAGGCGCGTCGCAACGCCCGTCGGCACGTCAAACGTGCGCGGCACGCGCTTCGTCGTCACCCACAGGCCGTCCTTGCGGAACGTGCAGACGCTCTCGGACGAATACGGCGCCGGTTCGGTGAGCGAGAGGAAAAGCGGCGTCGACTGCTGCGTCAGGAACTCGACGGCAAAGCCCGACTCGGCGAGGTACTGAAGGTTCTCGCGTCCGTTCTCCGGACTCGCGACGAACCGCGTCACGCCGCCGGCGGCGAGTTCCGACAAGGCCAACGCATTGAACGCGGCCAGCGTCCAGTCCGCCGTGATGTCCGTCACGCCAAGCGCGCGCAGCATCCGCAGCGTCGCAAGGTCGGCGCATTCCCATTTCGCATAGCCCCCGCGCAGAAGACGCTTCACCGCACTGCGCAGCCGATTGAACGACGGCTCGGCCGTGTAGACCGGAAGCGCCAGGCGAATGGTCGGGGCGTTTGGGCATTCGGGCGGCAGCTCGTCCGCCGTATCCGCATTGATCGCGACGATGACTTCGTCCCAATCGCCCGTCGGAAGCTTCTGTCCGGGACGCACCTTCACGCGCGCGACGGCCGCCGACGCACCCGGACCCTCGATTACCTCGAACGCCGCCGTCGCCCGCGCGATCCGTTCCTGCCGCGCGCGGTCGCGCGCCGCGTCTAGCTTCTCGACGAGATCCCGCCGCGCGTCGTTGAGCGCCGCCGGCGGCGCAAAAAGCCCTTCCGGATCCTCGACCGTCAAATGCCCCAGCCGATAGCCCGTACCGCCCAGCTTCGCAAACGCCTTCTCGACGGCCGCCGCCGTCTTCTCCGGCGCGCGCGCCGCGTCCAGCGACAGCGGCAGGAACACGCGCCCGCCAACGGCCGCGCCCGCCGCATCCCGATGTCCCTTGCCGACGACAACGCCCGATGCCGTCAGCCCGTCTTTCGCCAGCGTCACCGTGACGTCCACCGCGCAACCGCCCGCGTAGTCGCTCGGACGGAACGACGGCGTCGGGAAAAGCCGCTTGACGGCGTTCGACATCGAGCAGTAGACCGTCATGCCCGGCTTCAGCGCCGACACCAGTTCCGACGGCCCGTCTTGTCCGTCCTCCGGCAGCAGGATCTCGACGTCCACGCCCGCGTTCACCTCGAAGACGGGACGGCGCGAAATCGCCTGGCGCATCTCGACGATGCCAAGGCCGAAGTGGCGGCCGTCCGCATCCACGGCGTCGAACTGGAGGCCGTCGTGCTTTTCGAGTCCGCGCGCCGTGTGGAAGCGCAGCCAGGCGCGCCCGTCGCGGTCGCGCGTCACGCGCTTGACCGTCCCGATGGACGTGCCGAGATGGCCGAGCGACGCCGCGTCAATCGGCGACGCGCCGCGTCCGTTGAAGTAGAGTTCCGTCGTGCGGCGCGAAAAGACCGTCTCCAGGTCGGCGGGCGAAACGCGCGCGCGCGCGCCGTCCAGAATGTCGCGGTAGTGGCGCGTCACGGACGCGACGTAGAGGGACGACTTCATGCGGCCCTCGATCTTGAGCGAGGTGACGCCTGCCTCGACGAGCTTGCGCGCATCCGCCCCCAGCCGCAGATCCTTCATCGAAAACGGATAGGCAACCCCCTCCGCGTCGTCCGCCGAAGCCGGGCCGTCCGCGCGCGAGATGCCCTGCCGACAGCAGTACGGACATTTGCCGCGATTCCCGCTGCGCCCCTTCTCAAGCGCACCATAGAGGCAAAGGCCCGACAGCGAATAGCAGAGCGCGCCGTGGACGAACACCTCAAGCTCCAGTTCCGGACGCCCGTCCGCCGCGATCTTGCGCGCGCCGCAGCGGGCGGCGATCGTCGTCACCTCCGCGAGGGAAAGTTCGCGCGCGAGGACGACGCGGCGAAAGCCGCGTTCCTTCAGCGCGAGAACGCCTTCAAGGTTGTGGGCGACCAGCTGCGTCGAGGCATGAAGCTCCAGCTCCGGGAAATGCTCGCGCACGAGCTTCGCGACGCCGAGATCCTGCACGATCAGGCCGTCCGGCCCAATCTCCGCCAGTCGCGCCAACACCTCGACCGCGCCCTCCAGCTGGTCTTCGTCGAGCAGCGTGTTGAACGTGACATAGACGCGCCGCCCCTTCGCCCGCGCGCAGGCAACCAGGTTCGCGAGATCCCCGTCGGAGAGGTTCTTCGCGAACGCGCGCGCGGAAAAGTCGGACAGCCCGCAGTAGACGGCGTCCGCGCCCGCGTCAAACGCCGCGAGCGCCGTCTCGAAATCCCCCGCCGGGGACAAAAGCTCCGCGTTCATGCCTCGAAGTCCAATGTCGCAAAGTAGTCGTCCAGCGTCTCGGCGCGGCGAATCTCGCGCACCGAGCCGTCCTCCTCCAGCAGCAGTTCCGCCGAACGCAGCTTGCCGTTGTACTGGAAGCCCATCGCGTGCCCATGCGCGCCCGCGTCGCAGATGACGACGAGGTCGCCGGGCGCGAGGACGGGCAGGACGCGCTGAATCGCGAACTTGTCGTTGTTCTCGCAGAGCGAACCCGTCACGTCGTAGACCGTCGTGTCGCCCGAACCCTCCTTGCCGGGCACGACGATCTCGTGGTACGCGCCGTAGAGCGCCGGACGCATGAGGTTCGACATGCAGGCGTCCAGGCCCGCGTACATGCGGTAGGTGTTCTTGATGTGGCGGACGCGCGAGACGAGGTAGCCGTAAGGCCCCGTGATGCAGCGGCCGCACTCCATGTAAAGCGCGAGCGGCTTGAGGCCGCGCCCCTCGACAACCTCCCGGTAGGCCGCCCGGATGCCGTCGCTCACGACCTCGAGGTCCATCGCCTTCTGGTCGGGACGGTAGGGGATGCCGATGCCGCCGCCGATGTTGACGAACTCGAAGGTGATGCCGAGCTGCTGCGTGAGGTCGGCCACGAGGTCGAAGAGCAACCGCGCCGTGTCGACGATGTAGGCCGGATCCAGCTCGTTCGAGGCGACCATCGTGTGCAGGCCGAAGCGCGTCACGCCCGCCGCCTTCATCTGCGCATAGCAGGCGAAAAGCTGCTCGCGCGTCATGCCGTACTTCGCTTCCTCCGGCTTGCCGATGATCGCGTTGCCGCCCTTGAGCGGACCGGGATTGTAGCGGCAGCAGAAGACCCGATCGCCCGAACATTCGCCGACTTCCTTCTGGAAGTACGCCCAGTGCGTGATGTCGTCGAAGTTGATGATCGCGCCCAGTTCCCACGCCTTGCGGAACTCCTCCGCCGGCGTGTCGTTCGATGTGAACATGATCGCCTCGCCGACGTTCCCGACCTTCTCCGCGAGGACAAGCTCGGCCATCGACGAGCAGTCGCTGCCGAAGCCGAACTCCTTCAGGAGCTTCATGAGATGCGGATTCGGCGCGGCCTTGACCGCAAAGTACTCGCGGAAGCCCTTGTTCCATGCAAACGCCTTCTTCAGCCGCTTCGCGTTCGCGCGAATCGCCTTCGCGTCGTAGATGTGGAACGGCGTCGGCCAGCGGGACGCGATCTCTTCGAGCTTCGCCTTGTCAAACGGGAGTGTTCTCATGTCGTCGTTTTACCTGTTTGACGGGACATTATATCAAAATCCGACGGGCGGATTTGCTATAATAGGCGCATGAGCAATTTCCACGCCGCACTCGAAATCGGCACCACGCGCACCGTCCTCGCCATCGGCGAGGTCGATGCGAACGGCCGTCTGCGCGTCATCAGCCACGCCGAGATCCCCTCGACCGGCGTGCGCAAGAGCCAGATCCTCGACATCCGCCAGGCGACCCAGTCGATCCGCTCGGTTCTCCAGCAGACGGAACGCAAGCAGGAAGCCTCCGGCGACCGCATCACCCTCGGCAACGCCTTCCTCGTCGTCTCCGGCCAGTCCATCAAGGCCGACCCCTTCTCCGGCTCGACGCAGGTCGAGGGCGCGAAGGTCGGCGCGGACGAGATCGACGCCGCCCAGCACAACGCGCACGCGATGACGCTGCCGCGCGACCGCGAGCTCCTGGACATCATCGACCAGGACTACGTCCTTGACCGCCTCGGCGGCATCGCCGCGCCGCGCGGCATGTCCGGGCGCGTCCTGAGCCTCAACACGCTGCAGATCCACGCCGACCGCAACCGCATCCAGGACGCGCGCACCGCCTCGGAAGCCGCGCACCTCGAGATCCGCGACCCGCTCTACGCCGTCACCTGCGCCGCCGACGCCGTCCTCGAAGACCACGAGCGCAAGAACGGCGTGCTCGTCCTCGACCTGGGCGGCGGCTCGACGGGCTATGCCGTCTACGCCGACGGCTACGCCGTCTCGACGGGCGTCTTCGGCGTCGGCGGCGACCACGTGACGAGCGACATCGCCCAGGCGTTCCAGACGACGCACGCCCAGGCCGAGGGCCTGAAGAGGGACGAGGCGAGCGCGCGCATCGGCGCGGCCGAAGGCGCGTCCGCGCGCGTCCGCGTCGAGCGCGGCGCGAACACGCTCATGGACAACCGCACGATCTCGCGCCGCGCGCTCGACACCGTCGTGAACGCGCGCCTCCTCGAGCTCTTCACGATGGTGCGCGAGACGCTGGAAGAGCAAGACCTCCTCCACCGCCTCCACGCGGGCATCGTCCTCACCGGCGGCGGCGCGCAGATGCGCGACATCGAGCCTCTCGCCGAAGACGTCCTCGGCACGTCCGTGCGCCTCGGCAAGCCCCTCTACGTCGACGGGCTCGACGACGTGCCCTTCCCGCCCGCGTTCGCGGCCATCGCGGGCGCGCTCCTCTACGCGCACCGGAACTACGAGGAGAAGTCCCTCCTCGACGGACTCTTCGGGAGGTTCTTCAAATGAGCGACCGTTCCCCCCTTCTCCTTCTCGGCGTCGGCACGGCCGGCTGCGCGATCGCGCGCGGCGTCTGCCGCGCCTACGGCGACGCCCTGCGCGTCGTCCTCGCCGACACGGACGCCGCGACCGGCGAAGCCGGCGGGCCCTTCGCGCTGCTCGGCGGCGAACGCCTCGCCGGACGCGGCGCGGGCGGCGACCTCGTCGCGGGCCGCCTCGCGGCCGAAGGCTCCGTCCGCGCGCTCGACGAGCACCTGGCGGACGTCCGGCTCGCCGTGCTCGTCACGGCGCTCGGCGGCGGCACCGGCGGCGGCGCGACGCTCGAAATCGCCAAGCACCTCGCCACACGCGGCGTTCCGGCGATCGTCTTCGCGACGACGCCCTTCACCTTCGAGGGCGAAGACCGCCAGCGCAACGCGCGCGGCGTCATGTCCATGATCGAGGACGCGGCGAACGCGACGTTCTTCCTGCCGCTCGACAAGCTCATCGCCGAGACGGACAACATGGCCGAGGCCATGCGCCGCGCCATCGACACGGTCGCGAGCGGCGTCACGCTCTTCTGGCGGCTCGTCGAAAAGCCCGGCTACATCCGGCTCGACGTCGAGCGTCTGCGCCACCTGCTCGCGAACGCGGGGCGCGGACGCTTCGCGACCGTGACGACACAAGGCCCCGGCCGCGCGGCGGAAGCCGTTGACCGGCTGATCCACTCCGACCTGCTCGCGGCCGCCTCCGGTCCGGTCTCGGCCCTGGTCTGCGGCGTCCTCGCTGGCGACGACCTGCTCCTGAGCGAGGTCGGGCGCGTCGCGGACGGCCTTCGGGGCGCGTTCGGCGGCCTCTCGTTCGACCTCGCGACGGTCAACGACGAGGCGACGTTCTCCGGCCGACTCTCCGTCGTCGCGCTGCTCTTCGAGGCGTCCGCCCGCAAGGCCGCTGAGACGCCCGCCGTCGGCGGCGTCATGAGCTCGCGCCGCCGGCGCGGCAAGGGGACGCTCGCCACCGGACCCGTCGGGCGCGGACGCTTCAAGAACGCCGAGCCGACGATCTGGCACGACGAAGACCTCGACGTGCCGACGTTCATCCGAAAGGGGCTGAGCCTTGATTTCTGACCGCGACGGACACGTGCGCGTCCTACCGCTTCACGTCGCGAACAAGATCGCGGCGGGCGAAGTCGTCGAACGCCCCGCGAGCGTCGTCAAGGAACTCGTCGAGAACGCCCTCGACGCAGGCGCGACGCGCATCGCCGTCATGGTCACGCAGGGCGGGCGCAAACTCGTCGCCGTGCAGGACGATGGCTGCGGCATGACGAAAGACGACGTCCTCCTCTCGCTCGAACGTCAGGCGACGTCGAAGATCCGCGACGTCACGGACATCGAGGCGATCGACACGCTCGGCTTCCGGGGCGAGGCGATTCCCTCGATCGCGTCCGTCTCGCGCTTCTCGATCACAACGCGGCGCGCCGACTCCGACGAAGGCACGTTCCTCCAGGTCAACGCGGGCACGCTCGCCGAAGTGCGCGCGGCGGGGTGTCCGCCCGGCACGCGCGTCGAGGTGCGCGACCTCTTCTGCAACGTTCCGGCGCGGCGCAAGTTCCTGCGCGCCTACGCGACGGAGGAAGCGCACGTCAAGACGGTCTTCACGACGCACGCCCTCGCCCATCCGAACGTCGGCTTCTCGCTGGCGATCGACGGGCGCGAGCTCTACCGCCTCGCCCCGGCGAACTCGGTGCGCGAGCGCGTCCGCGACCTCTTCGGCGACGACTTCCTCGCCGAGATGCTGCCGCTCGGCGGGCCGGACGCGGACAGCGCGGACAACGCGGCGAACGTGCGCGTGACGGGGCTGATCGAACGGCCGAACCTCGCCACGCCGACGCGACGCGACCAGTACGTCTTCGTGAACGGACGCCCCGCGACGGCGGCGTCCGTCGCCTATGCGCTGCGCGAAGCGTATCCGCGCCGCGCGGGCGACGCGCGCCCGGCGACAATTCTCTTCATCGAACTGCCGCCGACGCAGGTCGACGTCAACGTCCACCCGACGAAGCGCGACGTGCGCTTCCGCGACAACACCGCCGTCAAGCGCGCGATCGAAACGGCCGTCGCCGCCGCACTCGGCGCCGGCGGGGCAACGGCAAATGGGACAGGAGAGACAAGAGAGGCGAGAGAACCCTCAAGCCCCTCCAGTCCCTTAACCTCAAGCCCCTCTTGCCCCCCAAGCCCCTTACCCCCAAGTCCCTCCTGCCCCTCCCGTCCCTCCAGCCCCCCCTCCCCCCTCTCCGCCCCCGCCGCCACGCCGCTTCCGGCGGCCGCGCCCGTTCAGGGAGAGATTTCCTTTGCCGTCGAGCCGGACTCGACGCAGTCGCGGCCCTGGCAGTGGTTTCGCTTTCTTGCGCAGACCTCGTCAGGCTATCTGCTCATCGAGACGGACGCGGGGCTTGTCACGATCAACCCGCAGGCCGCGCGCGAACGCATCGCCTACGAGCGGCTTCTGGCCGCCGTCTCGGCGACGGACGCCGCGCCGCCCGCCCAGGCCCTGCTCATTCCCGAAACGGTGAAGCTCGGGCCTGTCGAAGCCGCGCGCATTTCCGCGTCGCTGGAGACGATTGTGCGCATGGGCTTCCAGATCGAGCCGTTCGGGACGGACACCTTCAAGATCGACGCCGTGCCGCCGCACCTCGGCGAACTCGCCCCTTCGGCCGTCCTCACGACAATCGCGCACGACCTCGCGGAGGGCGGCTCGCGCCGAAGCGGCGAACGCTGGCGCGAGGAGCGCATCGCGAAGTCCGTCGCGCGCACATTCGCGGGCGCGTCGTCCAAGCTCACGCAAGAAGGCGCGGAAACGCTCGTCAAAGAGCTTTGCGCCTGCCGGATGCCCTATGTCTGCCCGCGCGGCAAGCCCGTCCTGATCTTCACCTCCACGCGCGAACTCGACCGCAAGTTCGACCGCGCCTGAGCGCACACAGACGAAGTCCGCCCGTCACAGAATGGCCTTGATCTGTCAACACAATCTACCGTTTCACGCACGCACCAACCGGACAAATTATCGCCTCGATCTGACGGGCTATCTTCGCGGCACACTCTGAATCCAGCACTTCTTTTGATGTGTTCAACGCAATACCAGGTTGACCATCATATTCACAGACAAGATCATTGGCTTTGAATGACTTTCCTAGATGTGTCTGATCGTCAAAATAGATGCCGAGCCACCCGGTCTTGCAGCAGGGCTCCTTCGCCTCATTATTTACGCCACCTGCGACTGCCCGACAACTTCAAAGTACTCGCCGCACCATCCAGACGGATTGTGGCTGTCGGACTTCGCAACGGACATCAGTTGCCGTCCACCTTCAAGAGAGATTTTGGGGAATACCTGCTGTCGGATAAAAAGCGAAAGCCGTCGCATATCTCGAATATGTTCCGAATGAATATGTTCCGGATTCTGAACGCGCTCCTGTTGCGCAACCCTGACGTCCTTGATGACGCTTGAAAATGCGTCGGTAAATGCCTTTGAGACAACGGGTTCAACATCCGACACATTGTCACCAAAGGCAACGCACCAACGCCACGCATAGTCTTTGCTATAGGCGTTCCGCTCAAACAAAGGCTTGCCCCAGCCAGGTTTATTCAGAAATTCAATGCAGAGTCCAGGAATGCCCCGCTTTTTGTCAAGAAACCAACCGACCCACCCCCAAACATCTTTATCTTCGGACATCAATCCTGACGCTTTGAAATAGTGTCCAATCCACTCTCCAGGCTTGTTGAAATCACCCCTTCCGTATCTAGACAGGTTCACGGACTTCTCGACGGACTTCTCGCCGATCACGACAATCGGCGTTTTCTCCAAGTACTCGCGCAACCCGTCATACATCTTCTTGACATAGGCGAAATCCGCGTGAGCCAAGTCAAATTCAGCAACAGTCTCTGCCTCTATGTCCGGGCAAATCTTTTCGCAATACTCAATGAATCCGCAGATGTCACACAACCCTGTGTCCTTCCTTTTGAGTTCGTCCCGGAACGCCTTCCATGTCTTGACGCGCTCCTTGGCTTTCATCGACTTATAGACATCCAGATCATCTTGACTGAGCAATGCCTCATTGATTGTGTAGTTTGTTATGTAGGCGAAGCCAACCTTCTCACCCGCCTTCTCATGGCTTTGCAGCGTATCCGCATATTGTTTAAAATGATGCGTCGCATCCCAGATCTTGACCTCAACGAAGTAGGTGCATCCCTGACCCCTAATTACAAAGTCCGGACGAGACCCATCATACGATATCTCACGAAGAATCACGACATTCTCTCCATCCAGATTCTCTCCCTTGAATAAAAAGTCCAGAAAGAACTGACGGAAAACGGGATTGCTCTCGCACAACGTGTAGACGACATCCGAAAGGTCGTTCTCGTGCGAAAATCTTTCGCTCAGCGCACGAATGAATCGCATCATGCTCGATTCAAAACTCATTTTATTTCCCCTCCTGTCCGCCTTGCTTCTCACATTCCTTCAGAGCCATCATATCCTGAATCAGCACTCGACCAACCGTTTTTCCGCCAACATTTGAAATGACACGTACCTCATAGCCGTTGTCCGAGAGCATTGTCTCGACCAAAATCAACTCTTTTGCCTTATAACGAGCCGCAGTTTCTTTCGCGAGAGTTTTATGTCGGTTGGCATCTCCTTTCCGTTTTTGCTCTTCATGCCGCTTCGCACGGGCAGAATAGTATTCGAGCTGCCACGCCGCCCATTGATTTCGCTTCCGCAAATCGTCCATGGCAAACCCAACCATTTCCGACTTCGTCTTCCTTGTTGGGCTACCTCCAAGTTCACGCGCACACCGTTTGACAACATCATCGTAGGAGACGGACTTTGGAACGGCATATGCCCCACGCACGAGAAACAGTCCCTGCGTCGCCGAGACCTCCCTAAAGTCCAACCTCACATCCTCTAATTGTCCAAGTTTCGGAAGACCATAGACCCGTCTTCGACCTTCAGTGCCCACTTTCATATAATCCTCTTGGCACAGGCATTGTGCCGCTTCAAAAAGAGATGCCCCCAATTTCAGAGTGCCAACAGCCGGGCGATTTGTATCCACGTTGGTTGGACGCCATGTCTGACGCAACGCACGAATCGATTCATCCTCCTTCTTCAAGCTGGCGAGCTTGACATTGATAGGCTCCCTAATGGCGCATATGCCGTCCACATGGGATTTGAGAGTTCTTCTCAACTGCTCATCTCCAAGGCAACGATACCTGTCCACACTATCAGGGAGTTCTTTGCTGATTGAAATAATGGCTTGGCGAAGTCTAACAGACGTCTCTTGGTCTTCTATAAAAGAAATGACCTTAAAATCATGGGCCTTGTCATTAACTACATCGATTGCCCATTTCTTAAACTCACGCGACAGCGCAAGTTGCTCATCAACCCATTTGACCATCGCTTCGCGTTCTGCCTTTTCCTTGGCAAGCATAGCTTCGCGCTCTGCCCTTTCCTTAGCAAGCGCAGCTTCGCGCTCTGCCGCCTGCTTGGCATATTCCTTCGCATAAGCTTGTCGTGTGGCCTTAATCCATTGATCTAAAAGCGCGTCTGTCTTAGGCAATTTCAATCTCGATGTGCCATAAAATCTATAAGCCAGTTCTTCCCAACCTGGCGCGGGAATAATCTCTTCAACCTCTGCATCGTTTTGTTCGACACGTATCACCTGTCGTCCTGCATCCTCAGACTGTGACAGTCTTCTTTCGTACTTTGCCTGAAGTTGCTCCCACTCCCTCAAGAATATATAGTACCTATTCTTTCTTGCGAATGTACTTGCATCTTCCCTTGCCACTTCACGCCCTTTTCGTACATCGCCATTCTTCCGCAGAAAACGAGGCCGCCGCGTCTTGTCTGTGGTTGGATTCCCGACAAACTGTGAGGGCCTCCGTTGACTACGATGAGCCACAGGTTCGGAGCGTATCGACTTCTGTTCGACATTCATGACTTGAAGCGAATTCGTCGCGATTTTAGATGTCGTATCAACGGCCTCATCCACTATATCCGCCGCACTTTTTCCTGCGGACTTAATGGTGTCCCAAATTCCACAGTATGCCGACACACAGACACCTCCGGCTACCATCATGACAAAAATGCGATTCATAAGACTTCTCCTTGTTCCATTATTCTTGTTGGTTATAGGATTCCACTGTCTTGGAGTGCCGTGATAAACTTGAAGTGTAGGTTTCCAATACTATCATCCACGAACCCGCACATAAGCACCCCCACCGCAGACAGTGCCATAAAACCGCCAAGGACTATCGCCATGCTGACAAGGCCAGCCTTGCCTGGATGCCGTTTCTCAATCTCACGTCTGACCACCTCGCCACGCCCCAGGTTCTTCTCGACAAAGCGCTGCATTTTTCCTGCTTTCAACCGATACGGAAAGCGCAGAACCGCCACGGACAGAAGCCAGCTCAAAGGCAAGAACATACCGCCCAACGCCACAAAAGACTGCATTTCCAAGGCGATGAACAGAGGAAGTGGCAGGGAACAGAGACCGGCCGCAAGCCCGCCGAACATTAAGCCTTTTCTCCCGCCCGGAAGTCGCTGCGCAAAATCCGTTGTCAGGGCCATGACAACGAGTGCATAGGACACATACCCCATGAGAAGCCCTTCTCGAAAGACGAGGTCGTCTGCAACCTCACTTCCGAACCATCGTTTGCTCGCATAGGCCAATCCAAACACCAACGCAAAACCGCATAACTGCAGCGCTTCGTTAAGCGATGCCATACAAAACGTGACGACTGCCAGACCAACGATCGAAGCCGCGAGACCTCCGATATTCATCCCCGACATGAAAAGTGCCGGGATCCAACCACCCGCGACACATATCAGCAGAATTCCTGCAAACAGACAGCCGAGTCTCCTGTACTGAGTTTCCCGTTTCTGTTGCGTTCCATTCTCTTTTCCCCATTTCAAACTGATGGCATCCGCCTTACAGTAATAGTAGATGGCCTTCTGCGGGTCGCTCCGTTCTGAATCTTTTGCCAAGCGAACAGTCTCTTCGGCAATCGATGCATAAAGGCCACCCTCGCCCTCCTCGACATCCTCCGTCGCAAGATTAATCCAGGCGACATATTCCTTCCCCTCGTATTCATATACGTATCGAACAATCCCATCGTATTGTTCAAATTTCGCAGATTGAAAAGACGGTCGCAGGACTGCCTTGTCGCCACCCTCGGATTTAAATGCTCCAACCTCCTCCTTAATCTCTTCATCAAATGTCTGCCAGGCTTCCCCAAGGGCAACGGCCGCCATGAACTTCACAGCATCTTCTGAGGCATCGCTCGGCACACACGGCGTGAACATCTCATCTTCGACTTCACGCTCATAAAGCGTACGCCATGGCAACTTGTCAACATTGTAGAACCTGTCCGACAGGATTTCATTTAACTTCCAAACACGAGACTTGGAAATCTTCTTATATCGCTGTTCAAGGAACCACTCGTAAACAAGTTTCCCATGTCCATCGCACGTCTTACAGGTCACATACCCATCATTGCAACTACATTTCCGTATGTGTGTCTTCGGATCGCAGTCACAACGGTAATACTCCTTTTGGTTGAATATGACTTTCTGCGAGAAGACAAGCGAACACCCAACAGGAACCATGTTCTCATACTTATGCCCGTTCAGGATAAAGCTGGTGTGATTCCTTGTACAGTGGACACTTCCACGCCCATCGCATTTCTGACAAATCGTCACACCATCGCCTTCACAGGTCGGGCATTCCTTCGCGTAAGTCGTCTTGTCGATCGGTTCTTCAAAAGCCTCCCGTTTGACATCTGGCTTCACATCCTCCCAAATGTTGTATTGGGATATAGAATCGGGATGTTCGTAGTACGCAGACCCATTTTTGAGTTGCTTATGGACGAAACGCCGCGTTCTCACGCCCGACTCGAGAGAAAATCGCTCAATCGTAAACGCTTGAGCCGACACAAACTTTGAATCAGTTCCAAGTTGGCGTGTCGGAGAGTATGCCTGTGCGGCAGACCATGTGTCAAGAATCCGTTTACACGTTCCAAGAGTTTCCCGATCTGAGACATCTTGTTTCATTGCCAATCTCCTTTTTAACTTACCGAACCGCGCGGGTTCCAATCATGGGCTTGACGAGTTTCGCGAAGATGAACCCGGCGAGGGCAACTGCGACGAGCGCGGCCTTGAGAGCGGCATTGTCAACATCGTCTTTCAGAGCCTTCTTGCCGTCTGTCAACTTGCTCATCGCAAACAAGAACAGAAGGGCGACAAACATGCGAGCACCCAGCGCAAGGGAACAGGCATAAGCCCCTCGATTATACTTGAACGCCCCCCACACGAGCCAAAGAACGGACGCGATGCCGGCAATCGTGGAGATTGACACAAAGGCAATTCCCACGCCATCCTTCAACATCTCAACCCCGCCCGCAATGGCAAGTCCGCACCCCGCCATGGGAATCCACAAAAGGGACAAGCCGAAATCCATCCAACCGGCATAGACGACCATGTCACCTCTCGTCACCTTTGGATACGCGAGGCAATATGAAACCAATCCAAACCCAGCCGCCACGAGACAGGCAACGCCACTCCAACTCATTTCCGTTCTCCTTGTTTCTCTTCCAGGAGAAAGATTCACGCCCTTCAACAAACCATCACCCGACAGAACGCCAAAGGAACCGAGATGAATCCTTCCTCACCTGAATAAAGTAATGTGTATTATACCCCCCCCCCCCCCATGTCAAGGGGGAAATTCCAGCATTTTCACATTTTATTTTAAGCCTAAACCGGGAAAGACAAAGCAAAACACGAACGCCCCCTTCAAGTCCACTGCTTGAAGGGGGCGTTCCGCGTCCAATCGACGCGCGAAGCCAAAATGACGGCAACAGCCAGCCGCGCGAATCAGTCTCCCATCGCCTTGAATTCGTCCAGCTGACGCTTTGCGCAGTTGGTCGTCACCGTCTGCGCCCCGCGCTCGAACGCGAGCAGCGACGCCATGAGGTTATCGACCGTCCAGACGTGGAACTCGTAGCCCGCGTCGCGAATCGTCTTGACGAACGCCGCCGTGACGACCTTCGGGTCGAACAGCATGTCCACGCCGTCCGCGCCCGTCTCCTTCAGTGCCTTCAGCACGTCGCCCGTCGTGACGGCGGGGGACGACGGCTTCCAGCCCTTCCGCGAACCCGTGAGCCAAAAGACCTTGTATTCGGGCATCTGCTCCTTGAGGGCCTTGCAGCTCGCTCCATTGAAGGAGATGAAGAGGGTGTTCTTCGGCGTCGCCTTCGTCTGCTTCGCAAAGACCTCCTTGATGTACGGCACGATCTCCGGACCCGGCTTCACCTCAACGTAAATCCAGCGGCCGTCCACCGCGAGTTCAAGGAGTTCGGAAAGGAGCGCCGGGCGCGTCGGGGAGAACTTCGACCCCTTCCACTTGCCCCAGCCGCCGACGTCGATCTTCGAGATCTCGTCCGTCCAGCTCGCCTCCGAGCATTTCTTCTTGCACGCGCCCGCCGTCGTCCGCGTCAGGTCCAGGTCGTGGAACGTGAAGACCTGCTTGTCCGCCGACAGATAGATGTCGCATTCGAACCCGAACCCGCGCTCGACGGCCATCTTGTAGGCCGGCAGCGTGTTCTCCGGCGCGTCATGCGATTCGCCGCGATGCGCAATGAACGTGTCGTACGCCGGACCCGCCGCCTGTGCCCCGGCCGCCAGCAGGGCCGCCGCCGCAAAACCAAACAATGTCTTCATTTTTTTCTTTCCTTTCTTTGTTTCTTTGTTCTTCAAAAGCGTTTAGCGAAAGCACCGCACCAAGTGCCAGACCTTCTCCCAAACCGCATCCTCCGTGCCATTCGCGTCAATCGTGCGAATGCGCGCCGGCTCGGCCGCCGCCAATTCCGCAAAGCCCTGCCGTAGCCGCGCATGAAAGGCGTCGCCCGCGCGCTCGATGCGGTCGGCCGCCGTGTGCGTCGCCGCCTCGCGGGCGCGCATCCGCGCCGCCGCAACATCCGGCGCAACGTCGAGCAGCAGCGTGAGGTCAGGCTTCAGGCCCTCGCAGGCAAAGTCATTGGCGGCGGCGATGAACGGCAACGAGAGCCCGCGTCCATAGCCCTGATAGGCGAGCGTCGAGTCACTGAAGCGATCCGAGATGACCCACTTGCCGGACGCGAGGGCGGGACGGATCACGGTTCGGACAAGCTGCGCCCGCGCGGACAGGAAGAGCAGGAGCTCGCTCCGGTCGCACGGCGGATCGTCGGACGAATCCTTGAGGAGACGGCGAACCGCCTCCGCGAGCGGCGTCCCGCCCGGCTCGCGCGTGAGGACGACCTCAATGCCCTCGGCCTCCAGCGCGTCCTTCAGACGGCGCACCTGCGTCGACTTGCCGCAGCCCTCGCCGCCCTCAAACGTGATGAAGCGGCCCTGCGCCCCCTGTCCGGCCCGCATCTCCTTCGACCCGCCTTTCACTTGCCGCAGATCGCCTTGAAATGCGGCAGGACTGCCGGCAGCCAAATCTCGCGATAGCCCGCCGCGTTCGGATGAAGCCGATCGGGCATGACCCACTTCGTGTCGCCGTTCCCGTCCAAGAACTTGGCGTTGAAATCGACCCAGACGACCTTTTCGCCGTCGGCATACGACTTGACGAGCGCATTCACCTGTTCGTTCTTTGCGCGCGCCGCGTCGCTCGCCGAAGCCCCGCGCGGGAAGATCGGCAGAAGAAGCGTCGTCGCCTGCGGCTGTTTCTCCGCGACGAGATCCAGAATCGCGCGGATGCCGCGCGCGACGTCCTCCGCACGGTCGCGCCCGTTGTTGGTCCCGATCATCAGCATGACGCCCTTCGCCTTGTAGCCGTCCAGTTCGCCGTTGCGTCCGCGCCAAAGCAAGTGCTCCGTCCGATCGCCCGAATAGCCGATGTTCAGAACCGAATATGTCTTGCGAAGTTCGTCCAGCGACTCTTTCCCTTCGCCCTCCCAGCCATGCGTGATCGAGTCGCCGAAGAAGACGAGGTCGATCTCCCCGCCCGACGCGGCAATTTCGTTCCGGTTCCGAAGCAGGCGGTCAAGCCACCAGTCCGCCTTGAGCGGGCTTGCCGCGTGAATGCGCGAAACCGGATAGGCCGTCGATGACTGGTCGAGGCGCACGTTCTCCTTGCGCTGGAATGCGGCAAAGCGGTTCGCCGGAGCCGGAAGCCGTCCATCCGAAAGCGCGGCATCGACATAGGGCGCAAGGGCCGCCGCCCAGATCTCGTAGCCCGCCGCGTTCGGATGAAGCAAGTCCGGGAAAAGTTCCGGCGTGAGCCGTCCGCCCGGCGTCAGGAACTGGTCGTTGAAGTCGCACCAGAAGATCGTCTTCCCGTCCGCGAACTTCCGGATTTCCTTGTTGACGACCTCGTTGCGGCGGCGGACGGCATCGGCGACCCCGCGCCCGCGCGGGAAAATCGGCGTCAGGACGACCCACGCCTTCGGCTGCTTGGCGCGAATCGTCCGCAGAATCTCGCGGATGCCGAGAATCGCGTCAGCCGGCGGCTCCTTCTCGAACGGGAAGTGCCCCGCATTGTTCGTTCCGATCATCAGGACGATGCACTTCGCCTCATAGCCGTCCAGTTCGCCGCCCTCGTTGAGGCGCCAGAGGACATGCTCCGTGCGGTCGGCGGAGAAGCCGAGGTTCAAGGCCTTGCGGTCGCCCTCGGAGAAATAGGCCGCCCACGGGGCCTGACCGCCCGTCTCCCACCCATGCGTGATCGAGTCGCCGACGAAGACGACCTTCGCGCCGCCGTTCGTGACGACGTTCATCTTCTCGGCATGGCGTTTCAGCTGCCAGGCGTCCGCGTTCCCGCCATACCCGTCATGCGAAACGGCACGGACGCCGACAGGCGCAGCCTCCAGCGCCACGGCCACAGACGACGCGAGCAAAAGCACGCTCGAAGCAAAAACTCTCATGGTCAACTCCTCCTTTTTCATTGTTTGACGACAGTTGTTGATCTTGATGACGATTGAAAATCTGGCGCGCGCGCGCCATTGAACATCCGCCGCAAACGGATGTCGCCCGTTCCGACAACCGTCTTCCGGCGCGAGGGCGAATCAAGTCCAACGCGGCGCAGCATCTCCCGTTTTGCGGGCCGAGAAGCCCGCCACTCCTCCCAGCCGAGAACTAGCGGTTCAGGCATGAGAGACCTCCTCTCGCAACGCGCGCAGCTGCGGTAGAACCTGAAAGTCCCGAAGACTCGCCAACCGCTCAGCAATGACAAGAGGGAATCCTCGCTCCCGAAAAAGCGTCGTCAACAGGCCGGACAACTTCATGGCTCGTTCCAACAAGTCCATAGTCGCCTCGATATCAGCCCGTGTCGCATTCATCTCGCCCGCAGTCATGGGCTATATTATACCAAAGTTTCCGCTCGTCTTATTAACCTCCTCATAGCGGGCGTTCTCGGAAGTCTCGACGAGAAGATCGCCCTGAACCGCAGGAAGATTGCGGAATTGGAGCCTCCTATCGCATCATATGGCTTGTGTAGAGCCAAATCTCCGGCGACTTCAATGCCATACGACGGTAAACTACTGTTCAATTCGGCATTGAGTTTTAAAGGCACAAATATAATAGTCGCCAAACGCCCCAAAAGGACATCGAAACTGATATGACATTGTGCCACAAGAAACTTTGGACGCTCTTGATTGACAACGGCATGACCTGTGAGCCATACACGAAGCGCCTGACATTAGGGACTATGTACTAAAGTCGCATGGGCAAGGTTTTGCCTATAGAAAGGCTCAATGAACCGAGGGCGAGGGCGTATGGCTTATCAGAGTGAAGCACAGCTTGAGAAGCAACTCATATCGCAGTTGAGCGAACAGAAATTCACCCCTATCGCTATTGCCGACGAGGCGGCGTTAGAGGCTAATTTCAAAGCGCAATTCGAGGCATTCAACAAGGGCAAGATCGTGAAGCCGCTCTCCGACAAGGAATGGGAGCGGGTGTTCAACCTTCTCAAAGGCAAATCGATCTTCCAAAGTGCGAAGGTGTTGCGCGACAAGTTCGTGTTCGAACGTGACGACGGCACCAAGCCATACTTCTCGTTCTTCAATCCCGATGACCCAACGATGAACATCTTTCAGGTCACGCACCAGACAACCATCGTTGGCAAGTACAAGAACCGTTACGATGTGACAATTCTCGTGAACGGTCTTCCGCTTGTGCAGATCGAATTGAAGAGACGCGGAATGGACATCCGCGAGGCAGTCAACCAGATCATGCGCTACAAGAAGCACTCCTACGGGGGACTGTTCCACTACGTCCAGATTTTCATCGTCTCCAACGGGGTGGACACAAAGTATTTCGCCAATTCCGACAGACAACTTCTCTACTCGTTGGCGTTCTTCTGGACGGACAGGCAGAACGTCCGTCTCACGAATCTCAAGAATTTTGCCGAATCGTTCCTCGCTCGCGACCACATCGTGAAAATGCTTTCGCGCTACATGGTACTGAACGACACGGACAGAATTCTGTTGGTGATGCGACCCTACCAGGTCTATGCCGTTGAAGCGCTTGTCCGACAGGCGACGCTAACCTCCAAAAACGCCTACATCTGGCATACGACCGGCGCCGGCAAGACACTCACTTCGTTCAAGACGGCGCAGATTCTCGCTGCCCGTCCGGAGATAAAGAAAGTCATCTTCCTTGTCGACCGAAAAGACCTTGATTCACAGACCACCGAGGAGTTCAACAAGTTCGAGCAAGACTCCGTGGACGCAACGGACAAGACAGACATCCTCGTCGGTCAGATGAAGGACAGGAATCGCCAACTCATTGTCACAACGATGCAGAAGATGGCAATCGCCGTCAAAGGGACGCGCTACTCGAAGGTGATGGATACATACAAGAACGAGAAGGTCGTGTTCATCATCGACGAATGCCACCGCAGCCAATTTGGCGATATGCACCGCGACATTGTTCGCCACTTTGCAAATGCCCAGTTCTTCGGCTTCACCGGAACTCCGCGCTTCGATGAGAACGGCATGACAGAGGGGCATCGCGTTTTGACAACTGAGACGCTTTTCGGCGAATGCCTCCATAACTATCTCATCAAAGACGCCATCTTCGACAACAATGTCCTTGGCTTCCACATCGAGTACATCAAAACCATCAAAGGCGACTACGAGAAAGAAGACGGCACGCTCGTCGAGGGCATTGATACCGAAGAGGTGTACGGCGCAAAGGAACGACTTGCCCTTATTGCCAACCACATAGTCAGCAATCACAAGTCCCGAACGCGGAACTGCCAATACACGGCCATATTCGCCGTCTCGTCCATCCGGACTCTCATCAAATACTACGATATCTTCAAGTCAATCGGACACAACCTTTCCGTAGGCGCGATTTTCACCTACGGCGCAAACGAAGACGCAGAAGGGAAAGACGAGTTGAGTCGCGACGCTCTTGAACGCATCATCTGCGACTACAACACCAGATACGGCACAAACTTCTCAACAGATACGTTCTCTGCCTACCACAAGGACGTTTCCGATCGCGTCAAGGGGAAGAAGACGAAGCCCCTTGATATCCTTCTTGTGGTCGACATGTTCCTCACCGGTTTTGATTCAAAGCCACTGTCAGTCCTCTACGTGGACAAGGAACTTCAGTATCACACGCTCCTTCAAGCCTATTCGCGTACCAATCGCGTTGAAAAGGAAACAAAGCCGTTCGGCATCGTCATCTGCTATCGCAACCTCAAGCGGCGTACGGACGAGGCGCTTGCGCTCTTCTCCATGATGCCGAAGCCTTTTGCGGGCGTGGTGACGCCTGGCTTCGACTACTATGTCGCCAAGTTCAATGAGTATGCGCTCAAGTTGAAGGAAATCGCGCTTTTTCCAGAGAGCATCGACACGATGCAAAGCGAGGGCGAACAGCGGCGGTTTGTCGAGACGTTTCGGGAACTCACGAAATACCTTCAGTCGTTAAAGACGTTTGTAGAGTTCACCATCGACAAATCATCGCTCGTCATGTCCGAGCAGGAGTATGAGGACTACAAGAGCAAGTACCTCATGCTCTACGGGAAGAACCACAACACCCGCAACGTCGCGTCAGTCCTGAACGACGTCGATTTCTGCATTGAGTTGATGGAGTCAGACCGCATCAATGTCGCCTACATCATGAATCTCATCCGCAACATTCATTTCGGGAACGAGCAGAAGAAGAACGCCGATATCGAGCACATCAAGGACGAAATCGATCGCACAGACAATCCGCAGCTTCGCAAGAAGTCGGAACTTCTCAAGAACTTTCTCGACAGCATCGTCGTCGGTCTCGATAACGCCGAGGACGTCGATTCCGCCTACAACGACTTCGAGAACGAACAGAAGCGTAAAGAAATTGAATCCTTCGCAAAGGCGGAAGACCTGCCATCGGAACTTATCGCAGAACTTGTGGCGGAGTTCGAATTCTCTGGCGTGACAAGCGTCGGCGACATACGCGACCGCATCGACAAACCGCTTCCCCTCCTCAAGAAGATCGAGTTGGGCAACAGAATGGCGGACTTCATAACGAGCCTCACAGAGAAATACCAGTAAGGGAAATTGGCAATGGAAGAAACGATACAAGCACACCAAAAGGCACTCTGCACCAAGTTGTGGCAGATGGCAAATGCACTTCGCGGAAACATGGAGGCCTACGAATTCAAGAACTACATCCTCGGAATGATCTTCTACTACTACCTCTCCGATCGCACGGAGAAGTTCATGGAGAAGAACCTCAAGAACGATGACGGCTTGTCATATGAGGAGGCTTGGGGCAAGGTCGAGTACCGCGATGCCCTCAAGCAGATTTCGCAAGATTCGCTTGGCTACGTCATCGAGCCGAAATATCTTTTCCGAAACATGGTCGCAATGGTCGAGAACCGTTCGTTTGACATCGAATTTCTCCAAGGTGCGATAAACGCCCTCATGGAATCGACGCAGGGGACGGACTCGCAGGACGATTTCGAGGGGCTGTTCTCCGATATGCAGCTCGACTCCACCAAACTCGGCCATACCGTGAAAGACCGCAGCAAGGTCATGGCGGAAATCATCTCCTCGCTCGACGGCATCGGTTTTTCCGTGGAGGACACGCGGATTGACATTCTCGGCAACGCATACGAATATCTCATTGGACAGTTCGCCGCCACCGCAGGAAAGAAGGCCGGCGAATTTTACACGCCCTCAGGCCCTGCGGAACTACTCTGTCGCCTTGCCTGTCTCGGACTTACCGACGTAAAAGATGCCGCCGACCCCGCCTGCGGTTCCGGGTCTCTCCTCCTGCGCCTAAAGAAGTATGCAAACGTCCGCAACTACTATGGACAGGAACTCACCTCCACCACATACAACCTCGCCCGCATGAACATGATTCTGCGTGGCGTGGGCTATCTCCATTTCGATATTCGCAACGGTGACACGCTTGAGAACGACATGTTTGGAGAACGCAAGTTCCGCGTTCAAGTCGCCAATCCTCCGTACTCTGCCCACTGGTCGAGCGCACCATCCTTTATGGAGGACGAGCGTTTCAACGAATACGGCAAGCTTGCCCCGAAGAGCAAAGCCGACTTCGCGTTTGTCCAGCACATGGTCTGGCACATGGACGAGGATGGGCGTGCCGTTGTCCTACTTCCGCACGGCGTTCTCTTCCGTGGCGACGCCGAGGGCCTAATCCGCCGCCATCTTATCGAGAAGATGAACGTACTGGATGCCGTAATAGGGCTTCCGGCAAACCTCTTCTTCGGGACAGGCATTCCCGTGTGCGTCCTCGTACTGAAGCGCGACCGTGACGGGAACGCCGGGAACATACTGTTCATTGACGCCTCAAAAGAGTTTGAGTCCGGCAAGAACCAGAACATCCTGCGTGACATGGACATCGACAAGATTGTCTCCGCATACGAAAAACGTGAAAATGTTGAGAAGTTCGCACATGTTGCCACGATGGAGGAAATCGCCGAAAACGGGTTCAATCTCAACATCCCGCGTTATGTCGACACGTTCGAGCCAGAACCTGAAATCGACATCAATGCTGTGGCACGTGAAATCCGCTCCGTCCAAGCCGAGATCAAGGACATCGACAGACAGCTCAAGCCATACTTCGATGAACTCGGCCTTGAATTCCCGTTCGGCTGAGACAAATAGCCAAGGGTGGCTGGAATTGAGGAAGTGGTATGCCTAAACACGAAATAACAAAGTTTTTCGGCGACAAGAAGGTTCGTTCAGTTTGGGACGACGAGACAGAGACATGGTACTTCTCCATTGTGGATGTCGTGGCGGTGCTGACGGGAAGCGTAAACCCCGCTAATTACTGGAAAGTGCTGAAAAACAGATTGAAAAAAGAGGGAAATCAGTTGGTTACAAATTGTAACCAACTGAAATTGCGGGCGGCGGATGGCAAATATTACAAAACACATGTCGCGACTGCCGAACAGATGTTTCGTATAATCCAGTCCATTCCCTCCCCTAGGGCCGAACCGTTCAAGATGTGGATGGCCAGGGTGGCGGCTGAACGCCTTGACCAGATCCAAGACCCTGAACTTTCCATACAGCAGGCTTTGGCGGATTACAAACGTCTTGGCCATTCCGATAAATGGATTGCCCGCCGCCTTAAGTCCATCGACATTCGCAAAGAACTGACAGATGAGTGGAAGGCTCGCGGAATCGAAGATGAACGCGCTTATGCGTGTCTCACAAATACCATTTACAAGACATGGTCGGGAATGACGGCAGGCGAATACAAGCGCTTCAAAGGGCTTAAGAAGCAGAATCTTCGCGACAACATGACCAATATGGAATTGATTTTGAGCATGCTTGCGGAAGAATCGACTCGGGAGATTTCGGCGTCGACCAAGCCGCAGAATATGTTTGAGCACCATCAAGTTGCCGCGAGCGGCGGCGGCGTCGCCAAAACAGCCCGCCTGGAAATCGAGAAAAAGATTGGCAAGAAAGTCATCTCATCTCAAAATGCATCTGATATAGATGCGCTTGACGTTGAATTGGGCGATGCATTGCCGCCGCCACAGGAGTGATTTCAAATGAGTGTTGTCGCGAAAAAGGCTAAATCCGCCTCAAAAGTATCCTCAAGATGTCCTCTTGGGGGGCG
>CAZWQY010000005.1:27814-114399 GCA_964636295.1 uncultured Lentisphaeraceae bacterium | reverse complement strand
CGACAAAGGCTTTTGTTTGTCTTCTGTCTTTTGTCAATTGTCCTTCCGCTTCGCCTTTGTCCAATGTCTTTTGTCCTTTGTCCTTCGTTATCTCGCTTTCGTCCTTTGTCCTCTTCTCAAAAACACCGAAGGCTGGAGCGTGTGCTCCAGCCCGCGTGTGTTGGTCTTTCAGCCGCCTGGCTTACTTTGCAGTCTTCGGCTTCGTATTGACGAGAACCTTGTAGAAGCCCGAACCCGTGAACTTCGTAGCCTTGATCGTAACCGTCTCCGCCGTCGCCTGCACACGGTCGCCCTCGGTCATCGCATCAAGCGACTGGCCCTGTTCAACCGAGTAGTAAAGGCCCGGCTTCGCTTTCGAGATAGTCACGCCATCCGAAGTAATCTGGTCGAACTTGCCGACAAGTTCAGCCGCAACCTCATCCGCCTTGACAACCGTCGTGTCCAGTACCGCCATAACCGAGCACTTACCGTCCGCCGTCACAGTCGACTTCTTCGTGAAGTACGCCGCATAGGCTTCGTCAGAGACGATGCTCGTATTCGGCGAAGTCGCGGAGATCACCAGTTTCGCCGCATCCTCTTCCGTGTCAACGACAACCGCCTCACCATCTGGCGTAACACCCGCCGGCGCAGGAGCCTTCGCCGTCGCCGTGTAGACATTGCCCTCATGCGACAGTTCACAGTCCTCCGGCGCCGTAACCGTTGCCGTCGCCAAGGTTTCATCGAGCGTAATCGACTCGTCCTTCGCAAGCGCGATGCTCGGCGCACCTTCCGCCATGACCTTCAGATTTGCACCCGCAACCGCCGCATTGTTCGCGACCAGCGTCGCCACGTTCTCCGCAACCGTCGCGAACGCGAGACCGTCAACGGACTTGTCACCGCAATCGCCAACCGTCCGCGTGTCCGCACGAACCGTCAGCGTGCCCGCAACCGTGACAGTGCCGTTCGCCATCCAACCGACAACCTGGCCGACCCTCGCCGAAGCAGAGGCCGTCGTGTCCTTGACAAGCGCGCCCTCGTTCGAGCAGTCCTTAATCGTCAGCGTCGCATCGCCCACATAGGCGATGATGCCGCCCAGCCCGTCACGACCCGCATTCTCACCGCCCGACACCGTGAGCGTGCCCGTGTTGACGCAGCCCTCAATCCGGCACGCCGTCGTCGAGTTCTGGTTGAGCACGACAATGCCGCCGACCTTCGTATAGCTGCCCGTGACGTTCGCCTCGTTCGTACACGCCAGGATCGTCGTGTCCTTAATGCGGACAGCGATACCGCCCGCATTGTGCGTCGCGGAAGCAATCGTGCCCTTCGTCACGCAGTTCGAAATCGTGGAATCGTTCGCGCAACCCACGAGAAGCGCGCAACCATACTCGCCCGTCGGGACGCTCGAACCAAACCCATTACCCTGAACGGTGACGTTCTTGATTGTTGCGTTGTGAATCTGGTTGAAGAAACCGCGGTAGTTATTGGCCTTCGTCGCGTCCGCAAACGTAACATCGCTGATCGTATGGCCCTGACCATCGAACACGCCCTCGAACGCCGCCACATTCTCCGTGTTGTCATATGTGCCGACGCCCGCCCATGCGCTCGTCAGCGTGAGGTCGTTCTGCAGGACGAAGTGCTTGCCCGCGTTTGCGGAACCGACACCATGCTGCGTCAGTTTCGCGAGGTCGGCCTCCGTGCTGATCGTGTAGGGGTTCGCCACCGAACCATCCTCTGCCGGCTTGTCGCCCAGCACATAATAACCGTCCTGCACGACCAACGCCTTGCCGTCCGGCAACGCCGCCACAATACCATCCGGGTTCTCGCTAGCGAGGAACTTGCCGCCCTCAATTTCCAGCATATTGTCATCACCGCCAACGTAGGCATCCACTTTGCCCGTGCCGTTGTCCGAGGAATCCTTGATAATCAATTTCGAAAGCGCATAAAGGGCATTCGAAATCGTACACCCCGCCAGATCCAAAGTTGTAACATTACCAGCCGTGTTCTCAATGTCGAACAGAGATATATGTGGATCATAGGAATTTGCGCCCAGCTTCAGCGTCACATTCACAGCCGCCGCGTTGACGGCATCAATAGCAGCCGCCAGCGTTCCACACGGCGTGATCTGCTCACCGATTGTCACCGTCGCGACCAACAACTGGGCATCCGCCCCGATTGTGTTCGTGGCATTTGCCTCCCTCTTGACCGTTTCCGTCGTAGACCCGAAATAGCCCGCCGCATAGACAATGTTCGTCACCGTCGCCGGCGCACCGTTCGTGGAGAGGCAAACCAAGGGGGCATCCCCACTCTCCCACGTCCGCCCATTATACTCGAAACTCTCGACATGCGTGCCGCCCACAATCGTGAAGGTATCGGTCGCCGCCGCAAACTCCGGAATCACATCCGTAAAGGACAGATCGTCAATCCAGCCCTGACCCGCAAATCCGACTTGCCGAATCGTCTGATCGTCGCTAATCAGAGACGGGAAAATCGCCCCAACAACATTCCAACTCGCCGCCTCACTTGACAGCTTGCCGATGTTCGACACATCCTTCTTGACCTCGGCCGAGGACACGGCCTCGCCATTGACAAAGACAACGAAACCAGGAATCAGGAAGCCATCGGACACATCCGCAATGGCCTTGACCGTCAAGCGATACCACGCATTTATGTCATTAATCTTGCTCGAACAGACATAGTCCGTCCGCGTCAACCTTTTCGACGTTGAATCATACTTGCCCGCCGAGACCATCAGTTGATAGGTCGAAGCCGCGCCATCCACGCCTTCGATCTCCTTCACCCACACGGCAATCTTCGCATACGTGTCGTCAAGGCTCGCCAGATCTTCTTCGTCATACGGCGTAAACTTGATCAGCGTGTCAACCACAACCCCCGCATTGGTAAGATTCTGCTTACTCGGCTGCTTCGAGTCATCCAACAGAATCGCGCGATACGTCGGATCCATTAGCCCACGCTGGAATTTAAGGTTGTTTTTAAAATCAGTTTTGGAAAACTGTGCAGGAGCATCGACACCAGCAGGAAGAGAGGCCGAATTCGTCGAGATGCTGAGGCCTTCAAGTGAAGTCCACAGATTTGTCTCCGACTCTTTTCCCATCCAGTTCTCATCATTGAAGTGAGAACCACTTGGATACGGCGACGCCGCCTGAAGGCCAAAGGCCACGGCAACCGCCGAGAGCATTGTCATCAGTTTTTTCATGCGTGTTTTCCTTCGTTTGTGTTGTTCCAAATTGTTACCCATTCGGGCGTCTTTTCCAACCAGCACTGCGAACTATACCATATTACCCATTTGGGTGTCAAGCGCGCCAATCAATTCTCATCGCCCTTGTCAATCAGCGAATAGTTCGAGCCATCAAACCCGACGTCAACGCCCGCGCAGAGAAGCGCCGTCAGCTGCTCGTCGGAAAGTCCGCCGCTTGAACGCGGCGCCAGCAGCTTCTCCGTGTGACCGTCGGCAAAAACGACATGCGCGCACCAGCGTTTGCCGCTCTTGTGATTGAATGCGATGGCCTCAGCCTCCCCGTCCCAGTCCGTGTTATAGCCCTTGCCGTTAATATTCGCCTTGTACTGAAGCACGCAGTCCGTCAGCGGATTCCCATCGCCCGTCGGATAGCTGTCCGCCTGCTTCGCGCTCATCTCCGTCGAGGGAACAGGCTGGCCACTAATCGGCAGCTCGGCGAACAGCAGCCGCCGATCCAACCGCGAACCGCTGAAATAGACGCCCTCGCTTCCGTCCGCCGTACCCACGGCATCGCTCCCCTTCGTCGAGTCATAGCCAAAATACGCATTCATCACATAACTCCAGCGCACGCGCGTCTTCTTCTTGCCGGCGCGCAAGACATGCGCCGGACACGTGTAGACGGCGCGCTCCTTTCCGACGGCCGTCCAAAGCTTGCCATTCGAGAGCGCGAAATCCCCGTCCTCGTCCTGCCCGCTTTGACTGCAGTAGGCCCCTAGGCTCTCGCAGGACTGAAAACTCGTCGGCTTGGACTTGCCTTTCGTCCGCGTGCCGTATTCATCGTTCTTCGACAGCCAGCTGATCCAGCCCACCCGCTCGGAATAAATCGTCTTTCCCTCACCATTCGCCCCGACAACGGCATGGCTTCCCGCATACGGATACCACGACGTCCGCGACGCGACGCTGATGGCACCCTGCGCAAGATTCCGCATGTTGGAAAGGCACTTCGCCGCACGCGCGGCCTCAGTCCCCCCCGAAAAGCTCGTCAGCAGCACACCCGACAAGACGCCGATGATGGCGATGACAATAAGCAGTTCAATCAGCGTAAAGGCTGGTGAAAAGGCCGAGGCATCAAGAGGTTTGGATGTTTGATTGTTCTGCATAAGATTAAGCCGTCTTTGAATGAAAATCGGTTCTGCCGCTCACGCTCACTCGAACTGATGGTAGAACAGCACACGCGTGCGATGGGGCGCCAGGTCTTTTCGTGCGTCCCGGACATCCTCGCGGACGGCGTCGCCCTGCCCCGCAAGTTCCTGCCGCGTCTTGCGCGTCGTTCCCGACGGATAACTCGGCACAGCCGGATCACGCCAAACAAGCGCGACGGCCCGCCCGCCCAACTGCGACGGCGGCATCGCCTTGCCAACGCTTCCACCCGACGTTGACATCGGCTCCGCGCGCACGAACACGAGGAAGAGCTGCTGACGATTCTCGAAGCACTCGCGCCAAAACGAATAGAGGAACTTTCGGTCAACCTGGTGAAGAGGTTTCGTGTCCGCGTTAAGTTCAACCCCCATAAAACGGTCGTTGACATCGTTGATCTTGCTCGCATTCAACTCCTGCCAGACCAAGTCATCAAAGCCCCCCGCCCAGTCGGCGGCATTCGCCAGATTCGAATCCTTCGCCCGACTGCCAAAGGTCGCCTTAAACGAATCCATCACAGCCAGCAAATCGTCCGGACTCATCTTCGCGAGATCGGCCTCGCCAAAGGAATAACGACTCAAGCTGCTGTCCAGATTAATCTGCCCGATGAGATCGTTTCGCTTTCCTCCAACCTGTCGCTGGTTATCGTTCGTCGAAGCGACATAATAGTCAAACGGCGTGCCGACCAAAGCCGCCGCAAGAACGCGGTTGTCGTCCGAATACGGGTTCACCTTGAAGCCGCCGACACCCGACTGGAAACGAATCTCCTGACCGTTGTACGCGAGGGCATAGATCGAATCCGTCCCATCGCCGTTGTCATAGGCCGTATATGTCCGCCAGAAACGGCCGCCGTTCGCAAAAGCACCGCTTGTCGCGCCTGTGCGCAAGGAAAAGGCGTTTCCATTGAAATCTGGCGAATAAGCGCCGCTCAGGAAATTCTCGCTTCCGTCCATGACTCCCATGACCGGCAGGAACTGGAGTTCACCAATCGCCTGCAGATACTCCTGGTCGGAGACGAACATGAAGATGTCGCGGTCACGACCACCCTGCCCCAGCAAGACCGACGACGAACCCAATCCAATCTCATTTGACCATTCGCCCGTCGAAACCGTCGTGCTGGAATTTTTCGAGAACCAGTCTTCTGGCGCAAAGTTGTAACGCGGATCAACCGCATAGAGCGTCTTCCACTGGCTAAACTCCGCAGGGTTCTTAAGATCCTCCGCCATCGATTCCGCCCATTTCACGTCATAGTCGGCACAGAAGCTGAGGAGCGGCGTCCCGTCACCACACTTGCGCGCATTGACCGCCTGTGCCGTCGTACTTGCACCGAGCCACTCGATGTCGTCCTTGATCGAGGCCGGCGCCATGTCGACCACATCATTACCATCCCAAACCTGTAGCCAAACCGCCGCATAAAGCTTGTAAGACGACGCAAACCCAGACAGCGAATCGGTCACGACGCCGAGCTGCTCCTCCTTGAACGCATGCGCGGGCCTCGCCTGCAAATTGTTCCAGGCCTCGTCAACCGTGCCATTGACAGTCAGCGGTCGGAACGTCGCATCGCTGTTCTTGAGACCGTCCAGCGACAGATAGGTCTTCGCCTCAAAGCCATCAGGCCCCTGTCCGTTCGTGCACTCTTCTTTGACGACATACATGATTGGCATGTCAATGCCCGTGCAATCGAACGTCAAGCTAACTGAATCGTCAATGGCGTCCGCCGTCTTCTCAATGTCCTTGTTGAAGACCGCCCCCGGACTCGGCGAAGCCGCATTGCAGTAGAACGACGCCACGCCATTCTGCGCGCGACCGCCGCTCGTCCAAACGTTCTGTGCCGGATAAAGGAAACCCGAATCGTCGCTCGGACGACAGCCCATGCCCGTCGGCGCGGCAAAGACGCGCAAGACGCCTCGCAAGGAGACATTCGAGTTGAAACGCTGCGTCGTCTTCATGCGCTTAAAGGGATAGGTCATCAAGACCTTCGTCTGCACCCGATTGCCAAATCCCGTGAAGGTCATTTTCGACCACGACCGTTTGATCTTCCACTTCTCCGGCTGCGCAGGATCGTCCGGGTCATAGTTTTCGTTCGGAATCTCAAAAGTGACCTCGTCTTTCTCGCGCGACTCAATTTCAGGCTTCAGCATCGCCGGACAGCTGACGCCCGTAACCATCGGCACGGCCTCCACCGTTGGCAGCGCCAACGAAATCGGCTTCGAGTCGCTGTCAAGGTAGTCATAAAGTGCCACCAACCCAAGTCCAAGGTTTTTCTCGAAGATTTCACCGACATTGTCCTGTGTGTTGCGACTTGTCAGAACCTGCGAGAATTGCTGCGCGTCAAAGTTTCGGAACGGCTGATGCGCGCCGGCCAAGTCATAGATCACGCCCGTCCCGTTGGACGCAGGAACCCACTTGCCAGACGCTGGCTCATAAATTGACGTCGCGGCCGGGAACCACGTGTCGGTAACAAACAGCCCATTTGCCGCCGCAGCCGCGCCATTCTTCAGCAGCTTCGTCGAAGTCTTGCCAATGTAATCCATGAACGGCGTAAAATCGGACGTCCCAGACAACAGGTTGAAATCCGCCAGCGACACGAAGGGTGTGTTGTAGCCACTCCCCGACCACTTCTGCAGCAGCGTGTCCAGCCTCGTTGCCCGCGACATGTCAATGTCAAACGGATCACCCACCGTCTGCGAGCAGAGCGCCGCAAGAGAAACGCGATTCGGGCCGGAGTCACGCGGGTCTGCCGCGCGCAAACGATTGATGTCGAAAAGGTCTGAAACGTTAACGGCCGTGTAGGCATAGCGGCCCGCATCGTACGGCAACGAGCGCCACGCCGCCGTGCGCGTGTAGCGCGAAAACTTTCGCACGTCGTCAACAATCGCAGGCGGCAGGTAGGCGAGTGCTTCCAGCGTCAGCGTCGGCACCGTCGCCTCGGCGAACCTCGTCGGCCCGAACGGCATGAACACGCGCCGGAACCAAAAATCACCGTCATCTTGGCTGTTGTTGTTTACTTTGTAACCACACCCCGGATAGGGGTCGTCATAAATGCCGTAGAACGCCCTACGAACATCCGTCTCGGACAACTCGTACTTGCCCCAGTTCGCGTCATCGTTATACGCCCCCTCCAGTTCGTCAATCGCGCGCGCCAACGCCGCCCGCACCAGATGGCGCGCCGCCAAATTGCGCCGAAGGTAACTTGACGGCAATCGGCTTTGACGCATGTAGATCGAAAAGCTCACGGCGGAGACCACCATGAACGACAGCAGTCCCAAGACAATCAGCAGGGCAGAACCTTTTTTCATTGACGCTCCTCGTCCGTCAGCCGGTAGAAGTTAGGCAAGTTGGGGGCGCGCACAAACGTGGGCTTCCCCGAATCATCGCTTTCCCCTGTCAGTTTCTGAATCCTGTATCGGTATGTCCGCCCCCACGGATCGACGACTTTTCCGCCACGCAACTGGGCATTGTAGAGGACAGGCACATCGGCACCGCTCTCGGACTTCACGCCACCGAGAATCAAGCTGAGGTTGCCCTCGGTCGTTTCCTTCCAGCCGCCCGTGTCATAATTGACAAGCGAACGATCCTTCGCATAGTTGCGGAAGCCGAGAATCGCATTCGTGATTTCCTTCGCATCCTGCGTCGCCTTGGCGATTTTCGCACGGCGACGCGCCTGATTCATGCCCGAACCAACCGCGCCAACGAGAATCGCGATCATCGCGATCACGACAAGCAGTTCCAGCAACGTAAACGCCCGCTTCATCAGTCCACCTCCTCCGGGAAGGTATTGATGTCATCCGCCGTATCCCACTTCCCGTCGGGTCCCGCACTCCAGACACCAACGACGACTCCGCCCTCGCGATTTCGCTGCTGGACGCTCGATCCCGAATTCTGTAAAGTCCCTTTCGCCGCGTTCTTGATGTCCGTCACCCACACAGAAGCCGACCCCCAGTCTGCGCGGTCAAAGGCCCGTTGCCCACTACGCAACTTATTCTTGGAACCCTTCTGCCACAGTGAAACCGTGCGATAGTCAAGACGACGATTATCGGAATCCCCGCCCCGAACACCTTGTTCCGTGATGCCCGGCAACAAGTCATCCTCCACATCATGATAGATGCCGAGCGACATCCGCTCCTCGCTCAAGTCGGAAACGCTCGACAGCCCGGCCGTCCAGGCAACGGACGACTGGTTGAAAAGCATCGTCAGAATCGTGACCAGCATCGACAGCAGCAACGAGGCGACCAGGAGTTCCAAAATGGTAAAGCCGCGCCTCATTCGTCATCCCTCCCCTGATAGTGGACCTCCGTGTAGTAGACCGGCTGGCTCATCAAGGCATCCCGCCGCCGCGACGCACGAAATGCGAGCGAAATGGTCGCCCCCGTGCGCGTTGCCACAAGTCCGTAGAAGTAGTCACTTGGCAAGGTCGGCCACGAAATCGCAAGGCTCGGACTTCCCTTCAACGAGGCGCTCGCAATCTCCTGAAACGCCTGCTGTGCCTTGGCCGTGCAGCCGGAATCAACCCGATACAGCCCCGAAGAATCCGATCCAACCTTCTGGACATAGTCCGACCAGCCTTTTCCGCCCTGCGTCACGCCATCGCAGACTTTGTCGCCCTCTCCCTGTGGCGTCGAGCCGATCGACGTCCACCCCCTCCATGTCATGTTCGTTGCCGACAGCTTCGCGACAAGCGGCGCAAAGACGGCATCTGCATAGCCCGCGACCGCCACATCCTCAACCGACTGACGGCTCTCGCGCATGCCAAGTGAATACAGCGAAACCATCGCAAGGACACCTGCTGCCATGATGAAAATGGCAAGGTTGACCTCGACGAGCGTGAAACCCCTTCTCATCGCCCTCATATCTTCGCATCCTCCTGGCTTGTCGCCGTACCGGCCTTGTGGTCTGGCTTCGGATTGCCGCCAGAATCGGGGCGACAGAAGTAGATATCGACCGAATCGTCACTTCCCGACTGATCGGGGTCGAAGTAGAGTGCCTTGACAAAGCTAACGTCCCCGACCTGACTCGGCACATTCCCGCCACCAAAGACAAAGTCGTTCGGCAACTGAACGTTCGCAAACTCGAAGCCGTAGCCATCGCCAACTGTCCACGCGCTCGGCTCATACTTGCTTGACTTCAAGTTGGCAAATGCATAGGCCTGAATGTGCAACTCGCCCTCGCCCGATCCCGTATTCTTGAACCTAAAGTCCGTCATGTCCCCGTCCCCCGAAACGGTCTGCCCATTCACCAGCGTGCTACTCTCGTCCGCCGTCGGGTCAAGCGCCCACCCACGATAGGTCGTTCCGCCAACGTCACCATCCAGCATCACCACGGCATCGGCAACAACCGAATAGCGCATGTCGCTGATCCTGTCGTCGTCAAAACGCCAAAGCTTCATGCCCTTCCGCTCCTTGGCATCGCTCTCGTCGGGCACGACATCATAGCTGCTGGCGAGATCGGCAAACTCGTCGGCAATCAGGTCGCCGCGCGCCCACGTCACGCGCCCGGCGCGCCGCACCGCGACCGCTTCGCCGACGACAATCGCGTTCTCGTCGTCCGTCGCCGCACGCACCAGCCGGTTATAGCAATAGACGACGGTCGGCACGCGATCGATCATCGCCCGCTCCTTCGCCGCCTGGAGAAGCGACGTCGCAACCGCCGTGGCACCACGCTCTGCCATGCCGCGCTGAAGTGCATTGTAGCCGCCGACCGCCGCGACGCCGAGGAATGACATGATTCCCACGACGACCATCAGCTCCATCAAGGTGAAGGCTTTTCTCATCGTCATTCCCAATCTTCGGGATACTCCTTGCCCGGATTCTTCCGCGACACGTTCACCGAATCGGTACGGCCGTTGTAGGTGATCCAGAAGCGGCAGAACTTGCCCGCCCGCGTGCCCTGATAGCCAAACGCCATGTTATCGACCGAGAGACGATTCCTCCCGCCCTTTTGCGTCGCGTTCGAGAAATCACGCCCATTGACACAGTGCTTGTCGCCACAGTAGGAGTCATACGTCTTGTCGTCGTGGTTATCGTAGCAGCCCTCGCTGTTGTTCTTGATCTTGCTCGCCTCCGCGACAAAGAGCGCCTGCGCATCCAGAAGATGCATCGTCGCGCCCGAACCAACCGACTTCTTGACGATCTCGCGGAAAACGCTGTCCGCGTCATTGGCCGACAACGTGACCGTCTCCCTGTCGCCCATGTTCTTGGCGTAGTTCTCGATTGCCGTCGGCCATTCCCCCTTCTGCGCGTAGTAGGAGGAAATCGCCTGGCTGAGGACGCTGCACATGGCCTCGGCGCGCTTTGCCCGTCCATTGCGAATCGAACCGATCGTTGCCGTTGAAACGATGCCGAGAAGAATGCCGATAATCGCGACGACCACCAGCAATTCGACAATTGTAAAACCCTTCTTCATTTCTTTACTCCTTCACCTGATCACGACCCCAGCTGTAGATGTCGTCCTTGCGGAGACCGTCCTTGTACTTCTCGAACTTGCCGTCGTAACCCGCGCACCAGACGGCAACCGAACCGCGAATAATCACGGACTGGCCTTCGACGTTCGCCGTCACGAAGCCGCGCCCATCCGTATCGACGGCATAGCGCAGACGATGCGTCTTGATCGTTCCGCCAGAGGGAACTTTCATGGATTCGCTCACGCCCTGGCCCTTCTTCCGGCGAATCACGTCCTGTGCCCACGGCGAGACGACACCGCACTGGTCAAGAGCCGTGGTCTTCTTCGAACTGTCGTCGTACGAAAGGGACAGGGCATTGCGCTTGGCCAACGCATAAGCCACCTTCTCGTCGATGCCGTTCTCGCTATTGCTGCCGTTCAGAATGCGACGCGGCCATGCCCCCTCCTCCTGGTAGATCTTCTCCAAGGCCGTGGCCACGTTGTGCACGAGTTCCTGGCCCTTTGCCTTCTGGGCCTTCTTCGTCGTCGAGGTGAAGGCCGAAAGACTCGCGCCGATCAACACCGCAAGGATGCCGACCACGACCAGCATCTCGACCAAGGTGAAACCAGGCTTCGCGCCCAAATGATTCGATTTTTCACACATTTCCGCACTCCTTGTGATTCTCAATGGCTCATTTTCACGATATCGTCGCCCTTCCACTCCAGAACAGTCGACTGTTCGCTGACCGGGAGTTTCCGAATCTCCTCGTCCGACACCCATTGCGGAAACGTCTTCTTGTTCTTGCCCGCGCTCCAGAGAATGTAACTCTGGTACGGCGGCGGCGAGTAGTAGTAGAATTCCTCCGCCCAACCGTCCACGACCGTCATGCCGTCCAAGACATACTGGTCGCCGCTGGAACTCCCGGCCCCGCCCTGCGACTCGGTCGAATACAGTTCGGGTTCCGGATTGCTGGCAGAGACGTTCGCATAGGAATCCGCCGCGTCGCGCAACTGGATGCCATACGCCTCAAAATCGTACTGGGTGCGGACGGTCCGCTCAAGATTCGGCAACCAGCGCGCACACGTCGCCTGCGACGAAAGAACTGAGACCTTCCACTTGTATCTGCGCACATCTTCGTTCACGGCGCCCCAACTCGAATACGGCACGCCGTCCTCAAACCGACACGGCAACCGATTGTTGGCCGTCCAGGACTTCTGGTTTTGATAGATCTGATCCATGTTGGATTCGCCACCCAGCATGATGAGGTAGCGCGGCAGCAAGTAACTGAGAACGCCGAACTTGAAAATCTGAACATCCGTCCACTCTTCGTCGTTGCGCTTTGAAGAGAGCATGCCTTCGTCCGTAATCGCCCGAAACCCCTTGGAAAGGATAGTCGAATTAGCCCGATACGCGGCATCCTTCGAATCGTTCGACTGCGAACGCTTGATCAGCATATCCGAGACTTTATTGATATAGTTCTGGATGCCCGACTTCGTGAACGGATAACTCATGCCGATTGGCTGAGACCGACAAGCCGCCCGCACACGCTCCCAGTTCAGTTCCGAAGCCCGAGACCCGCCACTCGACGACGAACTGCTCCCCTTGAGCCCCGAATTGGCTGAACCAACCTGCTGAATGCCATGCGCATCGACATCAAGCGTATAGTCGCGGCTACCGTGGAGACGAACGGGCGGGTAGCATCCATAGGCCGCATAATAGCCCGACAGGCAGTTTTCAAGACGTTGCATCCGATTGACCGTCCGGTTCCGCGCCGAAGCCTCGCCCCCCGCACCCGTGATCCGAAACGAAATCGTCATGAGCGTGACAAGCACGACGACGACAATCAGAAGCTCGACAAGTGTAAAGCCTTTTTTCATTCTCCGCGCATTATACCACATCCCCCCAAATCCCCGCAAGCGGTGCCGCCACGCCGGGCGTTCGCCGCCGTTTCCAGCACGCTCGCGGCGCGCCAGCCGCCCCAGACCCAGAGACGCCCCGGACGAATGTCGCGCACGACCTTCACGACGCGCCCCTGCCGATCCAGGAACGTCGCGTCAATCGCAAAGCGCATGAAGAGCGTGTGAATTGCGTTGCAGCGCGGAATGAGCAGCCCGCGCCCCGGCGGCAGGCTCCGCCGCCCGATGAGTCCGCGCAGACGCGCCGCCAAGGTCTCCGCGACCTCCGCGTCAATTCCGTGAACCGTGACGTGCCGCATGACGCGAAAAGACAAACGCCCCGACGAGGGCCGTGAACGGCGCGACGAGCACCAGTCCGAAACTGCCGACGAGCGTCTTGACGAGCTCCGCCGAGACGAGCGTCGAGTTGAGGAAATCCAGCGGATCCGTCCCCTGCGCCGCAAAGACCATGAGAAGCGTGAGATAGCCGCCCGAATAGGCGAGCAGAAGCGTCGTCGTCATCGTCCCGACCACGCTACGCCCGATGCGCACGCCACTGCGGAACAGTTCGCCGCACGGCAGGTCCGGGCGATGGCGCGCGAGTTCGGCGAGTCCGGCGGCAATGTCCATCGCCAAGTCCATCACCGCGCCCGACGAGGCGAGAATCACCGCGCCGACGAAGACGTCCGCCAAGTCGAGATCCGTATAGCCCGAATAGAGCAGCGTCTGGGCGAACGGCAGTGTCGCGCCGTTGACGTGCATGAGCGACGTGACGAGTCCCGCAAGAAGGAGCGAAGCCCCGACGCCCAACAGCGCGCCCAAGAGCGCGGCCAGCCCCGTGCGCGTCCAGCCGGCGACGAGATACATGATGACGGCCGTCAGGAGCGCGACGACCACGAAGGACGTGGCGGCGGCGTTCCACCCCGCGAGACACAACGGCACGAGCAGCTTCCAGACGGCGAGGCAGCTGAAGACAAAGCTGAACAGGGCCTTCGCGCCCGTCCAGCCGCCAAAGACGCACAGGAACGCGGCAAAGCCGCCGAAGAGAACCGCGCCCCAGCCGAGCCGCCAGTGGTCGCGCGCGACCAGCGGCTCGTCGCCGAGGACGACGAGCGCCGTGTCGCCGACCGCAAACTTCTTGTCCAGCTCCAGCTGCGCGCGCAACTCGTTGTGCGCGCGCTTCACCGAGCCGTCCGGCAGACGCACCTTGAGCCGCTGCGTGCCGAACTCGATGAGCCCATGAAGCTGGACGTCGGAATCGTCCGTCTCGACGACCGTGGCACGCGCCGTCTCGCCGGCCGGCGTCGCGAGCCGACGCGCCCCCGGCAGACACGCGAGGACGACGCAGACGAGCGCAAGGACGGCGATCGGCAGCGCCCGCTTCACTTCACGAGGTCTTTGAGCGTCTTCGCGAGATCCGTGTTGTCGATGAAGCCGACGAACCGTTCCGCCCCGCGTCCCTGCGCCGTCGTGAGGACGGGGAGCGCCGTGTGCGCGCCGCTCGTCCAGCCAATGCCGCACTTGTGGGAGAAGAGCGCCTTCACCGCCGTCGGCAGGCGCGAGACTTTCTGCGCGTCATACGCCTCGTTCTCCTTCTTGCCCGCGCGCGCCAGCCGAAGGTCGTGGGCAAAGGCCGCCTCCAGATCCTTCCGCTCGTCCGCCGTCACCGCCATCGGGTTGCGCGTCACGTCCGTCGTCGTGAAGTCGAAGCCGAAGTTCGCCGCGAGGAACGGCTGGAGCGCCGCGAAGTCGGCGGGGCGCGTCGCGCGGATGTGCGCGACGAGCGAATCCGCCGAGCACTTCTGGTTCACGAGGCGATCCATGTAGAACGCATAGCCCGTCGCCGCGAAGCCCATCGTCATGCCGCCCGTCTCGTGGTCGCCCGTGACGACGACCAGCGTCTCCTCCGGGTACTTTTCCTGAAACGCGAGCGCGACCTTCACCGCGTCGTCGAGCGCGAGGACGTCCCGCAAGTTGGTCGCCGCGTCGTTCGCGTGTCCGGCCCAGTCGATCCGCCCGCCCTCGACCATCAGGAAGAATCCGTCGGGATCGGGCGAGAGGAGCTCAATCCCCTTCGCGGTCAGTTCCGCCAGCGTCGGCACGCCCGCCCAGGCATCCGCGTCAATCGCGTACGGCATCGCGCCCTCGCACGCGACATACCAGACCTTGCCGCCGCCCGGCTTGAGCGCATCGAATGCCGCGCGGTCGCCGCACACGAACGTGTAGCCCGCGTCCTTCGCGAGCGCATAGACGTCGCCGCGATAGCCCGCCGCTTCCCGGTCGTCGTGCTGCGAGAGTCCGCCGCCCGCGAAGTAGTCGAAGCCAGACGCAAGCAGGTCGAGGCCAAGGCCATAGCCCTCGCCGCGCCCCTTGCGGTGTCCGTAGAAGCCCGCCGGCGTCGCGTGATTGATCGTGACGGTCGTCACGATGCCGACGGCCTTTCCGCCACGGTGCGCGACGGACGCGACCGATTCAAGCGGCGCGCCCTTCGCATCGACGCCCACCGCGCCGTTCAAGGTCTTCGTGCCGCAGGCGATGGCCGTCGCCGCCGCCGCCGAATCCGTGACGAGCGAGTCCGCCGAGCAGGTGCGCGTCGTCGCCTGGAACGGCAGCGCGTTCATCGCGAGGTTGCCGCGCCCGCTCTTGAGCGAGAACTCGTTCGCGGTCATCCGCTGCGGCGTGGACATCCCGTCGCCGATGAAGAGAAAGACGTACTTCGGACGCGCCCCGGCAGCCGAGGCGGCGGCCGACGCGACGGCGGCGGACAGCAGACAGCAGACAACGGCGCACAGACGAAACAGGGCCGGCATTTCCTTTTTCATTTTGGACTTCCTTTCTCTTCGGGAACACGACAACATCAGTAGACGAACAGCATCTCGCGATACTTCGGCAGCGGCCAGCGCGCGTCATCGACCAGGCCCTCCTGGCGATCGACCGTCTTGCGGAGGTCGTCCATCGCCGCCGCCTGCGCGGCTGGATCGTCGCCGGCGAGCGCCTTTTCCAGACGGTCGCACTTGACGTGCAGGTCGTCGAGGCCTGCGCCGAGCTTGAGCGAAAGGGCCGTCAGGCCCCGGATGCCCGTCTTGAGTCCGTCCGCCTTCGCCTGCCCCAGCGCCGTCGCGAGCCGCGAAAACTCGTCCGCCACGACGGGCCGCACCATCGACCGCGCGATCTCGAGCGCGACGCCCGCCTCGATGCGGATGCGCCGCGCGTAGTCCTCGCGCCCGATCTCCAGGCGCGCGCGCATCTCCGTCGCGGAGAGGACGCCGTACTTCTCGAACAGCGCGACGTTGGCGCGGTCGGCGAGCGGCGCCAGGGCCGCCGGCGTGTCCCGGAGATTCGGAAGCCCGCGCGCGGCGGCCTCCTTCGGCCAGTCCGCCGAATAGCCGTCGCCCGAGAAGACGACGCGGCGATGCGCCTTGACGAGCCGCTGGAGGAGCTTCTGCAGGTTCGCGTGGAAGTCGCCGCCCGTTATCGCCGCGAGCTTGTCGCAGAGCGCGTCAATCGACTCGGCGACGATCGTGTTGAGGACGGTCTGGCTGTACGCGCAGTTCTGCGACGAACCCGGCGCGCGGAACTCGAACTTGTTGCCCGTGAAGGCGAAGGGCGACGTGCGGTTGCGGTCGGTCGTGTCGCGCGGCAGCGGCGGCAGCGTGTCGACGCCGATGCGCAGGCTGGACTTGGGCGTGCCGCGCGCGGCCGACTTCGTGCCGCGCTCGATCGCGTCGAGGACGGCGTTGAGCTCGTCGCCGAGGAAGACCGAGATGATCGCCGGCGGCGCCTCGTTCGCGCCGAGGCGGTGGTCGTTCCCCGCACCAGCCGTCGTCGTGCGCAGGATGTCCGCATGCCGGTCGATCGCGCGGATGACGGCGACGAGGACGGCGAGGAAGATCGCGTTCTCGCGCGGGTCGTCGCCCGGCGTGAGGAGGTTGCGCCCGCCGTAGGCGACCGACCAGTTGCAGTGCTTGCCCGACCCGTTGACGCCCGCGAAGGGCTTCTCGTGCAGGAGGCAGACGAGATCGTTCTTCTCCGCCGTCTGGCGCAGCACCTCCATGATCATCATGTTGTGGTCAACGGCGAGGTTCTGCTCCTCAAACGTCGGCGCGAGCTCGAACTGCGCGGGCGCGACCTCGTTGTGGCGCGTCTTCGCCGGAATGCCGAGCTGCCAAAGCCGCTCCTCGACCTCGGCCATAAACTTGAGGACGCGCGGACGAATGGCGCCGAAGTAGTGGTCGTCAAGCTGCTGGTGCTTCGCGGGCGGCGCGCCGAAGACCGTGCGCCCCGTCTGCAGGAGGTCGGGACGCTTCAGGTAGAAGCGGCGGTCGATGAGGAAGTACTCCTGCTCCGCGCCAAGCGTGACGGAGACGTGCGCCTTCTTCTGCCCGAACGCCTTCATCAGCCGCTCGACCGAATGCGACAAGGCCTGGATCGAGCGCAGGAGCGGCGTCTTCATGTCGAGCGTGTCGCCCGTGAACGAGCAGAACGCCGTCGGGATGCAGAGCGTCGCGCCGTGCGCGTGCCGCTTGAGGAACGCCGGCGACGTCGGGTCCCACGCCGTGTAGCCGCGCGCCTCGAACGTCGAGCGCAGGCCGCCCGACGGGAAGGACGAGGCGTCCGCCTCGCCGCCGATCAGGTTCTTGCCGGAGAACTTGAGCACGGCCTGCGCCGGCCCGGTCGGCTCCAGAAAGGCGTCGTGCTTCTCGGCCGTGCCGCCGGTGAGCGGCTGGAACCAGTGCGTGAAGTGCGTCGCGCCATGGACGAGCGCCCAGTTCTTCATGCCGTCGGCGACCGCGTCCGCAATCGTCGGGTCGAGGGGCTTCGCGTCGCGCATCGTCGCCAGGAGCTTCGCCGCGACAGGCTTGGGCAAATGGCGGCGGATCGCCTTCTCGGAGAAGACGTCCGCACCGTAGTTCGTGAGGTCGGTGTCCGTCATATTCATGAGATTATACCATATCCCTTTCGGGGAGCAGGAGTCGTCTTTCGGTCACTCCACAACGTCCTTCAAGTGAAGGAGGAACGCCGCAAGCGAAGCGTCGTCCGCCCGCGCGGCGTTCACCGTCAGCATCGCCCAGCGGTCGATGCGCGCGCGGAAGCTGCGGTCGAAGACGTCGCGGAGAATGCGCCGGACGTGCGACGACGTGCGAAAGCCGTCCTGGTTGAAGAACGTGTAGGCAAAGCCAAGCGGCGGCAGCGTGCCGCGCGCGAGCGTGACGGCGTGCCAGGCGATGCCGCCCGCGTCCAGTTCGCGCGGATTCATCATCTGGAAGCCCTGCGACGGCAGACACAGTTCGGGACGGTGGATCGAGCTTTTCGACCTGCCGCCGATCACGAGCGAGACCTGGTACCACGTGCCGTCCGCCGCCGTGTAGAGCCGCTTGTCGAACTGCGTGTCGGCCGGCAGCGTCGTCCGCTCCGCCTCGGACGGCTCCAGCGGCTCGGACGTGAAGCCCGCGATTTCGCCGAGCCGCGCCGACGGCACCGCGCAGAGGACGGGATCGACGCCCAGCCCCTGCCACGCCATCGCGGCGACGACGAGCGCCGTCGCGAGAACGGGAATCACGTACGCGCGCATCGCTCGAACCCTTTCGTAATCAGCCCGCCGCAGGCGACCATGAGGAAAATCGCGCTCAGGAAGACGACGTAGCCGGAATAGTCGTGGTAGAAGCCCGTCGCAAAGTCGGGCGAACACGCCGCCGCGACGCCGACGATGGTGAAGACGCGCAGGACGTTGCCGAGAATCGCGAGCGGAATCGACAGCGCGAAGAGCAGCCCGCGCCGCAGCCACGTCGGCTGCGTGAAGTAGGCGTAGCCCGCCGTGAGGGCCATCATCGCGAAGAGCGAGCGCATGCCGCTGCACGGCGCGGCGACGTCGATCGCGAACGAGCCGGTCGAGGACGCGAGCATCGTCCCCTGCCGAACGACGTCGACGCCCAAGCCCTGCAGGACGACGTATGCGGCCGACACCGCGAAGAGCCGCAGATGAATCGTGACGACGTCCAGAAACGTGTGAAGCGGAATGCAGAAGAGAAGAAAGAGAAACGGGAAGAGCGTTCGCTTCATCGTCTTCGCGCCGAAGAACGCGAGCGTCAGCGCGACGAGCAGCCCCGCGAAGCCGACAATCTCGAAGCGCACCTGCAGGCCGCGCGCGCCGACGTAGCCGAGGAGCAGGAACGGCACGGCAAGCAGAAGCCCCCATGCGGACGGCGCGCCGAACGACGCGACAATCTCCCGCCGCTCGCGCCAGAGGACGTAAAGCGAGAAAAGCGGCACGTACCAGCCGTAGGAAAGGTCTTCCTGCGGCGACGAGAAGACGCCCGGCGCATGTTCGAGCAGGAGGAGGCGATAGCCCCACAGCATCGACACGACGGACGCGGCGAAGAGCGCCAGCCGCAACGGAACGCCGTCCGCGCGCATCGCGTCAGCCAAGCTGGTCGAGGAAGCGGACGTCATTCTCGTAGAGCCAGCGGATGTCGGGGATGCCGTACTTGATCATCGCGATGCGCTCGACGCCAAAGCCAAAGGCGTAGCCCGAAACCTGTTCGGGATCCCAGCCGACGTGCTGGAAGACGCGCGGATCGACCATGCCCGCGCCGGCGACCTCGATCCAGCCCGACTGCTTGCAGACGTTGCAGCCCTTGCCCTTGCAGACGTGGCAGGAGAAATCGACCTCGACGGACGGCTCGGTGAACGGGAAGAAGTGCGGACGGAAGCGGACGGTCACGCTGTCGCCCATCATCTCCTTCGCGAAGTAGGCGAGCACGCTCTTGAGGTCGGCGAGCGAGACGGGCTTCGTCGCGGTCTCGTCCACGTACAGGCCCTCGATCTGGTGGAAGTTCGCCGAATGCGTCGCGTCCGTCGTGTCGCGGCGGAACGTGCGGCCGGGGCAGATGACGCGCACGGGCGGCTTGTTCGCCAACATCGTGCGGATCTGCACGGGCGAGGTCTGCGTCCGCAGCAGGCAGTCGTCGTTGAACCAGAACGTGTCCGTCCGATCCTGCGACGGGTGGTGCGGCGGCGTGTTGAGCGCCGTGAAGTTGTTGAAGCGGTTCTCCAGCTCCGGGCCGTCGGCGACCGTGAAGCCGAGCCGGCCGAAAATGCGCGCCGTCTCCTCGATGACGCGCGAAAGCGGATGCTTGACGCCGAGGCCGAACCAGCGGCCGGGGAGCGTGAGGTCGGCCGCGACGGCCTTCTCGTTCGCCGCGCCCGCACCGCCTTTCTGCAACGCGGCCTCGACCTCGGCCTTCCACGCCTGAATGGCCTTTCCGAACGCGGGCCGCTCCTCCTTCGGAACGTCCTTCATCGCCTTGATGAGCGCGGGGATGGAGCCGTTCCGGCCCACGTACTTCACGCGCAGGGCCTCGACCGCCGCCGCATCGGCCGCCGCCGCGATTTCCTTCAGGCTCTCAGCCTTCGCCGCCTCGAGATCCGCAAGAGTCATGTCTTCTCCTCAAAAAAATTTCCGTCTATTATACCAAAATGCACTGGCCCGCTCAGAGCGCGGAACCGGGAAAGAACGTGCCGGTCGTCCGCCCCTCGAAGAGCGCGGGAAGCACCGTCTTGCGGCCGTTCGCGATGTACGTGTCGATGCCGGCGGCGACCGCCGCCTTCACCGCCTTGAGCTTCGAGTCCATGCCGCCCTTCGAGAGCTTGCCCTTCTCGCCCGCGTGCACAAGCCGCCGCACATTGCGGAAGCTGTCCACCTCCGGGATGCGGCGTCCCGTCGCGTCCAGAAGGCCGTCCACCGTCGTCAGCAGGACGAGCGCGTCCGCCTTCATCAGCTTCGCGATGAGGAACGACAGCCAGTCGTTGTCGCCAAAGGTCTGCCCTTTCAGCTCCTCGTCCGCCACGACGTCGTTCTCGTTGATGATCGGCACGATTCCGGCCTTGACGAGATGGTCAAGCGACTTCTTCACGTTCTGGCTGCGGCGGCGATCCTCGAAGTCGTAGTGCGTGAGGAGAACCTGTCCGATCTTCACGCCCGCCTCGCCGAAAAGACGCTCGTACTCGCCGATGAACCGCGCCTGGCCGACCGCCGCGCACATCTGCACGTCGTTGACGTCCGTGGGGCGCGCCTTCAGGCCCAGGGACTCGACCCCGGCGGCGACGGCGCCGGACGAGACGAAGAAGACCTCGTCCCCCGCCTTGCGGAGACGGCAGAGCTGCGCCACGAGACGACGCAGGGCCGCATAGTCCGGACGGCCGCTCCGCGCGGCAATGGCGTGTGTTCCGACTTTGACGACAAGCTTCATGTCAGACCCCGTCCGCTTATTTCTTCTTCAGCGCCGGATTGACGGGCGTCGTCTTCACCAGCTCGACGATCTTCTGCGTGACCTCCGGGTTGGACTTGAGATAGTCGATCGTCGCGAGCGAACCCTGCGCGAGCTGCGTGTCGCCGAAGGAAAGCCAGCTGCCGCGCTTCTCGACGATGCCCCGCACAAGCGCCGCGTCCAGAACGCTCCCCTCGTAGGAGATGCCGCAGGTGTAGAGGATGTCGAACTCGGCCTCGGTGAACGGCGGCGCGACCTTGTTCTTGACGACCTTCACGCGCGTGCGGTTGCCGACGACCTGCCCCGCCGTGTTCTTGATCGCGCCGATGCGCTGAACCTGCAGACGGCACGAGGCGTAGAACTTGAGCGCCTTGCCGCCGGGCGTCGTCTCGGGGTTGCCGAACATGACGCCGATCTTCTCGCGCACCTGGTTCGTGAAGATGATGAGCGTCTTCGTCTGCGCGACAACGGCCGTGAGCTTGCGCATCGCCTGCGACATGAGGCGCGCCTGAAGGCCCATGTGGCTATCGCCCATGTTGCCGTCGATCTCCGCCTGCGGCGTGAGCGCGGCGACCGAATCGACGACGATCACGTCGAGCGCGCCCGACTTCGCAAGCTGCTCGCAAATCGTCAGGGCCTCCTCGCCGGAGTTCGGCTGGGCGACGATGAGGTTGTCGAGGTCAACGCCGATCTTCTTCGCGTACGTCGGATCGAGCGCGTGCTCCGCGTCGATGAACGCCGCCGTGCCGCCCGCCTTCTGCGCGTTCGCGACGACGTGCAGCGTCAGCGTCGTCTTGCCGGACGACTCCTGTCCGTAGCATTCGACGATGCGCCCGCGCGGAAGCCCGCCGACGCCCAGCGCCAGGTCGAGCGAGAGCGCGCCTGTCGGGATGACGGGAATCTCCTCGATCTCGCGGTCGCCGAGACGCATGATCGACATCTCGCCGAACTCCTTGCGAATTTGGCTCATCACCGCATCCAGCGCGGTGTTGCCAGTCGTCTTCTTCGTATCTGCCTTCTTCTCTGCCATGTCAGAACCCTTTCAAATTATTTAATTCTCATTCGACCATTCGACCATTCGATTATTCGATTATTTCTCCGACCACGCCTTCCTTGGCCTCGGCTTTCCAGAAGCGCGCGCCGCTGGTCGTCGTGATGTTCGTCGTCCACGCGCCCTCGGTCGTGGCCCGCTCCCACGCGCCCGTCGTGACGAAGCCCCTCGTCAGGTCGTCCGTCGCGAGGAGACGATACCAGCACCACGGCACGCGATTCGTGACCGTGAGCGTCCACTCCGTCTCGGACACGCGCGCAATCAACTGGAACGCGATCGGCGTCGGGACATTCGTCGTCACGCTTGGCGACGGCGGATCGGGGGTCTCGCTCTCCTCAAGAATCGTCAGCGTCGCCGTCCGGTCGGGAATCGGCTCGTAGTTCACGGCATCGCCCGTGAAGTGCGCCGTCACCGTGTAGACGCCCGGATCCGTCTGCTCGTTGCCCACATACGACACCGTCACGCCAACCGGCAACGCGCCCGCAATCGCCAGCGACCACGACTGGCCATTGTACGTGACCGTCTTGTCCGAGAACGTGACGCCGCTCATGTCATAGACGGCTTTCGCAATCGCCCACGCATACGTCTGGGGCGTCGTCGTTCCGTCCGCCCAGGTGAAGCCCGCTTTCACGCGCGCCGTCGCCACATAAGACCCCGCCCGAGTCTGCGGCGTGCAGTCCACGACAAAGCCATGCCCCGCCAGGGCGCAGGTCTTCGGCGTCCCGTCATAGACGAACGACAAATTGGACTCCGCAAGCACGACGGCGGCCGTAAGCGTCGCGCCGCCCGGAACCAGTTCATAGTCGGCATCATCGACCGTCACCTTTCCGTCCGCCTGAAGCGCATCGCTCCAGACGAGCAGCCGCGCGTCGCTTCCCATGACGGCCAAGCCAACGTCGCCCGTCACGTCATGCGTGAAGCCATGCGCCGAGTCGGCGACCTGCGCCGTCGTGCCGACGAAGTCCGCCGCGACCGAACCAAAGACTTTCGCCGACTGCATCGTCCCGCCCGGCGTGTAGCCGACATGCCCCGTCAGCGGCAGGACGAGCACAAGCCGGCAGTTGGCCGCGACATACAGGTTCTTCGGCGCGCCCGTCTCCGACACGTTATTCGTCGCCGTGAAATCGCCGCCGATTTCGGCCGTCGACCCGTTGCCGATGTAAATGTTGCCATAGTTGGACACGCAGTCCGCAATCTCGCCGCCCAGCAGGCGAAGGCGGCTTTGACTGTCCGCTGCCACCGCGCCGCCGCAGGCATAGTTGTCGCTCGTGCTCCGACAATTGCGGATTGCCGAACCCGGCAACATCGTCAGTTCGCCGCCGTCGACCGTGATTGCGCCGCCGACGCGCGTCGCGCCGCTCGCGATGTCACGAATGCACGCGCCGGCCGCCAGCGTCAGCGCACCATCCGTCGACACCTCAAAAGCCGGGCCTGCACCGCCCATGACCGTCACGTCGTCGAGCGTCAGCGCACCTCCTGCCGACACGACGAACCGCGCCAATCCGCTGCGCGACACGATGTGCTGTCCACCCGCGAACGTGACGACGTTCGTCACGCGGATGTCGTTCACGAAATCGACGTCCTGAAGAATCTCGACCGTCGCATCGCCCGTCAGCACGCCAAAGGCGTCTTCCAGCAAACCGTAGTAGGCGGACGAGCCATTCGACGTGACGCGCGCCACGGCAACCGACGGATCGACCGGACGGATGCTGCCGTCGTCCTCTTCCCAGACAATCGCCGAATCGTCCGCATTCGGCGCGGCCGTCAATGCCGCGTTCTTGTCAGACACAAGCGCGGCGCACGACCGCAAAATCTGCGCGTGGTCGCGGACGTTCGCATCGACCGTCAGAAACGCGCGCCCGACATCTCCCAGCGACGACGCACACCAAAGGCCGACCGAGCTGCCCGCCTCCAGCGGCCCGGCGAGGACGAACCGATCTGCGGTCGACGCGAAGTAGAGGTTGTCCATGGACGTCTTGTTCTGCTGCTGCTTCAGCACATTATCTTGAATCGTCAGATGGCCCGACAGGCGCACGTTCGCGCCCGCGCCCACGTACACGCCACCGCCCCTCTTCCGCGCATGGCTGTTCGTGATGCACACGTGATTCTGCAGGACGAGTTCGCAGCCGTTGCCCGCCAGGTGAATGGCGCCGCCACACGAATTTGCCGTATCGTTGGTGCACCCGGCAAAGACGACCTCGCCGTCTGGCGAGCCGATCGTCGCCGTGCCGGAAAGAACCGTCAACGCGCCCGACTGCGTCGCCGTCCCCGAAATGTTGCGCAGTTCCGTGCCGCCCTTCAGCGCCAGCGCGCCGCCCTTGACCTCAAACAGAGACTTGCCCACATAGCCATCGAACACGAGATCCTTCACCGTCAGCGACGCGCCCGCGCCAATGTCGAAGCCGGCGGACTCGAAGAACCTGTCAATCCGCACCCCGGCCCTCTCGCCGCGCAACGTCAAATTCCCAGGGATTCCATGCCGGACGATCAGCGTCTGTCCCGCGACGTCGCGCACGACGATCTCGCCCGCCGCGCCAATCTCGCCCGCCGCATACGACGTTCTGTACCTCTCAAGGGCAGACTCCAGTCGCGCCGCCGTATTCGTCGCGCCGGACGCATCCACGAAATAGGCCGCCGCCTCGCTGAACGGCACGGGCATCACGTCCCACGTCAGAAGAATTTCGCCGTCCCGCTCGACGGCCACGCCGCGCGTCTCGCCGCGCGTGTCGTGGGCGTTGGCAATCAGCGCCGCGCTGTTCGAGGCCGTGAGGAAATCGCACAGGGCCGTTCCGAAGACCGCGCCGACGGACGATGCCGCCGCGCTGCTCAGATTGAACCCGTGCGACAACTCGCCCGCCAGAACAAAGCCGTTCACATCCGCGACGGAGACGGCGGACGTTGACGAGGGCACGCCGAAATCAACGTCGGACGCGACAATAAGCCGCGCGTCGGGGTTGACGCGCACAGCGGTCGCGTTCTTCGCCGCAAACGTCACATTGGAGAGCGTGAGCGTATCCAGCACGCCCAGATCGGCGTCGCCGTTCCGCCGAATCGGCCGCGTCGCCGCGTCCGCATCGCCCGCCGTGAGCACGCAGGGGAAATCGATGACGGCCACCGCATTCAAGTCAATCGCATCCAAGAGTTCGATCGTCACGCTGGAGACGCCTGGCTGAGCCGCACAGCCCCTCGCCCCCAGAACCGCCTGATCCAGCGTCGCGTAGACGTTCGTGACCGAACCCTGGACAATGCGCGCGCGCGGCGCGACCAGCTGCACGTCCGCGCCCCAGGCATTGCCGACCGAACTGACCTGCGGCACGTTCGTGTACGTCTCGTACCAAGAGTCGTTGACGATCCAGCCGGACAGGCTCTTCGTCGTCGCGCGCGTCGCCGCGACAGTCACTGTCCGCGTCTCGACCGGGAAGCCCGACGCCGTGACAGCGACCTCATACGTCCCAGCCGGCAGACGCACGCCCCACATGCCGTTCGCGTCCGTCGTCATGTGCGCGACCTCCGCGCCGCCCGCCGCCGCACGAATCTGGACGACTGCGTCCGCGACGGCATTCGTCGCCACGTCCGTCACGCGCCCGGACAGCGTCGCATCCCGATCCGCATCCGTCGGAAAGACATTGAAGACGAGATCGCTAAAGACAGTGTAGTGGCCATAGTCCGAATCGATGTCCGGCAGATTGTACCAGAGGTCACACGCCCCCGACCAGCCCATGTTGAGGTGGACATAGACCGCGCCGCTGTTGTAGCCGTAGCCATCGCCGATGATCGCGTGCCCGCCGTCGCCGCTGATGCCCATCAGCACCGGACAGCCCGCGTCGAAGTTCGAGAGCATCGCCCGCCGCAGGATGCCGACATTCGCGGACACCTCGTCCGCCGTGTAGTATGCCGCGTTCGCGTAGCCGAAGACGTCCATGAGGGCCTTCGCGACATTGAACAGGAACGCGCCGCTGCCGCCATTCGTGACACGGTCATAGCCCATGTAAACGGAAATGCCGGCGTCGGACGTCAGCTTGCCGATTGCGTCGCACTGCGCGTCCGTGACGGCGGCATTCGGCTTGAGCGGCATGTTCGCCCAGTCGTAGACGCCCGCCTGCGTCGTCAGGTTCGTCACGCCCGCCGTCTTGCCGCGCGTCACGGCCTCGACGAAGCAACGGCGCGTCACGGGCGCGCGCGCGGCCGTCGGGTATTCGTGGTAGCGCATGACCTGCGCCATCGCCGTCGCGACGCATCCGCAGACGGCGCGCGTGCCGTCCGAAAGAATCGGCGTGAACCGGTTGTAGCAATCCTTGCCGCCGACGGCGCCCTGATTCCACGCCGTCCGCACGAACGGACCCGCGCGCAGGTCGCCGGGCGTGGTGACGTGCGCACGGGCGGGCTGACGGACGGTCGGGTCGTCGAGCGCCGCGCCCTCGGCAAGCAGGGCCGCCCATTGACGCGACGCGGACGAGTCGGCGGCCGTCGCAGCCGCGAAACCCGATGCGGACGCTGTCGCCGCCTGTTTCGCCGTCGCGCCACGCGCCACGGCGTCGCGGCAGAGAAGCGCCCAAAGCGGACTCTTCGGATCAATCTGCGAATAGTCCGCCTCATCGGACGTAAACGCGATGACGGGCTTGAAATCTGTATCCGCCGACAGGAAGACCGCGCCGCCGCCGCGCATCTGGACGGCGTGGACTTGCGCGCCGCCGGGCAGCGTCTGCGTCGTCGCACGCGCCACGACGTCGCCCAGGCGCGCGCCCAGCGTTCCGCCACGGGACACCCACGCGCGTGCCGCGCGCGCGGCCTCACTGACCGAAACAGGGACGGCCTGCGCCTGAAAAGCAAGCGCAAGCAGCGCCATGAAAATGGCCTGTCGCTTCATGAATCTCTCCTCTTGATCAAACTAGCCGAATTATACCAAAAACTGTCGTTCCTGTGGAAACTGGAGATAAAGGGGGAGAATGCGTTGGCGGGAAAGCAATGGAAAGCAAATCCGTCGCCTAAATCAAACCCAAAAGGCGAATAAATCTGATTTTGCGCAACATTCGACGCTAACGATGCCACAAATGGCAAGCAAAGGAAAGCAATCTCACGCCCAATACGGCACATAACTGACGGCGCGATCTCCGACATCCGGGTCAAAAACCCGAATGTAGCCTCGCTCAACCGCTTTCTTCAGCAACTTGGAAACCGTTGATGCGGCAATGGTTGCTGACCCGAATCGCTTCTTGACGGACGAACTCGTCAGATGTTTTCTGTCAAGGAAAAGAATGCACGCATGCGTGTAGCACGCCCAAAGCCGGTCTTCGAGAGTCATGTCCGCAAAACACTCGGCCACATGCAACGACACCTTGGTCGCCGTTTTGTAGTTCTCGATCCGAGGCGCCGGCAAGAACTGCTCTTCACACGAAAGGATGGCCTTGTCCCAGCCGCCACCCGCCTCTTCGCACATCCGCATTCGTCGCATCAAGGCCGCAAGATCCTCGTTGCGCGACCAAGGCGGACTGTCGATGATACGGTCTAGTTCAATCTTGCACTCACCTGGATTGGTGATTTCCACCCGATTGGAAAACACTTCTATGAGGGGGCCTGAACCCCTAATCGAAAAGTCCTGATGGATAAGTGCGTTGGCAACAAGTTCGCGTAGGGCAACCTCCGGATAGGCGTACTTGGCATCTCTAAAGGCGCCGACAATCGAGGCATCCGCAGGCGTCATCGCCTGCAAATAGTTAATCAAGCCATCTAGCCCAACAGCATACCCTTTCGTTCCAGTATACTCACGCATCATGTGCATGCGATTCTCACCCTTGTACTGGATAACGCGAACGGCCTTGCGCGCGATTCGCGGAAACTCGGAAATAGCCCGAGCAAACAGCGTACCGCCCAGGTTCGTGATCGCATAAAGACCGTCGTCCTGTCGATACAGAATCTTTTCGGCGCACATGAGCCGCCCCAGTTCCTCTATTGTTGACGGCATTGGCGTTTTTGTCTTCTCAAAATAGACATCAAGGTCGAGTTTGCCAAGGGCCTCCTGCAATGTCAAATCGGACAAGGCCTGCTGATTCTCAAAATTGGCATCACGCAATCTGTCCCATAGCCGTGCCTCAACTTCCCTATAATCGCGCAACTTCTTCGTGTAATTCCCGACACGAATAAAGGACTCCTTCTTAAAGGCAACTGGAAAACTCATTGCGGGCCGAATCTTCAATACATTTACGCGCACATCTGACGTATAGTCAACACACGCAAAATCAAAGTCGGCGTTATCAGAGAGATTATGCCGAAGCCAATTTTCAAGTTCCTCATTCCCAACACGCAATAATCGAAAATCCTCTTTCGTGCCACAGACCTCATGCGTCTCATCATGAATCCCCCAAACCATGTACGCGCATGACCGCCCGACATATGCCGCCGCGTTCGCAAGCGCGCTGATATCCTCACCAATCATGTCGGGCCTGTAATTCTCATGCTTAAACTCAATCCACGACGTCTCGCGCAACTGCTTCCGCAATTCATCTACCAAGCGTATTAGATTCGCGTTCATATCGTGGGCATTATAGCAAATCAGATACCGTCGATGCAGAGCTCTCGTCTGGCGGGTGCACCTGGAGGGACTCGAACCCCCACGCTTGCGCAGTGGAACCTAAATCCACCGTGTCTGCCATTCCACCACAGGTGCAAAAGAAAACGCCGTCAGGCCACGCCCGGAATCGGGGACTTCGTGCGCCGGCCGGAGAAGCACAGCGAGCAAAAGACCGCGAGCGCGAGAAGCGGCTGATAGTAAAGGCACTTCAAAAGCGAAAACGAATCGACCGTGAGATCCAGCCCACGCGCGACGCCAATCGCAATCAGGATCTGCGCGCCGTAGGGAATGAGGCCCTGAACAACGCATGAGGCCGTGTCGAGCACGGACGCGATCCGCACGGGGTTCGCCCCGAACTTCGCCGCGCATTCCTTCGCGATCGGGCCGGCGATGACAATCGCGACCGTGTTGTTCGCCGTAAAGCAGTTGACCGCCGCCACGAGGCCAAAGACGCCCAGCTCGCACGTGCGCGGCCCGCGAATCACCTTGGCGATCTTCTCCGTCAGCCAAAGGACGCCGCCGTTCGCCTGGACAGACTTGAAAAGCCCACCCGCGAGCAGCGCGACAATCAGCGTCTCGCCCATGCCAAGCGTCCCCTTGCCCAGCAAGTCCATCGCGTCGAAGAACGCGAACTTGCCGAGGACGCCGCCGATCACGGCCGACAGCACCGTGCCCGAAAAGAGAAGCATCATCACGTTGAAGCCGGCCAGCGCCAGCGCAAGGACAAAGACATACGGCAGGACGAGGACAAGGTGCTGCCACGTCACGGCCGGCGCGGCGACCGTCCCCGCCGAAAAGCCGGAGACCGCGTAGAGGAAGAGCGCGACGAGCGCAGCCGGCGCGGCGATGAGTCCGTTCGCCAAGAACTTGTCCTTCATGCGCACGCCCTGCGTCCGCGTCGCGGCAATCGTCGTGTCGGAGATCATCGAGAGGTTGTCGCCGAACATCGAACCGCCGATCACGGCGCCCATGAGCAGCGCGGGGTTCAGCCCCAGCGGCGCGGCAAAGCCAAGCGCAATCGGCGTGACGGCCGCAATCGTGCCGCACGACGTCCCGATCGCGAGCGAGATGAGGCACGAGACGAGAAAGACGCCCGCGACCATGAGACGCGCCGGCACGAGCGCCTGAGCGATCGTCACGGCCGCATCCACCGCGCCAGAGCCTTTCGCAATCGTCGCGAACGCCCCGGCGAGGATGAAGATGAGGCACATGATCATGATGTTCGGTTCGCCCATCCCGCGCGCGTACGTCTCGACCTTCTCGTCGAGCGTCGCCCGCCCGATCAGAAGCGAGACGGCCGACGCGACGAGGAACGCGACCGGCATCGAGACCTTGTACCACGGCATCTCGAAGCCCAGCTGCCCCGCCCAGAGGGAAAGCCCCACGTAAAACGCGGCAAAGACGAGGAACGGGACGAGCGCAAGGCCTCTGGGCTTCATGTCGGACTCACTTCCGGAGCTTGTCGCGGTGCGAGAAGAAGATGCGCGTCTTGTTCGCGAAGGACTGCGCCTCCGGGTAGTTCGCGGCAGACGCGAGCTTCTGGAACGCCTCCAGCGCAGCCTTCTGCTGACGGTCGAGGTTCGCCGGAACCTCGAAGACGACGCGCGCGTCGAGGTCGCCCGCCGCGCCGCCGCGCAGGGATGGAACGCCCTTGCCGCGCAGACGGAAGACCTTGCCGTTCGGCGTGCCCGCCGGAATCTTCAGCTGTGCCTCGCCCTCCGGCGTCGGCACGGCAATCGTGCCACCCAAGGCCGCCGTCACGGGCGAGACGGGCACGTCCACGAACAGGTGCTGTCCCTCGCGCTCGAAGATGTCGCTTTCGCGGACGCTGACGAGGACATAGAGGTCGCCCGGCCGTCCGCCGCGCAGACCGCCCGCGCCCTTGCCCGCGAGCCGCAGACGCGAGCCGTTGTCGATGCCCGCCGGAATCTTCAGCGAAATGTGCTGGGGCTGCGTGACGCGGCCGGTGCCCCGGCACGCGCGACACGGCTTCTCGATGACCGTCCCCTCGCCGCCGCACGTCGGACACGTCTGCTGGATGCGCAGGAAGCCGCCGCCGCCCATGACGACGCCGCGCCCGCCGCATGTCTTGCACGTCACGCGCTGCGCACCGGCCGCCGCGCCCGTGCCGTGGCACGCGGAGCACTGCGCCGGAAGGTCGAGATCCAGCGTCCGCTCGCTGCCGAAGAGCGCCTCGTCGAAATCGACGTCCAGGCGGAACGTCATGTCGTCGCCGTCCTGCGGGCCGTTCGGATCGGCGCGATACGCGCGCCCGCCTCCGCCGCCGAAGAAATCCTCGAAGCCGCCGAATCCGCCGCGCGCCGAACGCGCGCCGCCGCGTCCGCCGAAGATGTCGCCGAACATGGAGAAGATGTCGTCCATGTTCATGCCGCCCGCGCCGAATCCGCCTGCGCCGCCCGCGCCATTCGCGAACGCCTGGTGGCCGAACTGGTCGTAGCGCTGACGCTTCTCGGCGTCATGCAGGACGTCATACGCCTCGGCGGCCTCCTTGAACTTCTCCTCGGCCGCCTTGTCGCCCGGATTGCGGTCCGGGTGGTACTTCATCGCAAGCTTGCGGTAGGCGGATTTGATCTCGTCCGCCGTGGCCGTCCGGGACACGCCCAGGACTTCGTAGTAGTCTCTCTTCTCCGCCATGGCTTATTCCGCGCCCTTGCCGGACGACACGACGACCTGCGCGGCGCGCAACACCTTGTCCTTCAGCATCCAGCCCTTCTTCGACTCGATCGAGACCTTGCCTTCGGGAATCTCCGCGTGCGGCAGCGTCGCGATCGCCTCCATCTTCTCGGTGTCGAGGTCAAGCCCGATGGAATCGAACGGCTCGGCGCCGTGTTCCTTGAGCGACTTCAGCAGCGTGTCATGGACGAGCTGGACGCCCTTCACGAACGGGTCGTCGGCCCTTTCCTTCGCGTTCGCGAGCGCCAGCTGCAGGTTGTCCACCGCCGGCAGGACGTCCTTCAGGATGTCCGCCTCGGCATAGCGGTACGTGTCCTCGCGGTCGCGCGCCGCCCGCTTCTTGTAGTTGTCGAAGTCGGCGAGCGTGAGGGCGTAGAGCGTTTTCCAGTCCGGCTCGGCGGGCTTCTCCGGCGCGGCGGACTCCTTTTCGGCGGCAGGCGACGCCTCGCCCTTGGATTCCGGGGTCGAACTCTCGCCCGCAGCCGCCTTCGCCTCTGCCGACGCGGCGTCGGAAGCCTTCGCCTCCGCCGCCGTCTCGGCCACGTCTTCCTTCTTCTCTTCGCTCATGTCCAACTTCGCTTACGCCTTGATCTGACCCGCCTTCGCCAGCATCTTCGCCTCGACGGACTGAATCTCGGCAAAGCCCTGCGAGCTGTGCGGATTGAGCCCGTTCGACGCCTCCATCGAGCTGTCGGCCTCGTTGTAGATCGTGGCCTTGAGCCCCTTGAGGCTCTCGAAGAAGATGTTGCCCTTGTAAAGCCCCAGCGTGACTTCGGCCGTCGCCTTGTCCGCCCAGACCTGAATCGCCGCGCGCGCCGCCTGGGTCGCGGGGTCGAACCAGCGGCCATCGTAGATCTGGTCGGCGACGAACTTCGAGAGCTGCTGGAAGAGGAGCGTCGAGCGACGATCCATCAGGCCCTCGTAGATGTACTTGAGGCCCCAGCTCAGCACTTCCATGCCCGGCGCCTCGTAGACGCCACGGCTCTTCGTGCCGATGATGCGGTTCTCCAGCGCGTGCTTCATGCCGATGCCGTTGCGGCCGCCGACCGCGTTCAGCTCGAGCATGGTCTCGTACGGCGTCATCTTCTTGCCGTTCACCGCGACGCAGCGGCCCTTCTCGAACTTGAGCGTGACCTTCTCGACCTTGTTCGGGGCCTTTTCGGGCCACACGCCCATCGTGGGCTTCACGATGCGCATCGACGTCTCCATCGACTCAAGATCCTCCGCCTCGTGCGAGAGGCCCGCGAGGTTCGCGTCGGTCGAATACTTCTTCTTCGTGCCGACGAACGCCGTGATGCCGCGCTTCGCGAGGAACGCGACCATCTCCGTGCGGCCCGGGAACTTCTTCAGCAGGTCGGAGTCGCGCCAGGGGGCGTAGACGCCGAACTTCGGGTCCATCACGTTCGTGTAGCGCTCGAAGCGCATCTGGTCGTTGCCGCGCCCCGTCGCGCCGTGGACGAGCACCGAGCAGCCGGCCTTCTTCATCGCCGGGAGGAGCTTCTGGACGGTCACCGCGCGGGCGATGCCCGTCGAGTTCCAGTAGCCGCCGTCGTACATCGCCTGGCACTTCACCGTCTCGAAGCAGATGTCGGCCATCTCCTTCGTGACGTCGACGATCGTCGTCTCGACACCCGTGGGGGCCATCTTCGCCTTGATGTCGTTGATGTCCTTCTCGTCCGGCTGGCCGACGTTCGCCGAGAACGCCTTCACCTTCACGCCCGCATCCTTCAGAACGCAGCAGATGGTCTTCGAGTCGAGGCCGCCCGAGACGCACACGCCAACGGTCTTGCCCTTGAGGTCTTCGAGTTTCATGTGGATTCCTCCCTATTAGTCAAAATTGAGCGCATAGTATAGCACTTTTGCCGACTGTCGGCAAACGGACGCCCACAAGGCCAGATGCGGCGCGCCGCCATCTCCCCCGAAGACTTCTGCCGCCTGTTCTAGCCGCGTTCCGCAGCCGCCGTCAGTTCTTGAACGAATGAATCGGCGCGGGGATGCGGCCCGTACGGGCGATGAACGCCTCGCACGAGAACGGCGAGACGCGCATCACGGGCGCATGACCGAGAAGGCCGCCGAACTCGACCGTGTCGCCGACCTTCTTGCCCGCGACGGGAATGACGCGCACGGCCGTCGTCTTCTGGTTGACCATGCCAATGGCCGCCTCGTCCGCGATGATGCCGGCGATCGAGCTCGCGGGCGTGTCGCCCGGAATCGCGATCATGTCGAGCCCGACCGAGCAGACGCACGTCATCGCCTCAAGCTTCTCGATCGTGAGCGCGCCCGCGTTCACCGCGTCGATCATGCCCTGGTCTTCCGAGACGGGGATGAACGCGCCGGAGAGTCCGCCGACGTAGGAACTCGCCATGACGCCACCCTTCTTGACCTGGTCGTTCAGGAGCGCGAGCGCGGCCGTCGTTCCCGGCGCGCCCGGATGCTCAAGCCCGATCTCCTTCAGGATGTCCGCAACCGAATCGCCGATGGCCGGCGTCGGCGCGAGCGAAAGGTCGATGATGCCGAACGGCACGCCCAGGCGACGCGACGCCTCCTGCGCGACGAGCTGCCCGACGCGCGTGATCTTGAACGCCGTCTTCTTGACCGTCTCGCACAGAACCTCGAACGATTCGCCGCGACAGGAATGCCGGAGGACGTGGTTCACGACGCCCGGCCCGGAGACGCCGACGTTGACGACCGCGTCACCCTCCGTCACGCCGTGGAAGGCGCCCGCCATGAACGGATTGTCGTCCGGCGCGTTGCAGAGGACGACGAGCTTCGCGCAGCCAATCGAGTCCCGGTCGGCCGTCTTCGCCGCCGTCTCCTTGACGATCTCGCCCATGAGCCGCACGGCGTCCATGTCGAGGCCCGTCTTCGTCGAGCCGACGTTCACCGACGCGCAAAGATGCTCCGTCGTCGCCATCGCCTCGGGAATCGAGCGAATGAGCAGCTCGTCCGCCCGCGTCATGCCCTTCGAGACGACGGCCGAGTAGCCGCCGATGAAGTTGACGCCCAGCCGCTTCGCCGCGCGGTCGAGCGTCTTCGCAAGGCGCACGAAGTCCTTCGGACGCTTGCAGCACGCCGCGCCGACCAGCGAAATCGGCGTGATGGAGATGCGCTTGTTGACGATCGGCACGCCGAACTCGCGCCCGATCTCGTCGCCCGTCTTCACGAGGTCTTTCGCATAGCGCAGGAGCTTCGCGGAGACGTTGTCGCACGTCTTCGCAAGCGAGGCGTCGATGCAGTCGAGCAGCGACAGCCCCAGCGTGATGGTCCGGACGTCGAGGTTCTCCTCGAGAATCATCTTGTTCGTCTCGAGGACTTCAGCAAGGTTGATCATGGCCTTACACCCGGTGCATTTTCTCGAAGATCTCGGACTTCTGGCAGCGGATGCGCAGGCCCAGCTCGACGCCGAGCTGCGCGAGTTCCGCGCCGACCTTGTCGAACGGCTTCCGGCACGCCGCGCCGTCGACGATCATCATCATGTTGAAGTAGCCGCCGACGACCGTCTGCGAGATGTCGAGAATGTTGATTCCGTTCTTGGCGAGATACGCGCTCGTCTTCGCGATGATGCCGACGGTGTCCTTGCCGACGACGGTGATGATGACTTTCTTCATGTCGATTTCCTTACTGTTCCTCAAGCCCTTGTCACGAATCGTGGAAGAGCATCCCCTTCTCCGTGACGACGCGCGTCGCCGCCGGATAGTCGAACGACGGCTCCGCCTCCACGCGCGCAACGAACTGCGCGGCCTCCCACTTCGCCATCGCGAGATCGTGCAGGCGGAAGTTTCCGCACGTCTCGGCCGTCGTGCCCGGCACGTCGCCCTCGTAGTCGCGGCAGTGGCGAAACGCGGCGAGGACGAGCGGACAGATCTCCTGCGGTGTGGGCCGCCCCTTCACGAGCAGGTAGTTGCCCGTGAGGCAGCCCATCGGCCCCCAGTAGACGATGCGATCCTTCCACGCGGGATCGTTGCGCAGATACGTCGCGACGATGTGCTCGATCGTGTGGAGCGCATTCGGATGGACGGCGGGTTCCGCGTTCGGCCGCTTCATGCGGACGTCAAACGTCGTCACGAAGTCGCCGCCGACGGCATCGACGCGCGAGACGTAGATGCCGGGACGGATCTTCGTGTGGTCAACCTGAAAGCTGGCAATGAGCTCCATGCGCGATTCTCTCCAGCGGCTTATCCGCGCGCCTTTCCGCGTGCCTTCGCACCCGCGCGGATGACGGGAATCTGCGCGGCCGCGACGGATTGCCCCAGGCGACGCGCCTTCTCGTCGGGCATGAAGACGTCGATCTTCTCGGCCCATTCGGGATAGACGTCCGCCAGAAGCGTCTTCGCCGTCTCGACGATCACCTCGCCGCCCAGGCCCGACGTCACGCGCCCAAGAACCATCAGGTTCTCGTAGTCGTAGAACTCGTTGTACCACGGAATCGCGTGCGCGAGGAAGCGGCCGATCTGGACGTAGACCTTGAGGGCCTTCGCATCGCCCTTCTCCATCGCGGCCTGCACGACCTTCAGGCGCTCCGGCAGCTTCATCGCCTTCGGGAACTTGAAGCCGTAGTCCTCGGCCAGCCAGTTGACGGCCTGCTGCGAGAACGCCATCGCGCCGACGCCCGCGTCGCCCGACCACTCGTCCTTCGGCGCACAGGGATTGAAGTCAACCGGCGCGAACGCGAGTTCCGAAATGCGCCCCGTCATGCGTCCCTTCGGATCGACGTAGCCGACGGCCTCGGACGATCCCATCGCGACGCCGAGGATGCCCTTGCGCCCCATCGTGATCATGCCCGCGAGCGCGGTCACGTCGCCGTCGTTGTAGACCGCGAACGGCACGCCCCAGTCCTTCTCGATGCGGTTGAAGAGGTTCTGCGCCTCCGGGAACTTCTCCGGATTCTTCTCCTTCACCGCGCGCAGGAGCGAGGCGAGGCCGAACTTCTGACCGACGAGGACGCCCGCCGTCGAACCGCCGATCGCATCGACGCGCGGCAGCGACGCGGCCGCCTCCTTGAGCCCGTTCGTCAGCATCGTGTAGTGGTATTCGGGGTCGGCGTTGTTGCGCGGGTCCCACGGGAACTCCTTCGAGAAGACGACCTTCCCCTTGTTGAGGGCCGAGATCTTGAAGTCCGACGCGCCGAGGTCGAAGCCGAGGCGGCAGCCGTCCGCCACCGTCTTGACGAGCGCCGCCTTTTCGCAGGCCTCCGGCATTTTCGCGAGCGGCACGACGACGGCCTCGACGGGCCGGCCGTAGATCGACGTGAAGAAGTCGTAGTCGAACGCGCGCGCGCCCTTCTTCGTGTAGGCCTTCGCGACAGGCTTGACGATCGCGTCCGGACCCGCCAGGTAGAGCTTCCAGCCGCCCGCCGACCAGACGATGAACTTCGCGATGCGCTCGACGACGAGCGAGACGAACTTCGTCGCCTGCGGGTCAAGCCGCTTCGGAATCGGCAGGTCATAGCGGAAGACCTGCCCGTTCTCGCGCTCCCAGGCGATCGCGACGACCTGGGCGTTCGCCTTCGTGTCGATGCCGTCGTAGATTTGCCAGAGCGCGCTCATCGGCGCGACGAACTCGGCGTGGCTGTGGCACGAGCAGCTCCCCGTGCCGCAATGCTTCTTTCCGCAGGAACAGGCCATTGTCAGATTTCCTCTCGTGTTGTCGTTTGTGTTTCGGATGATAAGACGATGAAACAGGTGAATTGTATCACACGGCATCGAAAGCCGCAAGCAAGGCCGGCGTCACGTCGACGAGCGACGCGACCCGGTCGCGCAAGAACCTCTCCTTCGGGCCATAGGCGATGAACGGCACGGGGTTGCGCGTGTGACCGCGTTCGCCCAGCGCCTCGATGTTGCCGTGGTCGGACGTCATGACGAGCGTGATGTCCGCCGCCTCCGTGTAGCGGACAAGCGCGGACAGAAAACGGTCGTACGTGCGCAGCACGGCGCAGGCGCGCGCGTAGTCCATCGAATGCCCGGAGACGTCCGTCTGGAAAAACTCGTAGAGCGTCAGATCGTTCGCGCGCGCGAGGCGAAACAGGTGCTCGGCCGCGCGCGACGGCGAAATGACGGGAATGTCGGGATAGCGATCCTGAATCGTCTCGCGCGTGAGATCCTGCAAGAGGGCCTTGTCGTCCTCAAGGTCTGCAATTGTCGAGACGGTCTCCGGCGCCGTCAGGGCCATCACCGTCGTCACGGACTTGAACCGCCGATCCGCCAGTTCGTCCGCCGACTCAACGAGATAGGCGTCGGCGAACTTCACGCGCCGCCCGCGCTTCTTCAGTTCAAGGAAGAGGTTGTCGCGCGTGACGATCTGCCGAAGTTCCTGGCCGGGGAAACCCTCGCAATGACGGCCAACCGCCTCGGCGCAGTTGATGCCCGTGAACATCGTCGCCTGCCCGGTCGCGGACTGCGGGACGCCCGCGACGCCCAAGCAGGCGTCAATCGGCTTCGCGTGCCGCGCCAAGAGACGCCACAACGTCGGACAGACCTCCGCATTCAGGGGATTCTCCGAAGAGGACTGCCCGATGCCGACCCCGTCAATGAATAGGAAGATGACTTTCAAGTGTCAAGAAGTATAGCATAATTCGGCTAAAAAGAGCAAGTTGGAGAGGCGTTGTTGATAACTTTTCAATAAGTGTAGACATGATTTGACATCTTTTCCCTTGACAAAAATTAAAAATGACAAAAACATAAATATTCCGCATTATTTATGAAGAAATAGCCTTTTATCTGTTGCATAATCTCTGTATCTTTTTTGTTCACAATCCTGTTGAGAATGTGCTATAATTCGGTCATGAAACTGATGGATGCCTTTGAGGTTCTTGTCGTGGGCGGTGGACACGCCGGCGTCGAGGCGGCTCTCGCCGCCGCGCGCATGAAGGCACGCACTTTGCTCGTCACCACACAGCGTGACGCAATTGCCAGAATGCCTTGCAACCCGTCAATCGGCGGTCTTGCCAAGAGCCACCTTGTTTCGGAACTGGATGCCCTTGGCGGCGAAATGGGCGTGAACGCCGACCAAACCGCCCTTCAGGCGAAAACGCTCAACAGAAGTCGTGGGCCGGCCGTCTGGGCGACACGTTGCCAGTGTGCGAAGAAGGAATACGCCGAACGAATGCAGACTGTCATCGCGGCACAGGAGAATCTGACAGTTCTTGAAGATGCCGTCATTGGCATTCGGACGGATGCCGCGCAACGCATCACGGGTGTTCAGACCGAAAACAACGGAATCATTTCATCGAAAACCGTCATTCTGACGACCGGGACAACTCTCCGTGGACGGATCTGGATCGGTGACAAAAGCCAAGAAAGCGGCGGCGATGGCCGTCCCGCCGTCAATCTGCTCTCGCGCAATCTTGAAGATCTCGGATTCGCGTTGATTCGTCTAAAAACAGGTACACCTCCGCGTCTCAAGGCCTCGACCTGCGACTTTTCGCGCTGTATTCGGCAAGATGGAGACACACCACGCCCGCTGTTCCACGTGGAACATACGGATTTTTCCAACACGGGTTCTCATCCGCCTGTGTTCCACGTGGAACAACCGCATCTGACCGCCTCCACCTGTGTTCCACGTGGAACAGCCACATCTGACCGCCTCCACCTGTGTTCCACATGGAACAATCTGCCCATTCTTCCTTGCTGGATGACGCGGACGAATAGCCGAACGCACGAAATCATCCGCTCGAACCTCGACAAGTCATCTCTTTATGGTGGTCAAATCAGTGGAACGGGCGTTCGCTACTGTCCCAGCATCGAAGATAAGATCGTCCGATTTTCGGATGCACCTCATCACCATGTCATTCTTGAACCTGAAGACAGCCGTGGGGACATCATCTATCCGAATGGATTGAGTTGCTCGCTTCCTGAAACGGTTCAGCGTGACATGGTTCATTCCGTTGAAGGACTTGAAGAAGCGGAGTTCTTGGCGTACGCCTATGCCATCGAATACGACAGCATTGATGCGCGTGAACTTCGCCATACCCTTGAATCGAAGCGAATTGCTGGACTTTACTTTGCGGGACAGATCAACGGGACAACCGGCTATGAAGAAGCGGCAGGACAGGGCATTCTCGCAGGGATCAATGCCGTGTTCGCCGTCCGAAAAGAATCTCCATTCATCTTAAGCCGACAGGATGCCTATCTCGGCGTGATGATCGACGATCTCGTCACGAAGGGTACGGATGAACCCTATCGCATGTTTACAAGCCGCGCTGAGCGACGTTTGATTCTTCGCCAGGACAACGCCTGTTATCGTCTGCTCGCCGCCGCCAAGCGCGTGGACATTTTACCAAAGGCAACCCTTGCCGCCATTGAAGACGAATGGACAACCATTCAAGCCAAAGTCGCTGATCTCGCACAACGAGGGAGAAAGAGTCAAACGGAACTTGACACGCGCTCGTGCGACCAAATCACACGCGAAGGGCGGATAAATCAAGAAGCGTTGATTATGCATCAGTATGCCCCGTACATCGCGCAAGAGGAAAAGGCCGCCGCACAAGCCAAGAAGGACGAAGCCCTCGTTCTGCCACAGTGGCTGGACTATGACAAATGCACAGCCGTTCGCTATGAGAGCCGCGAAAAACTGAAGAAGCATCGCCCGGAAACCCTCGCCCAGGCAAGCCGCATTCCAGGCGTCAATCCGGCCGACATCGCCGTGCTCGCCGTCCTCATCAAGCGCGGGCATGTCTAAAATTCATGAAATTCGTGTTCATTCGTGGATACTCTCAAGTTATAAACATCTCATGTTGATAACTTGAAGACAGGCGTTGATTTCTCCTTTTGCCACGTGCGTCAAATTTATGGTATTATGTTAGGATTCACGAGTGTCAGAGAAAAATGAGCGAAACCATCGACATCAAATCAAAGGAAACGTGGGAAAGGGCGATGCAAATCTACCTTTCCACACTGTCGTCCGCCGAAGAACGCGGTCAGGTCGAGCGCTATTTCTCGACGATCACGTCCGTCACGCGCGAAAACGGTCGCTTCGTCATTTTTCTCACGAATGCCTACACGGCAGACTTCCTGCGCGACAAGTATTCGGACAAGCTGAAGAAGTGCCTTGAGCTCGTTTCGTCGGAAGGATCGATCGACATTGAGTTTCGCACAAGCGAACGGGCCAAGCCGCCGGTCGTCGTTCCAGTGGAAATTCCCGCTCCGCCGCCGAATCCGCCGCGCACATCGGCCAGGGCCTCGACGCTTGCCTCGACCATGCCGCTGAACGAGGAGTACACGTTCGAAAATTTCGTGAGCGGCAAGTCGAACAGCTGGGCGCTTGCCGCCGCACAAGGCGTCGTCGCGACGCCCGGCAAGAGTGGCTACAATCCGCTTTTCATCCACGGCGGCACGGGCCTTGGCAAGACGCACCTCATGCAGGCGATCGGCAATGCGCTCAAGAAGAAGAATCCCGCGCTGAACATCTGCTACCTCACGGCCGAGACGTTCCTGAACGAATACGTGAACGCCCTTCAAAACAACAACCTCGAGAGTTTCCGCAAGCGTTATCGACAGATGGATCTCCTGATGGTCGATGACGTGCAGTTCCTTCAGAAGGGCAAGCAGTTTCAGGAAGAGTTCTTCAACACCTTCAACGCCCTTCAGCAAGCGCAACGCCAGATTGTCATGACATCCGACGTCGCGCCGAAGAATCTGCCGTCCATCGAGACGCGCCTCATCTCGCGCTTCGAGGGCGGCATGGTGCAGGAAATCGAGTCGCCCAACTACGAGACGCGCCTCGCGATTCTGAAGAAGAAGTCAGAGACGATGGTGCCGTCCATTCCCGACAGCGCGCTCGAATTCATCGCCGACACGATCAAGAGCCATGTGCGTGCGATGGAAGGGGCCTTGAACCGCGTCCGCATCTTCCGCATGGTCGAATCGACGACGACGCTCACGAACGACGTGCTGACACATATGCTGCGCGACTACATCGAGAAGGAGAAGTCCCTGCGCAAGCTGACCGTCGAAGAGATTCAGCAGTCCGTCGCAAAGCGGTTCGACGTCTCGATCGACCAGATTCTCTCCGCCGAGCGAACGCAGTCCCTCGTCACGCCGCGCCAGATGGCCATGTACATCTCACGCAAGTACACGACGCGAAGCCTTCCGGAAATCGCCAGTTCCTTCGGCAAGACGCACGCGACGATTCTCCATGGCGTCAAGAACATCGAAAAACGGCTCGACGTCGAACCAGATCTCAAGTCGATACTCAAGGAAGTTCTGGCCGAATTCGGCTGTTCGCTCAAGGACAACCTCGATTGACAACTGGCAGACGAACTGACAACAGGGTGAAGACAACTTGGCAAGTTATGAACAGGAATGAACAGCGCACGACGATTCGTCAACGTCCGTCATTAGGATGTCGAATGTGCCGTCAACAGGGCGAAGGCGATGTTCCGCCTGTTTTTAAAGGGGTGTGCGCGACTTGTCAACACAATTAACAAACCTAATACTAATAAAAATCACTCTATCTTTAATTAGTAGTATTTGATACAATTCAACGACACGACGCATCAGAAGGAAAAGACAATGAAATTCAAGATCGTTCGCTCCAAGTTCCTCGAAGGGCTGAAGTCCGTCCAGAACATCGTTGGCGGAAAGGCTTCGCTCGCGATTCTCCAGAACGTTCTCCTGGAAGTCAAGGGTCAGGAACTCGTCATGACGACAACCGACCTCGACATCTCGATCAAGGCCGTCTGTCCGTGCGAGGCTCTTGAGGAAGGCAGCACGACGATTCCCGTGAAGCTTCTCTTCAACGCGATCTCGAAAGTGGCCGAGGGCGAGGTCGAGTTCGAGACGGACGCGAAGGATCGCGCGACGATCTGCGCGGGGCATGCGAAGTTCAAGGTCGCGGGCCTTCCCGAATCCGAGTTTCCGAAGCTGCCGCAGGACGAGGAGGCGTTCGTCTACACGATTCAGCAGGCGACGTTCCGCGACATGCTGCGCAAGGTCTCCTACGCGGCGAGCCAGGACGACACGCGCCGGACGCTCAAGGGTGTTCTCCTGAGCTTCAAGGACTCGAAGCTGACGATGGTCGCGACGGACGGTCGCCGTCTGGCTCTCGTCGAGCAGGAGATCGAGTTTCCGAAGGACGCGGAGAAGGACATCATCCTGCCGTCGAAGGCCGTGGGCGAACTTCAGCGTTCGCTGAACGGCGAGGGCGACCTCTCGATGATGGTTCAGAAGTCGCAGATCTGCTTCAAGCTCGAAAGCGTGCTGATCTACTCGAAGCTGATGGACGACGCCTACCCGAACTACCGTCAGGTCATTCCCGTCGAGCCGAAGGAGCGCATCGAGGTCGATCGCCAGCTGTTGCTGGATGCGCTGGATCGCGCGAGCGTCATGACGATGGACGAGGCGCATTCGACGAAGCTCATCTTCTCGGAAGGAAAGCTCACCGTCACGTCGGCCGCGTCCGACATCGGCGAGGCGAAGGACGAAGTGCCGATCAAGTACGCCGGCGAGAAGATCGAGATTCTGTTCAACCCGTCCTACGTGATGGACTGCCTCAAGTCGATTGACGACGATGAGGTGACCATGAACTTGACGGACGGACATTCGCCGGCCGTGATCAAGTGCTCGATTCCGTTCCTCTACGTGCTGATGCCGCTTCGGATCAACTGAGGAGCCGAGAACGGGACGCGGCGCAATTCGCCGCGCCCCGCAGTTGAATGTCTTCAAGGTCAAAAGGTAAGCCAACATGAAAATCTGGACGGACAAGGACTATCCGATCATCATCTCGTGCGCGAAGGGGCTTTCGTGCTGGACGGAGATCGAGGTTCGGGACATGGGCTACAAGCCCATTGAGGTGACGGAGAACACGGTTGTCGTGCGCGGCGCGATGCGTGACGTCATGCGCCTCAACCTCTGGCTGCGGACGGCGCATCGCGTGCTCGTGCCGCTTCTTCGGACGACGTGCCGAAACATCAAGGATCTCTATCAGGCGGTGTCGTCCATTGACTGGGAGAACCTGCTGGAGGCGGACGGCTATTTTTCCGTCTCGTCGATCGTGCACAACTTCACGATTCGCGACACGCGCATTCCTTCGCTCTACACGAAGGACGCGATTGTCGATCGCATGCGCGAGAAGTGCCAGCGTCGTCCCGATTCGGGCGGCGAGAACATTGGTGCTGCCGTCTTCGTCTACTGGGAGGACGACGAGGCCATCATCTATCTCGACACGTCGGGCGAGCCGCTTTCGAAGCGTGGCTACCGCAAGATTCCGGGTTCCGCCCCGATGCAGGAAACATTGGCTGCCGCGTGCGTCATGGCGCTCGGCTGGAAGGGGCAGACGCCGTTTCTTTCGCCGATGTGCGGGAGCGGCACGCCCGCCATTGAAGCCGTCATGATGGCGATGAACAAGGCGCCTGGCGCCTTGAAGGGGCACTTCGCCTTTCAGTCGATCAAGGGCTACACGCGCATCATTCCCGGTGAAACGGCGCCTGTCGTCGCGCCGCGCCAGCGCATGGGCGCGACGCCGGAGCAGATCTGGAAGGAGATGATTCTCGACGCCAAGGCGAAGGAACGGACGAACGGATTGCCGCAGGTCATTGCGACGGACATTTCGCCAGAGGCGGTCGAGAACGCGCACTCGAACGCGATTGCGGCCGGTGTCGCGCCCTACATCACGTTCAAGGCGTGTGACTTTGCCGAGACGCCCGTTCCAGAGCAGAAGGGCTGCATCTTCTTCAATCCCGAATACGGCATTCGTCTTGGCGATCCGAAGGAACTCGCGCCCGTCTACGAGCGCATCGGCACGTTCATGTGTGAAAAGTGCCGTGGCTACACGGGCGGACTCATCACGGGCAATCCGGAGCTTTCGCATCTCGTCAACCTCTATTACCGCACGCGCGTTCCGTTCTTCAACGGGCCGATTGACTGTCGCCTCTTCATCTACGAAGGGTGTGAACGGAAGGGAGAGCATGTCAATGGACATCAGTGAGTTTCTGAATCGACCGACCCACTCCGAAGAAGAGGAAAAGGTCGAAGAGGCGGCCGTGTTCGAAGAGCCTGAGGAGATCGATGTCCAGAAGGCCGTCGTCGAGTCGTTGGCGGCGGACAAGGCCGAGCAGGACGAGATGATTTCGTCTTTGCGCCAGGCCAAGGATGAACTTGAAAAGGAAATCGCGTCCCTTCGTGCCGCCAATGTCGCGTTGCAGAATGAAGTTGCGGTGCTGCGGAAGAAGTTTCAGGACGCGGGCGACGAACTTGCGAAGGTCGGCGAACTTCTGGCGAAGAATGCGGAAGGCGAAGCGTCCAATAAAATCGCGCTCATTGACCGCAATGCGGAACTGGACGACCGCTTTGAGGGAGAGACGCGCGATCACGTCCTTGAGGTTCTGCGCGAAGGGCGTGACGCGGCCGAGAAGAACGGACGCTTTCGTCGTGCGCAGGTTCTTGAGAGCGTCCTCGTTGCGAATGAGGCGAACGGCGAACTGGCGCGGCGGCGAGCCTTGCTCGAAAAGCTGTTTGCGGACAACGCGAACATTGTTTCGGGCGTGGTGATCGAGGAACTCAAGAAGCGTGGCCTTTCGCACAAGAACGGCGAAGACTACCTTCTTCCGTCTGAAATTCTCGCGCGGAACTACTGATTGTTCCGCGCAGGTCGCGCGTTACTTTTTCAGGACGTCATGGCGGACGATTGACGCGCGTTTCAGGTAAATGACGTCTTCGGCGATGTTCGTCGCAAGGTCGCCAAGACGTTCGATCTGTCCGTTCGTCTTGAGAATTGTGACGATGCGGCGGAGATCAGTCGCCACGGGCTGATAGAGCGCGAAGATGTCGAGGCACTTTTCCTCGATCGCGTTTTCGGCGAGATCGATTGCCGTGTCTCCTTCGATGACGGAATCGGCGAGTGCCGCGTCTTCGTTCGCGAGGGCACGCAGGGCTGTCCGAACGGCCGTTTCGGCGCGTTCCGCGTTTTCGTGAAGGTCTTTCTCGACGGCCGCGAGGGCCTCCTCAAAATGAATTTTCATTGTCATGTCAGCCGAATCTCCCGGAGACGTAGTCTTCCGTTTGCTTGTTTTTGGGGTGGGTGAAGATTTCCTTTGTCGGGCCGACCTCGACGATGTGGCCCTTGTAGAAAAATGCCGTCACGTCGGAGATGCGCGAGGCCTGTTGCATGTTGTGCGTGACGATGACAATCGTGAAGCGTGTGCGGAGACGCGCCATCAGTTCTTCGATTTTCAGCGTGCCGACGGGATCGATTGCGCTCGTGGGTTCGTCCATCAGCAAGACTTCGGGTTCGGCTGCGATTGCGCGGGCGATGCAGAGGCGTTGTTGCTGTCCGCCCGAAAGGGCCGTGCCGGGTTCGTTGAGCTTGTCCTTGACCTCGTCCCAGAGTGCCGCGCCTTTAAGCGCTTCCTCGACACGGTGTGCGAGTTCGGTTCGGCTCATCTTGAAGTGGAGGCGGAGCGGATAGGCGACATTGTCGAAGACGCTCATCGGAAAGGGCGTCGGCTTCTGGAAGATCATGCCGACGCGGCGGCGCAAGTCGAGAAGATCGACGTCGGGTGCGAGGATGTTCTGTCCGTCGAGCAAGACTTCGCCTGTTGCGCGCTGGCCGCGATGGAGTTCGTAGATGCGGTTGTAGATGCGCAGATGGGTTGACTTGCCGCATCCGGAAGGGCCGATGACGGCCGTAATCTTGTTGGCCTCGATGGCGAGACCATTGTCGAACAGCGCCTGATGCTCGCCGTAGAAGAAATTCAGGTTTCGCGTGACAATCTTGTAGTTCCGGTTCATCGCCGCACAGTATGCGCTTTTCCTGTTAGAGCCAAATCAGCGCCCGATGAAAATCGCGTTAAAGGTGTGCGGCGCGTACAGGGAAATAAAAAGGATTCATTTATTCTGAGTTCATGGAAAATATCAGATAGATGATTGCTTTTAAGAAAACAGTTATGCTATAATATTGGAAATTACTGTTTTTATAAAGGCTGTTATGATTTATCAGACACGGAGCGAAATGTTGGCGGCTTTGGGTGAAAGCGTACGTGCGGCACGGTTGGCGGCAAACTTGTCGTTGGAAACCTTGGCGGCGCGCAGCGGGATTTCCCTGACGGCGCTTCGAAATCTTGAAGGAGGAAAAAACGCCTCGACGGTCACGCTTCTCGAGGTCTGCCGATCACTTCGCCGAACAGACTGGATTTTGGGAATTGCTCCGCCGGAAATAGACGATGCCTTGTTTGATCGCGTTGAACCGAAGAAACGCCAGCGAGCCTCGCCGCAGAGGCGTCATCTGGCACTGGTGCGGCAGCCGAAGGGAGCGGAAAGAGTATGACGGTGTTTCGACATGTTGCGCGTCTTAATGTCTCGCTGTGGGGATGGCGCGTGGGGACGCTTGTCGAATCTCCTCGGCGGGGCGTTTATGCCTTTCGCTACGACAAGGCGTTTCTCAGGTCTGGCATTGAGATTGCGCCGCTGATGATGCCGCTTCGCTCCGAACCGTATGTCTTTGGTGATTTGCCATATGCGGCTTATAATGGGTTGCCGCCGATTTTTGCGGATTCGCTTCCAGATACATTTGGCACGGGATTAATAGACCATTGGCTCATTGAGCATGGATTGAGACGAGATGAAATTACGCCGCTTGACCGATTGGCGTATTTGGGAAAGCGGACGTTAGGAGCCTTGACTTACGAACCTGATCGTAGTCCAGGCGGATATCCGACAGTTGTAGATATGCGCAAACTTGTCGAGTCCGCTCGTCGGGTCTTAAACGGCGAATTGGCGACGGTGCATGGCGAGGATGCTTTGCGTGAAATCATCCGCCTCGGATCGTCCGCTGGTGGTGCGCAGGCAAAAGCGGTCATTGGCTGGAATCGAATTGAAAATACGTTCCTCTTAGGAGATTGTGAGTTGCCAGAAGGCTACGAGCATTGGATCATCAAGTTTACGCGGAAGGAATATCCATGGCGCGGAGAAACTGAATATGCTCATTATTGTCAAGCGTTGGCATCTGGCATTGAGATGAGCGAATCGTGTCTTTATGAACTCGATGGACTCAAGCACTTTATGACGAAGCGGTTTGATCGAGAGGGAGGTGTCCGCCACCATTTGGCGACGCTGTCGGCGATGGCTCATTTACCGGCTGAGACGCCGCAGGAATACAGGCGTTACGAACAACTGTTCACGGTAGCCGACGAACTGGGTCTTGGATATGAGGCGCAGGAGCAACTGTTTCGCCGTATGGCGTTCAATATCCTGACGGGTGAGTTTGACGATCACACGAAGAACTTCTCGTTCCGCCTTCGTTCTTTGGCCAATAAAGGAAATGATACGGTAGAAAGCGAAATGTGGGAACTTGCACCCGCCTACGACTTAATGGGGTCTGATTTTCCGAGTGAAGATCCGTGGAGTGCGCAGGCCGGGGTTCACCAATTGTCCGTCAATGGGAAGCAGAAAAACATTTCTGATGCAGACCTGTTGACTGTCGCGGATCGGTACGGCATTGGAACAGCCAAGTCCATCCTGCATGAATTGCATGATGCTCTAAGGGTCTAATCAATTTATTCGAGAAGGTCGGCGTGTGAACCTGTGCGCGTCAATTCAAGGACAAGGACGTTTTCGTAAATCTGGTAGATGAGAAGCCAGTCAGGTGCAAGATGACATTCGCGATGCTGTGCCCAATTGCCCGTCAGAGCGTGGTCGCGCAGGGACGCGGGGAGAGGCTTGCCGTCCGCGAGAAGTTCAACGGTGCGTCGAAGTTTTTCGAGATCAAGACCTCGCTTTTTGGCGCGCTTGTAGTCCTTCTTGAATGTAGAAGTATTCTTAACCGTGTATTTCATTTGTCGAGATCCTTCCAGAATTCATTCAGGTCGGTATACCCCTTCGCAGTTGGATCATGGGAGATGCGGTCGCCTTCTTCCATCGCGGCACGGGTCTCGGCATTCGGAACTTCCGGCAGGATGATTTGAAAGGGAAGGCGGCGTTCGCGCAAGACGGCCTTCGTGAAGACGTTGAAGAGCGAGGAAATGGTGAAGCCCGTCGCATCGCAGAAAGCGGAAATGGCGGCCTTGTCAGCTGCCGGCATGGAAATAGTGAGATTTGCCATAATCAAGTGTCCTTTCGTGAAAACTGGTGTAGTATAGTTGAAATCATGTGAAAATACAAGGGGATGCATGAGAACATTTCTTTTTTATTTTCAAAATTTCAGCCCTGCTGTTTCAGCAGGGCTGAAATTTGCAGGGCCATTTGACCCGTCTTGCTCGCGCGGTGAATCAGCGCGTGACGGGAATGTAGTGGAGTTGCTGGGCCGTCGGGCCGCCGTGGGCGAAGCACCAGTCGAAGTAGCCCTTGAGCGCGGCCTTCTTCTCGGCGGGCGTGTCCTTGCGCGTCAGGATGTAGGTCTTGCCGAGAATGGGCCATTCGTCCGCCGTCGGCTCCTCGACCTTGCCGTTCACGGCGAGGCGAGCGACATTCAGCCTTGACTCCAGCGCGAAGGTGTATTCCGTGTAGCCAATCGCGCCCTTGACGCGGCGGACGGCGTTGCACACGCCGGGATTCTTTTGCCCGGCCATTCCGCAGGGCCACTTCAGCTGCGTCGATGCGCCGAAGCGCGCCTTCCACTCGGACGAGACGGACGAGAGGTAGGTCGTGAAGATGTGCGTTGTGCCCGAACCGTCGCCGCGATGCACGACCGTAATCTTCAGGTCGGGAAGCGTCAGCGACGGATTGAGCGCCGCGATTCGCGCGTCGTTCCAGCGCGTGATCTTGCCGAGGTAGATGTCCGCAAGCGTCGCGCCGTCGAGCGTCAGCTTTCCGTTCGGTACGCTCGGCAGGTTGACGGCTGGGACGACGGCGCCGGAGACCATGTGGAACTGCTCAAGTCCCGCTTCCTGGCACGCGGCGTCCGAAAGCGGCGCGTCCGTGCCCGCGAAATCCACCGTGCTGGCCTTGATCTGGCTGATGCCGGCGGAGGATCCGACGGACTGGTAGTTGACCTTTGCGCCGAGTCCCGACTGCGTGTAGGCGTAGGCCCACTTCTGGTAGAGTGGGGCCGGGAAGCTGCCGCCTGCGCCATTGAGTTCCAGACGTTCTGCCGCCGTGGCGGCCAGGGTTGCCACGGCCGCGCCGAGTGCGAGGAGAATTGACTTTGCTGTTGCGTTCATCTTTTGTTCATCCTTTCCTTATGTGTCTGCGCACAGTATGGACTTTCCGTGTTGGAATCGAATGTCATTTGGGTTAGACGTTCGTTAAACCATTCGGGCAGACGTCAGAAGTTCCAGGCCAGTTCGGCGCGGGCGAAGAGCGCGTCGTGGTCGGAACCGTCCTTGAAGTAGTCGCCCTTGCCGAAGTATTCGCCCTGCAGGGAAAACTTGCCGCCGTGCAGGAGATCGATACCGAGGAGCTTGGCGGGGCTGACCGTGTACTTGACTTGCGCATACAGACCGCGAAAGCTGCCGGCGTCGTCTTCCTGAACGGCCGTGTACATCGGGCCGGCCTGGAACTTGACGGACGAGAACGAGGCGACGTTGCAGCCGAAGGCGAGGTGCGGATAGATGAGGTTCGTGTAGTTGTACTTCTCGTACATCGGGGCGATGGATTCGCCCAGTCCCGTCTCGCGGTTGAAGACCGCGTGCCAGGCGTGCTTGCCGCGTCCGCCTTCGTCATCGCCGGAGAGAACCCAGCACGCGCCGGTGAACGTCGGCTTGCAGTCGGCCTTGGGCGCGTAGGTGAGTCCGCCGTAGGCTTGTCCCGCAAAGAGGTTGTGCGAACCGGCCTGTCCGGCGAATTCGACTTCGCCGCTCAGCGTTTCGCTGAAGCGCGGCAGCAAGCGGACGCCGAACGTGTGCGTGTCGGCGTGCCCGCCCTCGCTCCGGTATTTTGAGTCACGGTTGCGGATTTCGCGCTTGGCCACGTAGTAGGCGTCATAGCCGAAGTCCTTGTGCGCGCGATCCTGCCAGTAGAGGCCCGCGCCGAACTCGTCCTGTCTGTAGCCCGTCGTGTCATAGGCGTGCGGTTCCTTGCCGTTCTCGTGCTCCTTTCCGAGCGTCGGCATCCAGTCCTTCTTCGCCTGGTAGAGGGCGAAGGCGTCGAGCGTCCGCGCCTCGTCCGCGTGCCAGGTGAGCCGTAGCGCGTCAAAGTACGCCGCGCGCGAGCCATCGCCGCCGACGCCGTCCGAGAGAATGCGCTTCGCGCCGAACGCCATGTCCTGACGCCCGACATTCAGGTCAAGCGCGCCGTCGAAGAGGCTGTTCGCCGTGAAGTAGAGGTTGTCGATGAAGAGAACGTCCGGCCAGCGTTGCTTGGACGAATTCGATTCCGGGCGGTTGTAGTGGCGAAACTCGTCCGAGAGCCGAAGAAAAATGCCGTAGTCCGCGTAGGTCGTGCGAATCCACGGACGAATGCGGATGCGGGCGTAGTTGGAGTCGTCCGCTTCGCCGCGCTTGGCGTTGGGCAGGTGATCCGTCACGTCATAACGGAGGCGCACCTCGGCACCGGCCGTGACGGAAAGGTCGTTCGTGCCGCTCGCGACGGCGGCCGTCGCGGCGGCGAGCGCGAACGCGGCGAGGAACGTGCGTGGTTTTATGCTGTTTCGTTTCATTTTCTTCTTGCTTCGTTTACTTTTATCTCTTGTTGTTTGTCTGGCGCAGAGTATGGACTTTCCGTGTTAGAATCGAATGAGCGGTTTTTAAATGGTTTGTGATAAAGAGAATCAACATATCAACAAATTCGTGTTCACAAGTTGATAATCTTGTTTACAAGTTGATAAATCTGTTGATAGTGTTGATAACAGCCCCCTTGTCAGGCGGGAAAATAAAGTCCATAATATCCGCCCGTGACAGAACTCAATCCAGTTGTTTGCCTGAAGATCAAGGAGGCACGGCGCGCGGCGAAGCTTTCGCAGAGCGTCGTGGCCGCCGAGGTCGGCTGCAAGCAGTCGGCGCTCTCCATGTTCGAGCAGGGCGACGGCACGAAGCTGAACGACGAGGTCATCGAAAAGCTCGCGAAGAAGTTTGGCGTCGAACTGACGCCGCCGGAAGAGCCGACGGCCGTCTCGCCGTCGCTTCCCGCGCATCGTCTGCCGCTGGAGGCCGTGCGCGGCTTCTGTCCGAATCCGCACTGTCCGTCGAACCATCCTTATGAGGTCGAGGGCCGCACGTTCCTTTTGCCGGACCGGGCGAAGGCCGATCCGGTCGGCGGCACGTTCTGCGCCTTTTGCGGCGAAGTTCTTGAGAAGCGTTGCCCGAACTGCGGCGCGCCCGTGCATGACGGCGCGATCTGTTCGCTCTGCGGCGACCCGTACGTCGCCGTCTGACGCGGTTTTTTGGTACAATATGCGAAATCTTCGGGTGCTGGAGCGCGAGGGGCGCTTCGGCTGAGAAAAGACCGACGTAACCTGAACGGGGTAATGCCCGCGGAGGAAAGGAAAGCACATGACGCAGTTGCAGGCGGCCCGCAAGGGCCTTGTGACCGAGGCGATGAAGATCGTCGCGGCAGACGAGGGAGTTGACGCGGAGGCCGTGCGTGCCGCCGTCGCGAGCGGCGAGGCCGTGATTCCACTGAACATCCACCACACGAATGCGCGCCCCGTGGGTGTCGGGCGGCTTTTCCGCACGAAGATCAACGCGAACCTCGGCCGGAGCGTGACGCATTCGGGTAAGGGCGACGAGTTGGAGAAGCTCGCGATCGCGCTCAAGGCGGGGGCCGATTTCGTCATGGATCTCTCGGTCGGGTCGGACGACCTCAAGGCGATTCGGCAGGGCATGCTCGACGCAAGCGACCGTCCGCTCGGCACGGTGCCCGTCTACGAGACAATTTCGCGCCTCGAAGGCGACATCCCGCACATGGATCCCACTTTCCTGCTGGACGTCATTCGCGCCCAGGCCGAGCAGGGCGTCGATTTCATGACGCTTCACGCCGGGCTTCTGCGCGCGGCCATTCCGCTCGCGATGAAGCGCAAGATGGGCATCGTCAGCCGCGGCGGGTCGATCATGGCCGAATGGATGATGGCCAACGACTGCGAGAATCCGCTGTACGAGAAGTGGGACGAGGTTCTTGACATTCTGGTCGAGCACGACGTCACCGTCTCCCTCGGCGACGGGTTGCGTTCCGGCTGCCTTGCGGACGCCTCGGACGCGGCGCAGTTCGCGGAGCTGGACGTCTTGGGCGAGCTGGTCGAGCGGTGCCGCGCGCGCGGCGTGCAGGTGATGGTCGAAGGCCCGGGGCACATTCCGTTTGACCAGATCCAGATGAACATGGAGCGCGAGCAGGAGGTCTGCAAGGGCGCGCCCTTCTACGTGCTTGGGCCGGTCGTCACGGACGTCGCGCCCGGCTATGACCACATCGTTTCGGCGATTGGCGCGACGGCGGCGGCGACCTACGGGGCTTCGCTCCTCTGCTACGTCACGCCCGCCGAGCATCTGGGGCTTCCCGATGCCGACGAGGTGCATCGCGGCTGCATTGCCTCGCGCATCGCCGCGCATGCGGGCGACGTCGCGCGCGGCCTGAAGGGCGCGCGCGCGCAGGACGACGCGATGGCGGACGCGCGTCGCGCCTTCTGCTGGGACGAGCAGTTCGCGGCGGCGCTCGATCCCGAACGCGCGCGGGCGCGTTGGCTGAAGACGCGCGCGCTTTCGGACGTTGACCATGGCGATGACCATTGCTCGATGTGCGGCAAGCAGTTCTGCGCCGTGCGCACGTCGCGCCGCATCCGTGACTTGGCGGAAGGGCAGAAGAAGTAGGTTCGCCCAACAAAAGAGAAAGAGGAAAGGGAAGCGTCTCCATGAAGCGAAAACTGTTTGTCGCGACGCACAACGCGCACAAGGTCGGCGAGATCGCGGCGATTCTGCCGGATTGGGAAATCGTCCCCGACGATCCCGCCGGCGTCGAGGAGAACGCGCCCGACTTCATCGGCAACGCCCGCATCAAGGTGCGGGCGATTGCCGCGCGCCATCGCGGCGACTGGTGTCTGGCGGACGATTCGGGGCTGGAGGTCGCCGCGCTGGGCGGCGCGCCGGGCGTCCGCAGCGCGCGCTACGCGGGCGAGCCGTCGAACACGCCCGCGAACAACGCGCTTCTCCTCAAGAACCTCACGGGCGTCGCCGACCGCCGCGCGAACTTCACGTGCGCGATTGCGCTCGTCGCGCCGGACGGCACGGAACACGCGGTCGAGGGGAAGTGCTTCGGCGTGATCGCCGAGTCGCCGTCGGGCGCGGCCGGGTTTGGCTACGATCCGCTCTTCGTGCCGGACGGCTTCACGGTGTCGTTCGCCGCGCTGACGGCGGCGGAGAAGAACGCGATTTCGCATCGCGGTCGCGCGCTCGCGGCGGCGAAGGCGATTCTCGGCTAGGCGCGGATGCCGCAGTTCGTCCTTGGGCTTTTCCTGGCCGTGCTGTCGGTCGCCGGCTTCGCGTCCACGTTCATCGTGGGCGCGGCCTTGACGAAGACGTGCCATGTCTCGCCGGAAGTTCTGGCCGTCCTGCGCTTCCTGATCGCGGGCGGCGTGATGGCGGCGTGGACGGCGGCGCAGCCGTCGGCCCGCGCCCGTCTGCGGCACATGACGCGGCGGGATTGGCGGGACGTCCTCTGGCTCGGGCCGGTCGGCACGACGGTCATGGCGTGGTGCGTCTTCATGGGGTGCGCGCGCGTGAGCGCGGCGAATGCATCGATGGCGGACGCGCTCACGCCAATCATGATTTTTCTCGTCTCCCTCGCGAAAATGGGCTGGGGACAGGCCCTCGGACGGCGGGGACAGGCCCCGGCGCAGGGCGTGTCGGCGTGGGAGCTCGCCGCGCTCGTCTGCGGACTTGTCGGGGCCGCGCTCGTCATTCAGGTCGTGACGGCGCAGGGTCTGGCGCTTGAGTCCTATTCGACGGGCGACGTCTACGTGATGCTGGCGGCCGCGACGTGGGGCGTCTACACGGTGTATGGCCGCGAGCCGATCGCACGCCTGGGCGCGTCGCTCTTCACGATGCTCACGATGCTCGCGGGCGCGGCGGTGCTGGCGCCGGCCCTGCCGTTCCTGTCCCTCGCCTGGCCGGCGACGCCGGGCGCGTGGGGGCTGGTCGCCGCGCTGGGCCTCGTCTCGACGCTGCTGCCGTTCTGGACGTGGAACGCCGCGCAGAAGTACCTGCCGATGTCCGTTCTCGGCGTGAGTGCCTATTTCACGCCGGTCTTCGCCGTGGCGCTCGCGTGGGCCTGCCTCGGCGAGGTCGCGACGCCGCTCCAGTGGCTCGGCACGGCGTTCGTCGTCCTCTCCGGCGTCCTTGCGGCGCGGCGCGCGCCCCATTGATTCAACGGCGCAGAAAGTGTATAATTCCATGTTAAAAAGGGCGTGTGATGCCCGAAGGGGATGCAGATGAACAAGTACCTTGACTCTTTCATGAAGACCTTTCCGTACGAAGGGCTGACCTACGATGACGTCACGCTGGTGACGCAGTATGCCGACTTCCTGCCCGACGACACCTCGCTCGAGACGAAGCTCACCGCCCGCACGTCCATGAAGATTCCCTTCATGTCGGCGGCGATGGACACCGTGACCGAGGCGCCGATGGCGATTGCGATGGCCCTTGCCGGCGGCATTGGCTGCATCCACAAGAACCTGGAGGAAGACGAGCAGGCCGCGCAGGTCGCGCGGGTGAAGAACCACCTGAACGGCCTGATCGCGAATCCCGTCTGCTTCCACGCGAACGACGACATCAGCTTCCTCCGCAGCGAGAAGCGGCGCATGGGCCTCAAGTTCAACGGCTTCCCGGTGCTGGATGCGGACGACAAGCTCGTCGGCATGATCACGTCGTCCGACATGCGCTTCGCGCCGATGAACGCGATGAAGCTCAAGGACGTCATGCAGCCCTGCCCGATCACGGGCGACGCGAAGACGTCGCTCAAGAAGGCCTACGACCTCATGCGCAAGGCGAAGATCGGCAAGCTGCCGCTCGTGGACAAGGCCGGGCGCGTCATTGGCCTCTACAGCTTCACCGACGTCGCGCGCATCATCGAGAACTCGAACGCGGGCTACAACTGCGACGACAAGTTCCGCCTGCGCGTCTCGGCCTCCGTTTCGGGCGGCAAGGGCGACCTCTCGCGCATGGAGAAGCTCGCGGCCGCCGGCGTCGACTGCGTCGTCGTCGATTCGGCGCATGGCCACACCAAGGGCATCATGGACATGACGAAGTACATCGTCAAGAACTTCCCGAAGGTGGACGTCATCGCCGGCAACATCGCGACGGGCGAGGCGGCGAAGGCGCTCGCGAAGGCGGGCGCGCACGCGGTCAAGGTCGGCATCGGGCCGGGCTCGATCTGCACGACGCGCGTCGTCTGCGGCGTCGGCATTCCGCAGCTGACGGCCGTCTACAACGCGGCGAAGGCCCTGCGCGGCAGCGGCGTCGCCGTCATCGCCGACGGCGGCATCAAGCTGTCGGGCGACGTGCCGAAGGCCCTCGCGGCCGGCGCCGACTCGGTCATGCTCGGCTCGGTCCTGGCCGGCACGGAGGAGTCGCCGGGCGAGAAGATCTACGCGAACGGGCGCAAGTACGTCGTCTATCGCGGCATGGGCTCGATGGCGGCGTTGAAGAACGGCAAGGGCTCGCGCGCGCGCTACTTCCAGGACAACGAGGACGAGGACAGCCTCGTGCCGCAGGGCATCGAGGGCATGGTCCCGTATGCGGGCCACGTCAAGTCGATCATGACGCAGTTCTGCGGCGGGCTTCGCGCGTCCCTCGGCTACTGCGGCGCGCGGACGGTCGCCGAGCTCCAGGAAAAGGGCAAGTTCTACCGCGTCACGGCGGCGGGCCAGCGCGAGGCGCGTCCGCACGACATCACGATCACGAAGGAAGCCCCGAACTACCGGGCGTAAGGCCGTCCGGGAAAGGCGTCGCACATGAACATGCTGAAGAGCTCTCTTGTCCTCTGCGCGGGTCTTCTGGGGCTGTCGGCGTTTGCCGCGCCCGTGCCCGTCGCAGACGGGTTCGTCGACTGGTCGGGGATTTCGCCCAAGAGCTACCTCTTCGGGCGGACGATTACGCCGAGCGACCTCCGGCAGTGGACGGTCGTCTATGTCGTGGTGGACGCCGAGGCGTTTGCCGGCCAGGTGCGGATGCTCGCGCCGCTGGCCGGCCTGATGCCGCTTCCGCAGGGCCATGCGACGCAGTGGGAGACGGCCGAGCTGCCGCATGACGGCATCGTCGTCTTCTCCGTCCGCAACGCGAAGGGGACGGACGCCAAGTCGTTCGCGCAGACCCTCCGTCCGCCGAAGGACGCCGAGGCGGCCGTCGCGGGGCAGTACGTGGTCTATGGGCAGAACATGGTGCCGTTCTACAAAGACCTGGCGCCGGTCGGCGCGGACGAACTCACGGCCGACAAGCTGCCCTACGTCGCCGTCTATGGCGCGTCGGGGACAGACCCGCTCTACACGAAGGAGAAGTATGCGGCCGGCGACTTCAAGGCCGTGCGCGCGGCCGTTGACAAGGCGAAGAAGCTGTTGCCGGCGGACTGGACGCTGCCGCTGGGCATCCGCGAGCCGCAGTACTACAAGCAAGTCCCGGTCCTGGTCGCGAAGGGCAAGCCGGCGTCGGCGACCCTGAAGATTCTCGCGGCGGGAATCAAGTCGAAGGACGCCGAGCAGGCGAAGGAGGCGCAGGTCATGTACGACGCGCTCAACCAGTACGCGACGGGCCTCAAGCTCCGCATCGGGCTGGAGCACCACGCGGCGCCGGCGCGGGCCTACTACGACCTCCAGACGCTCGTGAAGCTCTTCCCGTCCGAAAAGAAGAAGATGCAGGCTATCGACCAGAAGTTCAAGCAGAACAAGGAACTCGGCTCGCTCGGCAAGATCTTCGAGAAGCTCATGCTCTGGAGCCGCGACGATTTCGTCTGCAGGAACGCGGGCGAGGCGAAGAAGATCGTGGCGGAACTCCAGAAGTACAAGAAGACCCTGGAGAGCCTGGCCGAGAGTCCGAACGCGCAGATCCAGGGCGAGGCGATGCTCTTCTCCGCGCAGCTCGACGCGCTCATCGAGACGATTCCGACGAAGGTCCCCCAGAAGTGACGGCGCGCAAGACCTGGCAGGACTACGGCCGCGAGTGGCTGGACACGCTGGTCGTCGCGATTTCGGTCGCGATGGCCTTTCGCGCCTACTTCTACACGCCGTTCAAGATTCCGACCGGCTCGATGCAGGAGACGCTTTGGGGCTACCATACGGACATGACGGCCGAGAAGGGCGTGTGGGACGCCTTTCCGCTCTCCGTCCTCAAGTGGGCCGCCACGGGTTCGCGCACGGTCGAGTGGACGGCACCGGTCTCCGGGCAGGTGCGGTGCATCCCCCGGCAGGACGGCTTCGCGACCGTGAAGATCGGCACGTCCGACGAGTCGTGGTCGCTGCCGACGGATGCCTGTCGCGCGCTGCACGGCAAGTACGTGCGCGCGGGCGAGACGCTGTGGAAGGGCGCGATTACGACGGGCGACTTCATCTTCGTCAACCGCTGGAAGTGGAACTTCGTCCAGCCGAAGGACAACGAGGTCATGATCTTCTCGACGACGGGCATCCGCGACCTGCCGCAGGGAACGCACTACATCAAGCGGATGAAGGCGCGGCCGGGCGAGACCTACGCGCTGGAGCATCCCGTGCCCGGCCGCCCGGACGTCGTCACGATGGGGGCGGACGAGTACTTCGCCTGCGGCGACAACTTCAACAACTCCTTTGACAGCCGCTACTGGGGAACAGTCCCTCGCGGCAACCTGCGCGGATGCGCGTCTTTCGTTTTCTGGCCCTTTACCGGATGGAGAATCATCAAATGAGCGAACAGCTGATCCAGACGCCGGGAACCTTCGGCGAACACGGCAACTTCCTTCTTGAGCGCGAGCTCGGCACGGGCGGCATGGGCGGCGTCTACATGGGGCGCGACAAGATGCTCGACCGCCCCGTCGCCGTCAAGGTCATGCTGAAGGAGTACGGCAGCGACGCCGAGTTCGTCGAGAAGTTCAAGAAGGAGGCGCAGTCCGTCGCGCGCCTCATTCATCCGAACATCGCGCAGGTCTACTCCTACGGCATCTGCGACGGCATGCCCTACATCGCGATGGAACTCGCGTGCGGCGGTTCGCTCTACTCGATCATGCAGGCGAACCCCGGCAAGACGGACGTCGCGCGCGTCATCAAGATCTGCCAGCAGGTCGCCCAGGCGCTCCAGTGCGCGAACGACCAGGGGTGCGTCCATGGCGACGTGAAGCCCGAGAACATTCTCCTGGACGCGAACGGCAACGCGAAGCTCGTCGATTTCGGCCTCGCGGCGATGCAGAAGGACACGGACGAGATTTGGGGCACGCCCTACTACATTTCGCCGGAGAAGGTCAAGAAGGAGCCGATCGACTTCCGGGCCGACATGTACTCGCTCGGCGGCACGCTGTACCACGCGCTCACGGGCGTCGCGCCGTTCGAGGGCGAGGATTCCATCGCCGTCGTCAAGAAGCGCTTCGAGGGCGCGCCGAAGAAGCCGAGCGAAATCCGCGCCGACCTTACGCCCGCGATTGACGATCTCGTCATGCGGATGCTCGCGCTCGACAAGGAAGACCGCTATCCGAGCTTCGAGGCGTTGCTGGAGGCGTTCAAGGAAGTCCTAACGACGGGCCTGAAGGGCGCGACCACGACGACGTCCGCCGCGTCGCCCGTGAAGCGTCCGGCGGCCGGGACGGGGCGGCGCACGGTGATGGTGCGCGGACGGCGCACGACGATGATGAAGCGTCCGGGAACGGTCAAGCGGGATCTCGACAGCGGCGAGGCGGGCGACGAGGGCGCGCGCGACGAGGCGGCGAAGCCCGACGGCGCGGCGGCGGACGAGGATGAACAGGGCGGCAACCTGCTCGTCAAGGTGATTCTCTTTGTCATCGTCGGCATCTTGCTGGTCGCCGGCATCGGCGGCGGACTCTGGTGGTTCGTCGTGTCCGACAAGAGGGCGAAGGCGGCCGAGGAACAGCGCCAGGTCTTGCAGGGCCATGAAAAGGCCCGTACGGCCGTGGCGGACACCGTGTCCCACGCCGTCAAGTTCGCGGACGAGTTCGACGAGTTTGCGCAGAAGGCGGTCGCGGCCTGCGAAGAGCCGACGAAGGAACTGGCGAAGCTGCTGAAGCCCGAGCACGCGAAGCTGCTGAAGCCCGGCCCGACGAAGGAACTGCTGGACGCGATTGCCTCGACGAACGAGACGCCGACGGCCGCCGCGCCGGCGCCGGCCGCCCCGGCGACGACGAACGCGGTTCCGGCCGCGACGAATGCCGTGGCGACGGCGGCGAAGAAGGACGCGAAGAAGACGGACGAAAAGGCGAAGCCAGCGGACGCGAAGAAGGGCGGAAAGGACGCGAAGCCGGCCGCCGCCGAGGCGAAGCCCGCCGAGGAACGGCCGGCGGCCGTCGATTCGATGCACGAGCTTTGGGCGCGCGCCTACAGCTGTCAGGCGAGTGCGATTCGCATTCGCCAGTCCGTGCGCCGGCTCGTCACGAAGAGCGCGGAAGGCGACGCGCTCGCCGCGCAGACGGAGGAGAACGCCCGCGCGCTCGGCAAGCTGTCCGTCGCGCTTGCGGAGATGCTCGACCAGATCAAGACGTCGAAGGACGTCGAGAACGTTCGCAAGGGCATCAGCTACATCAAGACGCGCGGCGAGAAGCTTGTCGAGCAGACCGAGAAGCGGCTGCGCATCGAGAAGCTTGAAGCCGACCGCAAGGCGAAGGCCGAGGCCGCCGCCGCCGCCGAGAAGGCGCGGCAGGAGAAGATCGCCGCCGAACGCCAGGCGAAGATCGACGAGGAGGTCAAGGCGGTTGCGGACAAGTTCGAGACGATTGTCGCGCAAGGCTCGCTGCGGCAGCTCGACTGGAAAAACGCGCTCCGTCAGCTCAACGCCCTCAAGGCCGACCTGAAGACGCCGGAGGGGCAGCACGCGGCGGACATCCAGATCCGCAAGGTCAACGACATGAAGGAGATGCAGGCGCTCTTCATCCGGAATCTTTCGGGCTACGTCTTCCGGGGCAAGCTCAAGGGCGCGAAGGTCGCGTCCGTGAACGAGCGCGAGATGAACCTCGACCGGGGCAAGTCGAAGGCGCGGATTCCGTGGCACAAGTTCTACAAGGACTATCCCGGCAACCTGAACGAACTGATCAACCACTTCGTTCTCCGTGGCCGCGACAATGCCCGTCCGAAGCTCAACCTGAAGGACTGGGCGGACGCGATGACGGGCGCGGCGCTGACGCTGCAGATCGTCTGCGCGGATGTGAACGGCGCGGTCGAGAAGGGCGAGGAACTGGCCAAGAAGACGGTCGAGGAGTTCCCGGAATACACGAAGACGGCCAAGGAGATCTTCCCGGAGATCGAGTTCGGCGAGACGGCGGAGTAAGTTAAAGGCGGAGAAATGATGCAGACGGTCACAGGCGAGATTGCCCGCGCGATGGCGGGGTCCAGTTTCATTCGCAAGATGTTCGAGCGGGGCCTTGAGCTCAAGCGCCAGTTCGGCGAGGACGCCGTCTGCGACTTCTCGCTTGGCAACCCCGACGTGCCGCCGCCGCCACGGACGCGCGACGAGCTGATTCGGCTGGCGGACGCGGCCGTCAAGCCGCTCGGCCTCGGCTACTGCCCGAACGCCGGCATCCCGTCCGTCCGCGAGGCGATGGCCGGCTTCCTCTCGCGTCAGCAGGAGACGCCCGTCGCGGCGAAGGACGTCGTGATGACCGTCGGCGCGGCGGGTGCGATGGTGAGCTTCTTCCGCGCGGTCGTCGAGCCGGGCGACGAGATCATCACGCCCGCGCCCTACTTCGTCGAGTACGGTTCCTATTGCGGACACTTCGGCGGCGTCCTCAAGACGGTGCCGTCCCTTCCGCCGGCCTTCCTGCCCGACGTGGCGGGGATTGCGGCGGCGATCACGCCGAAGACGCGCGCGATCATCGTCAACTCGCCGAACAATCCGACCGGCTGCATCTATCCGCGCGACGTCCTGGCGCAGATCGCCGCGCTCGTCGATTCCGAGAACGCGCGGCGCGCGGCGACGGACGGGGCGCGTCCGCTCTTCCTCCTCTCCGACGAGCCGTATCGCGCGTTCGCCTTCGACGGCGCGACGGTGCCGGCGATCCTGCCGCTCACGAAGTGGGCGTGCGTCCTCGGCTCGTTCTCGAAGACGCTCTCGCTCGCGGGCGAGCGCATCGGCTATTTCGTCGCGAATCCCGACATGCCTGGCCAGGCGTCGCTCGTGCAGGCCGTCACGCTCACGAACCGCACGCTCGGCTACGTGAACGCGCCCGTCATCGGGCAGCGGCTGGCGGCCGCGCTTGTGGACGAGACGGTTGACCTGGACGTCTACGACCGTCGGCGCAAGCTGATGGCGAAGGTGCTGACGGAGGCGGGCGTCGAGTTCGCGCTGCCGAAGGGGGCGTTCTACTTCTTCGCGAAAAGCCCCGTCGCCGACGACGTCGCGTTCGTCGATGCGCTCGTGAAGGAGCGCATCCTCGTCGTGCCGGGAAGCGGCTTCGGCTTCGCGGGCTACGTCCGCATCTGCTGCAGCGTCGACGAGGCGATCATCGCCCGCAGCGCCGAGGGCTTCCGGCGCGCCGTGCAGTCCTTTGTCCGGTAAGGGAACGGAACCGCGCAGCATGAGACTGGAACACATCCGCAACTTCTGCATCATCGCCCACGTCGATCACGGCAAGACGACGCTTTCCGACCGCATCCTCGAACTGACGCACGCGATCTCGTCGCGCGAGCTCAAGGAGCAGACGCTCGACGCGATGGATCTTGAGCGCGAGCGCGGCATCACGATCAAGTCGCACCCCGTCTCGATGCACTACACGGCGAAGGACGGAAAGACGTATCTCTTCAATCTCCTCGACACGCCTGGCCATGTGGACTTCGCCTACGAGGTCAGCCGCTCGATGGGCGCGTGCGAGGGCGCGCTGCTCGTCGTCGATGCCGCGCAGGGCGTGGAGGCGCAGACGGTCGCGAACACGTACTTTGCGCAGGACGCGAAACTTGAGATCGTGCCCGTCCTCAACAAGGTCGATCTGCCGGGCGCGGACGTGAAGGAGGTCTCGCGCGAGATCGAGGACATCCTCGCCATTCCGATGGACGAGCCGCTGCTCGTCTCGGCGAAGACGGGCGTCGGCTGCCCCGCCGTGCTGGAGGCGATCGTGACGCGCATTCCGCCGCCGGAGACGCGCGGCGTCGAGGCGCCGCTTCGCGCGCTCGTCTTCGATTCGGTCTTCGACGAGTTCCGGGGCGTGATTACCTACGTGCGCGTGATGGACGGCGCGCTCGCCGCCGGGCAGAACGTGAAGTTCCTTGGCTCGGGCGTCTCGACGACCGTGCACGAGGTCGGCATCTTCTCGCCGACGAAGAAGCCCGTCGACCGCCTCTCGGCGGGCGAGGTCGGCTACATCGTCGGCACGGTGAAGGATCCGAGCGAGATCAAGATCGGCGACACGGTGACGACGGCGAAGCTCGGCGCGACCGAGCCGCTGCCGGGCTTCCAGGACATTCGCCCGACCGTGTTCTGCGGCATCTACCCGATGTCGACGGACGAGTTTCCGAAGGTCGCGGCGGGGCTGGAGAAGCTTCACCTCAACGACGCGGCCTTCACGTTCCATCATGAGTCGTCGCTAGCGCTTGGCTTCGGCTTCCGCTGCGGCTTTCTCGGACTCCTGCACATGGAGATCGTGCAGGAGCGCCTGCGGCGCGAGTTCGGCCTCGACATCATCTCGACGTCGCCGGGCGTCGTCTACAAGCTGAAGTACAAGAACGGCGAGGAGAAGGATCTCGACAATCCGCTCCAGATGCCCGATCCGTCGGCCCTGGAGACGATTTCCGAGCCAGTCCTGACGGCGCGCATCATCACGCCGTCGGAGTCGATCGGCGACGTCATGCGCATCGTGATGGATCGGCGCGGACTCGTCGAGGGGACGGAAACGATCGACGCGAAGCGCGTGATGCTCCACTGCCGGCTGCCGCTCAACGAAATCCTGATCGACTTCCACGACACGCTGAAGTCCGTCTCGCACGGCTACGCCTCGATGGACTACGAGCCGAACGGCTACCAGGTCTCGGACATCGTGCGCATGGACATTCTCCTCAACGGCGAAACGGTCGATGCGTTCGCGACGATGGTTCACCGCGACAAGGCGCGCACGCGCGGGCTTCAGATGTGCAAGGCGCTCGCCGAGACGATTCCGCCGCACCAGTTCAAGATTCCCGTGCAGGCGGCGATCGGCAAGGAGATCATTGCGCGCGAGGACATTCGCCCGTTCCGAAAGGACGTGCTCGCGAAGCTCTACGGCGGCGACGTCACGCGCAAGATGAAGGTGCTCGAAAAGCAGAAGCGCGGCAAGGCGCGCATGAAGGAGTTCGGCCACGTGAACGTGCCGCAGTCGGCCTTCATCGCCGTCTTGAAGGGGACGATCAAGGAGCATTGAGGTGCGCCCGGTCGCCCGGCGGCTTGCTTTCCGTCTGCGGAATGTGGTAGAATACACAAATCATCAACAACCAAAAGAGGTGGGTTATCGCACAGTTCACTCGTGTTAACTACAAGATTCGCGTGCCGCAGGTGCGCGTTCTTGATGCTCAGGGGCAAATGCTCGGCGTCATGGCGACGCGCGATGCGCAGAAGTTGGCGGACAGCCGGGGCCTCGACTTGGTCGAGATCACGCCGAACGCCCAGCCGCCTGTCTGCAAGATCATGGACTACGGCAAGTTCAAGTACGAGCAGTCCATCCGCGAGAAGCAGCAGCGCAAGTCGCAGAAGGCGACGCAGGTGAAGGAGATCAAGTTCCATCCCGGAACGGACATCGGCGACATCCAGCACAAGCTCAAGCAGATTCGCGAGTTCCTCGCCGACGGCAACAAGGTGCGCCTGTCGCTCCAGTTCCGTGGGCGCGAAAACGCCCATCGCGACATTGGCGAGGACAAGATTGCCGAAGTCCTGTCGATGATCCAGGGCGAATGCTCGGTCGAGCAGGCGCCGAAGACGGACGGGCGCATCCACTTCTGCCTCATCGGGCCGCCGCGCAAGAATGCGGCGAAGGCGCCGGCGCAGCCGTCGGCGACCGCGTCGGCGGGCGGTGGCATCCACATCTCGGTCAAGTAAGCGCATGAGCCGTTTCCGTTTCAGGGGTCGTCGACGTCGGTCGCGCGAGGCGCGGCACGACCGTGTGCCGCTCCGCGCGATCGTCCCGAATCTCGTGACGTCGCTGGCGGCGTGCGCGGGCATCACGTCCATCTCGCTGTCGTCCGAGGGCCGGTTTCTGCCGGCCCTGTGGGCGCTCCTCGTCGCGTGTGTCTGCGATGGGATGGACGGGCGGATTGCGCGGCTCCTGAACGCGAGCTCCAAGCTAGGCGCCGAACTTGATTCGCTCGCCGACTTCGTGAACTTCGGCGTCGCGCCGGCGATGTTCATGTACTTTTGGATGACGGGCGGGCCCAACCATACGCTGGCCGATGGCACGATCGTCGCGCGGCCATTCATCCGCATTGTGCTTGGCTGCGCGCTCTACTATGCGATGTGCGACTGCTTCCGGCTCGCGCGCTTCAACACGATGCTGGAGCAGAAGACAGCGCCGTACTGGACGCACTTCTTTACGGGCGTGCCGGCGCCGGGCGGTTGCTGGATGGTTCTCTCGCCGGCGATTCTCTCGCTTGCGCTTGACGCGAAGGGCCTGTCCCCGGCGTTCGCGACGGTGCTGCAGAATCCGTGGACGGGCGTGTTCATGCTTCTCTTCGTCGGGTCGCTCATGGCGTCGCGGCTGCCGACGATTTCGCTTAAGCATCTGCATGTCTCCCGGCGGCATTTGCCGTTTGTCCTTGCGGGGCTTCTGATGCTCGTGGCGTTTCTCGTCTCCAACTTCTGGCTGGCGATCGGGTCGCTCGGTATCCTCTACATCTTTACGGTTCCGCTGACGGGCTGGCTTTTCCTGCGCGCCCGCGAACGCTACGAGCGCGCCTCCGGCGAACAGGCCTGAAGGGTGGGTGATGTGCACGGGGCGTTCGCCCCGTGCGCGCGTGTTTATTCGCCGGGCGTCCAGGCATCGCGCCAAACGATTTCCAGCGTGTCGCCCGTGAACGTGATCGGCAGCCAGACATAACGGCTGTCGATCTGGTTTTCGGGACGCCAAATGTCGAACATCGCCATGAAACGCCCCGGCTTGCCGGCAATCGGCTGGATGTACGTGGACTGCGCGCCCCACGTGCGTTCGGGCCCGTCGCCGTTCTGCGGATTAACGCCCTTGCAGGGATTGCCAAGATTCGTCCACGGCCCTTCCAGTTTCGCGGCGCGGTAGAGGCGCGCCGCGTTGGGCTTCCAGCCCGTGCAGCCCGACCCGATCAGCCAATAGTAGCCGCCCCATTTGCAGAGGGCAGGGGCTTCCGTCCACTCCTTCTCCGCCACGCGGAACCAACGGCCCGAATAGCTCAGGTAGTCGTCGGAAAGTTCGGCGACATGGAGCGTCGAGTTGTATTCGGACGCGAACACGTGATAGGCCGTGCCGTCGTCATCGACGAACAGCGTCATGTCGCGCGCCATTTGCCCGTCCGCGAGATGGCCTAGATACGGAATGTTCGCGCGAACGCGATCATTCGGCCCGCCGGATTCGTCGCCGAGCTGGTGAGATTTCGCCAATGCTTCGGGCGTTTGTTCGTCAGGACGGACGTCCGTCGGCCAGTCGCCGGCATTTGGCCGCAGGGAACGCAGAAACGTAAACGGCCCTTCCGGCCTGTCGGCCACGGCGATGCCCGTCCGCGCCGCACTGTAGCCCTTCCCCTTGAGTTCCAGATGGAAGAACATCACGTACTTGCCAGTCTTTGCGTTCCGGACGACTTTCGGACGTTCCAGAATGCAGCCGTCCTCAATGCCGCCCGGCGCGTCCGTCACGGCAAGCGCGATGCCGCGATCGTCCCAGTCGATCAGATTCGCGGACGAGTAGGCGTGAACGCCCACATGCGCCCGGTTGCCGGCTCGCCCGTAGACCTTGTGTTCGCCGTACCACCAGTAGGTGCCGTTGTCGTACATCATGCCGCCGCCGTGGGCGTTGATCACGTGTCCGGTCGTGTCGCGCCAGAGTTCGCCCGAACGGATTTCGCTGGCGGCCAACGCCGCGCTGCCCATCAGCGTCGCGGCGCAGAAGAGAAATGCCCTTTTCATGGCCGCAGTATAGCATAACGCGGCATCGTCACACAAGGGTGACTTGTAAAGGGGGTGGGGCAGCAAAACCTCTTTAAGGTGTCTAGGCCAGACGTGAGTCGTAGGCATATGCGGTCTCTCCGTTGAGTGATTTCCTTCTCGTAACGATTCTACCCAGGGGCCTGTCCCCACGATTGCACCTTCATTCGTGAGATTCGTGGCCAACCCATCTCCCAACTCCGGGGACAGACCCCCATTTTTGGCCACGGATTTCACGGATTGGCACGGATCGAGATTCGATGGGGCCTGTCCCCATGCGGCGGTTGCCGCAAAAGATGGTATAATCTTCCGCATGAATCCCCTTGCGGCGTTTCTCCTCCTGCCCACGGGCCTCCTCGCGGCGGCGGCTTGCGCGGCCGCCTCGTCCTCCTTCACGATGTCACTCTCCCCGCCGGGCGTCGTCGGGACGTTCGTCTGGACGAACGCCTGCTGCCGCGTTTCGGGGGAAGGCCTCGTCTTCTCGTTCTCGTGCGACGGCGGGTGCGCGTGCGGCGGCTGCGTCGCCACGGGCTTCTTCTCGTACGAGGGCTACCGCCTCCCGGCGCGCGGCGGGCGGTGTCCCTGCGGCGGAAGCGTCGAGCCGGATCACGGCATTTGGGACGGGGACGACGGGAAGCCCAGTCCGCTGCCGGGCGCGTCGGCGTGCTTCTCGAAGCGCGTCATCCTCTTCGAGGACGAGTACGAGGACGCGCCGGGAGTGACCGTGCCGTGGCGTTCGACGGAGACGGAGCTCGACTGCTCGGCCTCCGGCGGGCCGAACGGCGGGCGCGTGCGGATCGAGTTGCGGGGCGCGGACGGCCTCGTGCCCTACGGTGGATGCCCCCTGCCGTTCGAGCGCGAGCTTGGGCCGTTCGAGGCGGTCTCGTTCCGGAACGCGTACCGCGCCGTCTGTCCGAGCGGCGGCGAGGGCGGCATCGTCGTCACGGCGACCTTCGAGGAGAACGGGACGGGCGAGGTGTGGACGACGGAAGACCGCGCCACGGCGGTGCAGTTGCAGTTCAGGGCTCGTGTTCATGCCCCGGCAAATGACTGTGACTACCGGCATCGGTATGGCGTCCGCGAGAAGGTTGATTGCGTTCAAACGCCAGCTTCGCCAACCGTCGCGTGGGTTTCGTCAGGAGATGGATATGTGCGTGGGCAGGAGTTTACGTGCCCGTTAAGCGCAACGGAAAATCCCTTGGTCGCAAGATGCGAGGACGCTGCCTATGTGCCGAACATTTCCGTGCAGGCGCCGTCTGGCGTCGAGGCCCGTGACGTGGAGGCCGTTGTCTATGATGTCCCAGTTGGGCATGCTGGCGGAATTGGCATGGAGATGCATTTCTATGCCTTGCCGCTGGACGTCTCGTTTTCGCAGATAGCGGTTGAGGAAGTCCCAAACGACGGCGGCGGGGCCGTTGGATATTTTGCGCACAGTGAATTCAGGGACTGGTGGCATCATGACGAGAGGACCGGCGCCGGCATTTGGCTGGATGTCGATGAGTGCAACAAGATTGGCGTGGATTATCCGAGGCTTGAGGGTGAACTGCTGCGGGTGATGGACAATGGCCTGTTCGTCGATGACCCGAAGTTCGGGTGGCTATATGGAGAGTTGAACTGGGACAATCCATTCGGGTGGAATGAACGCGGCACGGTCGGACACACGCCCGAATATGCGCGGTTTGCCGTGGACGAGAAGCAGAACATGGTCATTTTCGAGACAGGTCGGACGGGCGTCCAAAAAATGAAGAACGTCGTCATTCGAGACGTCAACGGGGATGTCTATCTAAACGGCGCGAAAGCGAGGTGAAGGGATGAGAGTCATAATGGCGTGCGCACAGGGCTTGCTCCTGCTCTGCATTGGCTGCGGAGGGTCGGAATCCGAGCGGGTGGCTCGGCTGTCTGAATGTGTCCGTGCGGTCGTGCGGAGCGAGGCGTTGGGCCAGAACGGATGGCGGCAGGCGGAAGGATTCCTGCAAGACGCCTTCACGCAGACAAACGCGGAGACGCGCATCAATGAACTTGAGGCGTTCGCGGCGGCTCTCCTGTCCGCGCGACTGGATGAAAACGGCTATCGCCAATGGGATCGGGTGCTTGCGGCAGTCCCTTCGCTCGTCGGTTCGGTCTGCAGCGGGCTGTCGTGGTCGGGCGCAGGCGTCGAGCGGGTCTACGGACTGCGGCTACGTCTGGTGGATTGGCAGCGTCGGCAACTTGAGTTGCTGAAGCCGGCATGCCGCTCGGAGCGGCGGACTCCGTCGGACGAGGCATGGACGGCCTGGCGCCGGTGCTACGAACGAGCGTTCGTCTCATGGCGGATGACGGTTGACTTGCTCGAAGAGCGGTTTGAAGAAGAGACGAGGGGCATCACCTCGGCGCAGCGAGACGCGGTCAGGAAACAGATCGAAAAAACCTTGGGCAGGCCCATGCGGACGGCGGCGAAAGTGCGAAGCGAGCGCGGCTGGGAGACTGAAGAGTATCAGGCGGTCAAGGCGGGATTCGCCGCTCCGTGAGCTCGGGACAATCTTTCTCCGCCTCCACCTTCATTCGTGAGATTCGTGAAATTCGTGGTTTCAGCCCTCCCTCCCCCTGGGGTCTGTCCCCACGATTGGCTAGTCCACGAATCTCACGAATGGGCACGAATCTGTGCCAATCCGTGAAATCCGTGGTTAAAAAACGGTTGTCTCTCTGGGGACAGGCCCCAGTGGACAACAGCCGTGAGACAGACGTGAGACATGTCCCATGGGTGTCTTGAAATCACGGATTTCACCGATTAACACGGATTTGGCAGGATTCTTTGCGCTGAGTTTTGGTTGCCACCGCGAAATGAGAGTTCTTTGCGGAATTCTTTTCCTCTGGAAACCTTGGGGCCTGTCCCCACGATAGTCTGTCCACGAATTGACACGAATCGTCACGAATCTGTGTTAATCCGTGAAATCCGTGGTTAATTTCCACTCCCGCCTCCATTCGTGAAATTCGTGTCATTCGTGGTTTCGCCCCTCTCACCCCTGGGGCCTGTCCCCACGGTTTTATCCCGTTGTGTTGAACCACGGATTTCACAGATTAGCACGAATTTGTGAAGCCGTAGAGGCAGTCCTCATGTCAAATGGTTTGTTTGTCCACGGATTACACAGATTTTCCTGGATTTGGAGTCGGTTTGTTACGCACGACGGGCGCATGGAATAAGAATTCCGCATAAAATTCTCATTTTCGAGGCGAGACACTGCCTGAGGACTCGTGAGACTGTTGGGGTCTGCCCCTCGTGTCTCCACAGGGTTTGTCCGCGAATTGACACGAATGAACACGAATCTGTGTCAATCCGTGAAATCCGAGGTCTTAAGACTCCCCTGGGGTCTGTCCCCTAGGTTGCGACGCTGACGTGTCCGTCCACGAATTTCACGAATGGCCGCGAATCGCCGAGCCAGCCTGTCCGGCTGTGGGAATCAACGGACGAATGAAATGAAAATCCCGCATTCCGTCCGCAAGAATTTTCCGCAGAGAATTCTCATTTGTGGTATAATGTGCGGCGTCGGGCGGATTCGACATGTCTGTATGGCGAATACATTTGCCAATGCTTTCGGCTGATGCGCAAGTGCGATGTCGACCCGTCGCTTGCAATGGACTTCCTCTTCGAAGGTCTTGGCCGATACAAGTCTGCGTGCTTGGACATCTCGACAGAGGAATGCCTGGCGGGAGAGAGCCGTGCCGAGTCACGGAGGCGTCGAGAGTGCGCGCGTACGCTCAGAGATTCCTATCGCATTACCTTGTCCATCTTCGAGCGCTTTTGGCTGCCGAACCTGTCGCGTTATTTCCCGCCCGAATTCCATGACGAGTTCCGTCGGCGGCTGAAGGCGTTTGAACTCCCGCCGTCGCGCCCCGCATCGCCGCCGACCGAGCAATCGTCTGGCGCGGGTGACGGTCGGTGAGCGACCTCCTCAATCCCATCCTGCCAGCCAGACGCATGACGCCCCCCATGAAAACCCTGCTTGCTTTCCTGCCGATTCTTCTTTCGGTCGCACTTGCGGTGCGCGTTTGAACGCCGCCGCGCGCGCCTACCGCCGCGTAAACCCTTGAGGCCTGTCCCCACGATTGGCTAGTCCACGAATTACGCGAATCGTCACGAATCCGTGCCAATCCGTGAAATCCGTGGTTAAAAAGCGTTCTTCTCTGGGGACAGGCCCTGGCTATCCCTAGGGACAGACCCCAGTGGACTGTCCATGAATCTCACGAATTCGCACGAATATCGTCGGCTTTCAGGAAATTCGAGTGATTCGTGCTGATTCGTGGACAACAGCCGTGAGACATGCTCCATGGGTGTCTTGAAACCACGGATTTCACGGATTATCACGGATTTGTCAGAATTCTTTGCGCTGAGTTTTGGTTGTTCATCACAAAATAAGAATTCATTGCGGAATTCTTTTCTCGTTGAAAACCCTTGGGGTCTGTCCCCACGGGTGTCTGTCCACGAATCAACGCGAATCGTCACGAATCCGTGATAATCTGTGAAATCCGTGGTTGATTCTCACCACCATCTTCATTCCTGAGATTCGTGAAATTCGTGGTTTCGGCCCTCTCCTTGGGGCCTGTCCCCACAAATCCCCTTTGGAAACCTTGGGGCCTGTCCCCGTGGTTGCTTATCCACGAATCTCACGAATGGGTACGAATCTGTGTTAAGCCGTGAAATCCGTGGTTGATTTTCGCCTTCATTCGTGAGATTCGTGGACAAGCGTTTGGCTCTGGGGACGCGACTTGACAGGGGCTTCGCGGTTGTGATAGACTACGCGGGAGTTTTGACTGGATTGGGTTGTGGCTGAACGAGCGAGAAACGGCGCAGACAAGGCTTTGGACGCATGTCGTCATGACGTGTGCCGCGGTCATGACGTGTGCCGCGTGTGCGCATTTGCGCGAAACGCCGCCTCTGACGGGCGCGCCGTGACCCTTACCCCCCCCCCCCCCTGTTGTTTAAGCCGCGCGCACAGGCCCTTTAGGCGGCCTCTCCGCGCGATTGCGCGGGCAGTCTTGCGCCCTCATGCGACTCGGCCTTTCCGAGCCGCACGGCGGCCGTTGCTTCAATGGCCCGGATTGAATTTGAAACTGGGCAAACAAAAAAGGAAGGAAAGAACATGAACTGGTATCTGCATTGCTGGAAGAAGTGTCTGACGTTTTCTGGGCGCGCGCGGCGCAAAGAATACTGTGTGTTCTTCCTTTTGACTTGGACTTTTGTTGTCGGATTCTTTGTCGTGAGCATAATCGCAGGACTACCCGAATGGTTTGCAGGTGAAGTGATGTGCGGGACCGGCACCGAAGACGAACTCATAGAATACCTGCCTTTCATTTTCTTTGTGCCGTCCCTGCTTCCGTATTGGGCCGTAAGCGTGAGAAGGCTTCATGACTTGAATCTTGGAGGCGGGTGGCTTTTTGTCAACTGTGTGCCGATCATCGGTCCCCTTATCGGCCCCCTTTTTTGCCTGGCGCTGATGGTGCTTCGGGGGTCGCGCGGGGCGAATCGCTATGGCGAAGACCCAAGGGAAGAACGGCCGCGCGGCGGCGAACGAGGGCGTGGAGCGGTCGCAGAAGGAAGCGCGAAGGGGGGTGTATGAGGCTGAAAGACCTTGACGAAGAGGCTCGGACGAAAAAGCTTCGGAGTGAACTCGGCCTGTTGGAGACCTCGGATGGGGCGTGGCGCAGTTGTGGGCGGAGGCGGCAATGTGGTTTCGCCGTGCCGCGCAGAATGGCTATGAACTTTCAGACGAAGCACGAAAGATCGCCGATGAATACTGAAGACAGGACAGTAAAGGAGGTGGGCGTATGGAGTTGCTAGTAGTCTTGTGCGAGTACTTGAGGACCCTGTTGAAGTGCTTGTGGACCCTGTTGGAGTGGTTGATAACCCTGTTGGCGTGGTTTGTGCGCTGCTATGTTTGGTTGTGCTTGCGGCTGGTCGGCGAGAGCAGGGCGAAGTCGCGCGATCGGAACCGTGCGCGCGAATTTCCGGCGCAACACTCTGGTTTAAATGATGAAAAGGAGTTTTGAGATGACGGCGATCAAGGTCAGACCGACGATTCGTAAAGACAGGCTGGTGTGTGCGCTCTGCCAGTCGTGGTCAGGCGAGAGACGTTTCAATGCGCGGACGGGATACGTGGAGTTTGATCCCGCCACGGCGAAGTGTCCCAGACCGTGCGCGATGAAGTACAGGAAATCGGGGCTTGCCTCCGCTTGCCGATGCCAGGGCTTCGTGACCTGGTGCGAGATTGGGTGAGAATGAAACCTTTCAATGGTAGGAAATCGTTATGAAAACCTGTGAATCACCTGTTATGGAAACGGAAACAAAGGACAATGCCATTATGCGGAAGAGTCGGCGGAGATGGAGTTTTTGGTTACTGGCCTCTTTGCTGGTGATATGTGTAATTGCAAGTTGTCTTGTCAAGGGTAGGCATGTGGCGACTGGCGACAGTGTATCACGGACGATGATGATTTCGCCGTCTCATGTCACGGCATCTGAACCTTCCCACGAGGAAATCGAGAAACGGAGACGTCAGAACAAGATCGATTTAGAACGAGAGATGCTCAACTTGAAAATCGAGAAAGCGGTGGGTGAGGCTGAAGGTCGGACACGGGCATTTAAGCGTAAAATATACGATATTTGTGAGCGTTATTCAGGAAAGATGCCCCTTGCAGATGCAGAACGGTGTTTCCGAAACAGTGAAGACGGAGTTAGATTTCTTGCCAGTCGTGAGGGGTTGTGCGGTTTTAAGAGTCTTGCGGTATTGGCGTGGAAGATGGCTTACGACAAGTGTAAAGGCACACAACGAGCCGAAGAGGCTCTTCAACCACTTGTACAGTCGAATGTCGTAGAGCATGTTGAAGGGGCTGTGCACATTTACAATCGCTGGCTTGATGACTTTCGAAAAGACATTATAGCGGAGGAACGAGCGTTTGCCATTGATTTGGCTGCACGAGGCGCTAAATTCAGAAATGAAGTTTCAATCCTATCGATAGAGGAGGCGTCTTCGGCGGATTTATCTGTGAAGCAATTCGTTGATGATATGCGTGAACTTGCCACGAAGTCCGCTTTTACGGCATTTGGTACTGCGGTTGAACTTGCGATGATAAAGAGTAGCTGGGGAGCAATAAAAACAATCGTGAAAGCGATTGCAACAAGGAGCCTTTCCGGTGTGGTCTGCCGAATGACTGCATCGGTCGGTACTGGCGTTGGGGCTGCGGCGGCAGACGGGCCTTTGCCTGTTGGAGACGTGATTGGCGCGGTGGTTATTGTCGGTACTACAATTTGGGCTGCTTATGACATCTACAAGGTGACGGAGTCTATGCCTGATGAAATGCGTTTAAAGATGCTGAAATCCATTGCGGAGATTAGGGGATCGCTGCTTGAGAATGGCAGACGGCAAGTCGAAGAAGATCGGAAGGTATGTTTGGATTCTATGGACGAAAAACTCGCGAAGTTCAGGAAATGTCTGAAACCGAAGGAAAAATGAGAATGAGGAGGTGAACAAACATGAAAAAGCGAATGGCATTCTTGCTCTGCTTTGCGTTGCTTGACATGATGGCGATAGCGGGGGTTGGCACTGGAATCGTAAAAGTAGGGACAAAATTATGGGATGACACTGCCAAGGCAGTGTTGAAATCAGGGGGAAAGGACGTAACGCCTACCGCCGTCAAATCGACATCGAAGGCATTGGGCAGAGCGGCCAGCAAGTATGGGGACGACATTGTTTTTCGCTTGAGCGCCAAGACTCCGCAGTTGGTAGAACGAACGATCGAATTGGTGGAACGGCCCGTCCTTCGTACATGTGGGGAAAGGGCGATGCGGACGATCTCAAATTTGCCCGCCGAGGAAATTACACGAGTTGTTGGCGCGATGGAGAGGAATCCTTCTGTCGCAAAGGTCATTGTTGAGCATGTTGAAAAAGGCGGGGTACACTTTGTAGACAAACTGTTTGAACTGAATGGTAGGCAGATCTTAATGGGAGGGCTTTCGACGGCTGCGATTGTGGGTGCTTATCGTTTGACTGCTGCTGCAAGCGCGGAGGGAAATGCCATTGATGCGCGGACGAAGGCGATTGACACGATGATGAACGATCCTGGCACGCCCCTCGATGTCAAACGGCAATATCTTGAGGAAGCGGGAAAAGCCGTGAATGCGGGGTCGTTTGCGTGGGCGGATACCATCCGCGTCATTGGCAGAGCTTTGGCGTGCGGTTTCGTGTTGTTTGTAATTGGTTGCGTGCTGATTTTGCAGAAGAGAGGGAAACGGGCGACGATGGAGGAATCGGGCAAAGTAAAGAGCGACAAGAAGGACGAAACTGAGATCGCAGACGGGAATGGAGGTGAAAATGGAAGACATTGAGCGACGTTTTCGAGACGTATATTCTCCATTGATAGAGGAATTCGTCGCAAAGGTCTCGGAGCGGAATTTTGAAGACTACAGAGACATACCCCATCCGTTTCTCCCTCTTTGGGGACGAAACTATGAAAAATCGCTCGTTCGCATGGCGGTCGTCGGAAAGGAGACATGCGGATGGAGTCCTGATTTGCCAGAGTGGCTCGTTGAATATCGTGTTAGAAAAGACATATTCATTGAAGATCTTGCCAAGTTCAGAAGGCAGGAGTTCCGCAGTTCGGCATGGATGGGAGATCGCCCGACCCGCGCATCGTTCTGGGGTTTTTGGATGAATGTCGTGGCGAAGACTTACGGTCGGGAATGGGAAACGCTGAAAAACGGCACTTACGAACGGTTGCTTGATAGTTTCGTTTGGGGCAATGCGAATGCCATTGAAACGGAGACCTCCAAGGGAGTCGATCACAATGCGCCCGGGTATGGGAATGCTAAAGAGGCATCCCGAATATTCGATTCGATTGATCTTCTGGAGAAAGTTTTCGTTCCGCACGTTGTGATACTGACCTGCTCTAAAACAGAACGTATCCACTACATGGGCGATGGATTTAGGTTGATAGAGAATGTAGACGATCGGGTCGATGTCTACAGACGAAAAGATATGTTTGTCTTTCATATGCCACATCCGAACAATCAAAGATTTCATGAGGACGGAGCGGACAGATATGCGGCTGTCGTTCGTAGGCTACTGATTGAACATGGATTGTTTTGTCCACTGGCAGCCGTGCGTGAGAGAGGCCTTTCCGATGAGGCTCAATCAATTCTAGTATGCGAATGTGCGAAGGTGGATAAGTTTGAGGCAATCGCCAAGGTCGCCAGAGGATTGCGGAATCAGGATTCCGTTATGACGGCGCGAGATTTGTGTATGAAAGTTTTGAATCCCGCAGGGCATACCACGGATTGGGGAAGTGCGTTCACGGGAAACGGTCGCGGTCCATGCAAACTTGTGTCCGCAGCATGGAAACGTTACAATGGACAGTGCCCGGACATTGCGGAGGACATTGCATTGGCGTTCACGCGGGATGATGGATTCTATGCATACGAAGAATGACGTGGAGGATCGGACGATGCAAAAGAAACTGAACTACGAGCTGATTCACTTCCATCTGCGTGAGGCGTTGGGGGAGATCGAATCCCTGTACAATATCGTCGCCCATCTGGCGAATCTGCCGATAAAAGCCGATGGGGCGTGCTCCATGTTGGAGGTGTCGGACGAGGCCGGACTCAAAGTCCGGTTCGCCTACGCCGACCACCGCCTGAACACCGCTTGGAACGCACGACGAGGCGAGCGTGGCGATTAAATGGAATTATGAGTTTGGGGACATGCAGTGACAAGTCGGAGCGGTTGCCCTTGGCATGGCTCTTGCTCCGTCGATTGCGAACCGTAATGACAGACTAAAAGGAGAAAGACGATGAACAAGCTGATGGTGGCGGGCGGGATCGCCCTTGTCGGGCTGGCGCTTTGCGGCGCGACGAACGAGACGGCGGCGTGCGGCGCGGCCGGGGCGGGCGCACAGACGAATGCCGTGGCGGCGGCCGAGGGGAAGAAGGCGGGGAATCCGGCGATCGAACGGCTTCTCCGTGAACGGGATCTGAACTTCGTGGTTGACGGCGACGGCGACTACAAGATGGTGTTCGAGACGGGCGAAGGGCGTTCGCAGCTCGTGTTCGTTCAATCGGCGTTCGAGCGTTACGAGGACTACAAGACGATCCGCGTCTTTTCGGTTGCCTATACCGGCGGCCTGACAAAGCCGATGATGACGGATCTCCTGTTGCGGCATCACAAGGTCGGCGCCTGGCTGGTCGAGCGGGTGAACGAGACGGCCAAGTTCCACGTGCTGTACGTGGCGCAGCTTCCGGCGGACATCATGGCGACGGATTTCGAGTCGTGCGTCCGGGGCGTCGCCCTCACGGCGGACGAACTGGAGCGCGACTGGTCGGACGTCGACGAGCGGTGAAGGCGAACCGGCGTGCGCAGTCCGCTTGGCCTTGCGATTTCGAAAGGGTAAAATGAAGCATCTGAAGAATCTGTGCATTCTCGCGTGGTGCGGGATTGTGTCGGTGAGACTGAGGCCGCTCGGACATGAGCTGGCCTGCCTCTGTGAACTCGTCGACGAGGTGGAGAGACGGATGGAGGTGCTGGGTGTTTGGACACAGGGGGCGTGCGCGCTGACCGCGCTCTACTTCTTCTGGTCGGGCGTTCGCGTCCGGGGCCTTTGTGACCGCTGGGGGCGCTGGCTGTGCGGCGTCTTCTGGGGACTTGGCGCGGTCGCTGGCTTCATCTGGTTCAAGGGGACGAGGCTCGTCAGCGGGTGGGAACTTGAGGCCGTGGTGGTGTTGGCGGTAACCGTCACGGGGGTGTGGGGACTTGGGTGTGCGGCATTTGCCCCTGACAGGTGGCGTAGGCTTGGACGTTGGGTGTTCGGCCTCGGGATCTTGCTCAGTGCAGTGTTTGTGCTATCGCATGTTGCGCTGTTGTTGGGGTTTTGCGGCGTGGCGGAGTGGGTGCCCGTGCCTCTGACGTTCGTCATGCTGGCAGGGGGCGGCGCCTCGTTTGCGTCCGCGCTCGGAGGATGGCCGCAGGGGCGTGTTTGCCGACGCCTCCGCTGGGGCTGTGTGGCGGGAGGCGTCTTGTTTGTGTCAGCAGTTGAGTATGGGGGTTGGGGGCGCATTGTTGAGGGGCGTCCACCAGTTGTGGTGAGTTTCGATAGTTCACTGGCCTGTTGCCTCGTCATCCTGTGCTCGGTGCTGGTGCTGGGGCTGTCCCTCTGGCGCCTGGGGATTCAGTTCCTGGTCGGACTGATCCCCGCGAAGTGGCGGGAGAAGACCGTGACGTTTGTCGTGCGAACCTTGAGGGGTCTGGTCTCGCGCGGGCGCAGGTGGTCTCTTCGCGAATGGTTTCCTGGGCGGCGGACGCCGTAGGCTTTGAACGGTGTCGCTGTCGATGTGCGTGGGAGGCTGGCGGCAAATGAACCTGGCGCTGTTTTTCGAGGGAACGGGACAGGGCGTCCACAGCGATGTCGGCGGACTTTACGAGGACAATCACGAACTGGCGGATGCGGCGCGGGCGTTCGTGGAGCGCGGAACGTTCTGGCGCGGCAGCGAGAAGGGCAAATCGACCCGCTTCTGCGAAAGAAGAACAGGCTCAAAACGATTCATTCATCGCTGGCCATCGAGCAGAATGCGTTGACCTTGAAACAGGTGACCGACATTATAGACGGGAAGCGGGTGTTTGGGCCGCCGAAGGAAATCGAAGAAGTGAAGAATGCAAAAGCCGCATATGCGCTTCTTGAGAAAATTGACCCGTATTCTGTGGACGATCTGTTGAAGATTCATGGTTTAATGGTTGATGGATTGACGGCGGAGGCCGGGTGTTTTAGGACGGTTGGCGTCGGTGTGTTTTCAGGAAAAAAGCTTGTTCATGCGGGGCTTCCCCATAAATTGGTGCCGGTTGAAGAGATTGTCCGTGATAGACAGACGGCGTATTATCGGGCGATATCAGACGCGGACAGAACAGGCGACGCCCGCGTGTTCATTGAGTTCATGCTTATGGCGTTGCGTGACGCATTGCTTGTCGTGAAAAGGAGTGTGGGAAAAAGTGCGGGAAAAAGTGTGGGAAAGATTTTGGAGCTGCTCAAAGAGTACCCAGAGATGACACGTGAACGGCTTGCGGTGGAAGTCAATCTGTCGGTGAGGGGCGTGGAGAAGAATCTCGCGCAGTTGAAATCCGCCGGCAGGATTTGTAGGGTCGGCGGCCGTAAGGGGGGACACTGGGAGGTCGTGGGTTGATTCGACTGTCCACTCTATCCGTCTGACATTCGCATTTCAGACGAACGGAAGCACGGTGCATGGTAACTCTCGCGTCTTCCGTGTCCGCCGGCGGCGGCTTCCGTGTGTTCCGTGGTTGAAAACCGAAACCCTGTCGCGGTCGAAGACTATGCGGCGCGTGGAAGTGTTTTCCTCCCTTCCCTCCGTGCCGATTTGGTATAATTTGGTCGTGAAAGCGGATACGGTACAGAGACAGGCTGAAATGGAATGAACGCTTGGCGGTTGATTGTCCTGGCGATGATTGCTCTGTCCGCGTCAACTGCGCGGTCGGAGAGGGCGAACGTCTTCTTCATCCACGGCGCGAACGTGAGCGAGCGGGACGCGCAGGCCTGGGCGGCGGAGATGTTCAAGCGGCTGTGGCAGGCCGGCGCGGACATGGAGTTCCTCCCCGTCGTGTGGGAGTCCGATCTCGGCGCGTCCTACGACTACCAGGCCAACGTGTCGAATGCGTTCGTGACGGCCTCGCGCCTCGCGCCGCTCGTGAACGCGGTTCCCGGCCGGCGCGTCGTCATCGCGCACAGCCTCGGCACGATGGTCGCCGCCGCCGCGATCCAGGACTACGGGATGCAGGTCGAGCGGCTGATTATGCTCAACTCCGCCATCCCCTCCGAGGCGTTCGACCCGTCGCTCGCGGACATTCGTCCCGAAAACCATCTCGTTCAGGACGACTGGATGGAATATCGCAGTGAGTGTTGGTCTTATCGTTGGCATGAACTTTTCCCACCGGATGATGCACGTCACCATTTGACGTGGCGCAACAGATTTCGTGATGTTGCTCGCGTGGCGGTCAATTTCTATTCCTCTGGCGACGAGGTTCTGGAAATCTATGCGGATGCGCATAATCCCCCCATCTTGGCTGGGGCCGGCGACAGCGAGACCAAAGGAAGATGGGCATGGCACAAGCAGGAAATATTAAAAGGCAGGAAGGGGATTATCAATCGGTTTGGAACGACTGATTGGTCAGGGTGGGGATTCAGCACATCGTTCGGTCTAAAGAAATGGTCTGCTCGTGAAGCCAATGCCGTGATCGACATGGCGGTCTTCAAGACAAATACAGTTTTCATGTTGAAGCCGGCATCGATGAACAGGTCGAACAATGTGCGGCTGACGCTGGATTTTCATCTCGCACAAGGAATCCCTGCCCTCTCGCCCCCAGCGGGCGTCATGGATCTTTCCTCCGCAGGGATTCCGTCAATAGACATGAACAGCGCAGAAATGCTTCCGAACGGGTATGCGTTGTCTGGCCGAATCAGCGATTTCAGGGGAAGGGTTCTCCATTCGGACGTTAAAGACGTCGCCTATTTTTTCACCCATGCGATATTTGCCCGAATCGTAAAGGAGGGAGGACTGAAATGAAGAGGATTCTGACACTGCTGCTGGCGATGGTTGCGACAGATGCCCGTTCTGCGTACAATCCTTTTGCCTGTGGCGCGGACGCGGACGTCGTCATTGCCGTGCACGATGAAGAGGGGGCTGTCGTTTCAAATGCCGATGTCCGTGTTTCATTTCTCGTTGCGCCGACTCGCGAGGAAGTTCGCACGGGCGTCACCGATGGTGACGGCAGGTTTGTCGCGAAGTCATCTAGGTGTATCGGGACGTACACCGTTGAGGTGCAGAAGAAAGGCTTCTACGATTCCTTCTCGCGTCGTTCGGCGCGAAGCCTTTCAGAGGACGATGTTCAAAGAATGCGGAAGTGGTCGGAGAATGCGAAATGCGAAGATGTCGTGTTGCGGGCGATTCACAGTCCAGTTCATCTGGTGCGACATGGTGATGCCGGGTTGCGCTATCCCGCGACGAACGAGGTTCTGCGGTTGGACCTTGAGCGGTTTGACTGGTGTCCGCCATTCGGCGGCGGTCGGCACGACGACATCCATTTGGTCTTCGAGGCAACTCACAGTGCGGAGACGTGGAGGGAATTTGTGAACAACCTTCGTGTGACTTTCCCGAATGGCGTTGATGGCTTCTATCGACGGCAAATAGAGTTTCCGGACAGCCGATTCAGGTATGTGTACCACGCGGACAGGGGGGCGGTTTATGAGAAGGAATTGAACCTGCTTTTTGGACGAACGGCATCAGTTGTTACGAATGACGTTCGCCTTGCAAAGGGCGAGTATCTGGTCTATCGCGTTCGGACACAGACAAACGAACTCGGTCAGGTGACAACAGCGCACTACGGACGGATCGGCGAGGGCTTTGGCCATCTCCTTCGACTGAAGATGTCCTCTTGGTTCAATCCGACGGTCAACGACACGAACCTTGAGGACGCGCGAGCCAGATGACAGGCCATCCCACTCGCCTTTCCGTGTTCTTCCGTGTGTTCCGTGGTTGAAAACCGAAACCCTGTCGCGGTCGAAGACTATGCGGCGCGTGGAAGTGTTTTCCTCCCTTCCCTCCGTGCCGATTTGGTATAATTTGGTCGTGAAAGCGGATACGGTACAGAGACAGGCTGAAATGGAATGAACGCTTGGCGGTTGATTGTCCTGGCGATGATTGCTCTGTCCGCGTCAACTGCGCGGTCGGAGAGGGCGAACGTCTTCTTCATCCACGGCGCGAACGTGAGCGAGCGGGACGCGCAGGCCTGGGCGGCGGAGATGTTCAAGCGGCTGTGGCAGGCCGGCGCGGACATGGAGTTCCTCCCCGTCGTGTGGGAGTCCGATCTCGGCGCGTCCTACGACTACCAGGCCAACGTGTCGAATGCGTTCGTGACGGCCTCGCGCCTCGCGCCGCTCGTGAACGCGGTTCCCGGCCGGCGCGTCGTCATCGCGCACAGCCTCGGCACGATGGTCGCCGCCGCCGCGATCCAGGACTACGGGATGCAGGTCGAGCGGCTGATTATGCTCAACTCCGCCATCCCCTCCGAGGCGTTCGACCCGTCGCTCGCGGACGCCTCGCCGGAAAACAGGCTGGTGCATGACGATTGGACGCCCTACACGAACGCCTGCTGGGCGGCGCTTTGGTATCGGCAGTTCCCAGACGGCGATGCGCGCAGCGGCCTGACATGGCGCGGGCGCTTCGCCGCCGTCGTCCCGATCGCCGTCAACTTCTATTCGTCCGGCGACGAGGTGCTTGAGCTCCATCCGCATGCGCACAATCCGTCCTGGTACAATGGCCTCAGCCCTTCGGGCAACTGGGGCGACCGCTATTCGTGGCACAAGCAGGAGATCTGGAAGGGGCGCAGGTCGCTTCTCGGCTTCGCCGGGACGACGGACTGGTCCGGCTGGGGGTTCAGGTGCAACGCGCTCGGTTTCAGGGCGTGGTCGGCCGCCGCCGCGAACGCGGTCGTCGATCCGTCCGTGTTCGCGACGAACACCGTCTTCAATCCGTCGCCCGAGTCGATCCTGAACCCTCGCGCTTCGCGCCTCGAGACGGACTTCCATCTGGCGCAGGGCATCCCCGCGCTTTCGCCGCCGACTGGGAGGGTGAGTCTTTGGCAGAAGCGCATTCCCTCGTTCGACATGAATTCGGCCGAGTTCATGGCGAACACATGGCCTCGTCCCGATGATGGCCAATTGGGCGGCAGATTCCTGCATTCGGACATAAAGAATGTCGCCTATTTCTTCGTACATCCTGTGTTTCGGAAGATTGTTGAAGTCGGAGGGTTGAGCCGATGAAAGTGTTGGCCAGTTCGCTGGTTGTTGTTTGCGTAACCCATTTGGCTGTCGCCTACAGCCCAATCATTGACGGTGCGTTGGCGGATGTCAGAATCAAAGTTGTTGACGACGTTGGCGAAGCCGTGTCCAATGCTTCTGTTTCCGTCACGTTCTACACTGCTCCGGAAAAGGTGGACATCAAGCGCGGCACGAGCGATGTGCAAGGCTGTTTTTCCGCAAGGGGGATGTGCATCGGGGAGGCTCACGCCTGGATTCGGAAGGACGGCCATTACGACACGAAGGTTGATCCCATCTTTCAGACCCTGCCGAACGGAGAGGTACAGTCTTCGCGGAAATGGTCAGAAGGCGAGGTGCAGACGGTCGTGACGTTAAAGAGAAAGCGCCGGCCAGTGGCTCTTCTGCTCAGTCGTCGTCAATATTGGCCCTTCCCCGCGACAAACGAGGTCTTTGCGATAGACCTTGAAACGCTTCAGTGGTGTCCGCCATACGGTAAGGGCCGCCATGCAGACTTGGAGTTGTTCTATGAAGCGGTGGAGCATCCAGAAGAGGGCTGGGGTGTCAGTTACTGGAACAGGCTGACATTGAACATGCCCAATGCCGTTGATGGATTCTATGCCGCGAAGATGGATTCGTTCAGCAAGTTTCCCTATGCGTACAGGGCTGACACGAACGCCGTCTTCTCGAAATCGCTTGTCCTTGAAATCGAGCGAAAGAACGACCGCATGGTCAAAGTCGACCTCTTGCCGGAAGACGAATATCTTGTCTTCCGCACGCGCACGTCGACAAATGGTCTTGGACAAGTGACGCATGCGAACTATGGGCGCATTGGTGAAAATCTGAACCTTGCCATTGGCCTGAGCATGAAGTCTTGGTTCAATCCGACGGTCAACGACACGAACCTTGAGGACGCGCGAGCCAAATGACAGGCCATCCCACTCGCCTTTCCGTGTTCTTCTGTGTGTTCCGTGGTGGAAAACTCGGCACAACAACAGGCGGCACGGGCGTTCGTGGAGCGCGGAACATTCCGGGGACGCCGTAATCTACGAAAGCTTACTGACAGGCAAATAACAATGACGAACAAAGAGCGGCGCGACAAAGGCGAACTGTACGATGCCAACTACGATCCGGAGCTTGTGCGGCTCATGGACGAGTGCAAGGACAAGTGCTGGGAGTACAACCAGATCAAGCCCAGCGACTGGAACGCGAAAGACGCGAAGCTGCGCGAGATAATCGGAAGCGTCGCCTCGGGTGTTCGCGTCCAGGCGCCTTTCTGGTGCGACTACGGCGCGAACATTACATTCGGTGAGAACTTATACGCGAATCACGGACTCGTCATCCTTGATGGCGCGAAGGTCATTTTCGGCAAGAACGTCTTTATCGCCCCGAATTGCGGCTTCCACACGGCGGGGCATCCGTTGGACGCCGAACGTCGCAACAAGGGCCTTGAATACGCTCGTCCGATAACCGTCGGGGACAATGTCTGGTTTGGCGCGGGCGTACAGGTTCTGCCGGGCGTCACAATTGGCGAAGGCTCAGTCGTTGCCGCCGGCGCAGTTGTAACCAAGGACGTGCCACCACGTACGCTTGTCGCCGGAGTTCCGGCGAAGGTCGTCAAAACGATTTGAGAAAGCGACGGCTGACACTGAAATTCACGGAAGTGTATTTTGGGGACGGAGAGCGCAGGGACGTCGGTGTAAATGTCGGTGTAAAACTCTCCGCCCGCAAAGGTTCCGACAAGGGCGGACACTGGGCGGTCGTGTGTTGAGCCGATGGCCCGTGCTGTGCGCCGTCCGCGCCCCCTTGACGGGGCGGCGACGAAAGTGTAAAATACAACTAATTTTCAACATAGGAGAAGAGAGTCATGAAGAAGTCCGTCGTGTTCGGTTTCGCGGCCCTTGCGTTGGCCGTTTCTGTCCCTGCCTTTGCGGAGGAAGAGGAAGAGGGCGCCATCGGCTGGACGCCGGTCGCAATCGGCCTTGCCTCGCCGGTGCAGCTTCCGTGGGGCATGGCGCGCTGGGACGTCTTCGGCCTTGACCTGAACCTCTTCTACTCCGACGCGCCGAAGATGTACGGCATTGGCATCGGCGGCCTTGCGATGACGACGCGCGACGACCTGATTGGTTGGCAGCTTTCGGGCCTCTGCAACTGGAACGCGAAGGACATCTACGGCATTCGCACGACGCTGGGCGCGAACATCTCCTTCCATGAGACGTATGGCATGGACATCGGCGGCTTCGCCTATCGCGAGGGCGAGATGTGGGGCGTTGACGTCGAGTTCATCGGGGCCTACCAGCAGTCCAACTTCTGGGGCGTCCAGGTCGTCGGCCTCGTCAGCTTCACGACGGCGCAGACCTATGGCGCGAACCTCGCCATCGGCGGCAACATCGCCAAGGTCGCCTATGGCCTTGAGGTCGGCTGCTTCAACTTTGCGGACGAGCTCCATGGCTGCCAGCTCGGCCTCGTCAACTTTGCGCGCGAGTGCCCGTGGGGCTTCCAGATCGGCCTCGTGAACATCATCCTTGACAACCAGATCAAGGTGCTTCCGATCGTCAACGCCTACTTCTGATCAGAAGGACGTGTGACGTGGCGAAGGGGAATCCTTACCTGAAGAAAGCAACGGGGGCCGCGAAGGTCCCCGTTGCCGCTGATAAGCGCAAGCACGGCCTCGGGCGCAGCGTCGATTTCGGCGGCGCGGGCGTGAGCGGGCTTTTGGGCGCCGCCCCGGCGGCCGTGCCGGGTCAGCCGCTGGAACTGAAGATTGCCGACATCGAGCGCTCGCCCTATCAGCCGCGCCGCGAGTTTCGCGAGGAGGAGCTGCGCGAACTCGCCGAATCGCTCAAGAACAACGGGCTTGTCCAGCCGCCGACCGTGCGCCGCAATGCGCAGGGCCGCTACGAGCTGATCGCGGGCGAGCGGCGTCTGCGGGCGGCGCAGCTTGCGGGGTGGGCGAAGATTCGCGTCACGCTTGTCGAGGCCGACGATCAGACGGCCGCCGTCATGACGACGACGGAGAATCTTCAGCGCGAAGACCTGAACCCGATTGAAGAGGCCGTCTCGTATCGAACGCTTCAGGAGAAGTTCAGCCTCACGCAGGCCGAGGTCGCCGAGAAGGTCGGCAAGGGCCGCGCGACGGTCGCGAACGCGACGCGCCTGCTGGAGCTTCCCGAAGAGGTCAAGCAGCTGGTCGCGACGCAGCTTCTGTCCGTCGGCCACGCGAAGGTGCTCCTGTCGGTCGAGGACGAGAAGGAGCGTGTCCTTCTGGCGCGTGATTGCGTAAACGACCAGTTGACCGTGCGCGCGCTCGAAAAGAAGGTCGCGCGTCTGCACGCGCCGGTCGCGGCGAAGGAAAAGGGCGAGCCGGATCTTCCCGAGCATTATGTGCGCGCCCTCGTCGACAAGATGAAGAAGCACCTCGGCTGCGCCGTGCGCGTGACGCCGGGCGTCTCGCACGCGAACGGTCGCCACACGAAGGGCGTTGTCGAGATTGACTTCTTCGACAACGACGAACTCGACCGCATCATCCGCATGATCGGCGTCACGGTTGACTGACGATGGCCTTGATTACGCTTCTTGCCGCCGCGCTGACGTTCACGCCGGCTGATGCGCATCTCGCGTTCGAGACGGCGCGGACGCTGGCCGAGGACTATTCGCCGCGCGACGCGGGAACGCATCGCGGGCGACAGGCTTCGCTTTATCTGCTGGATACCGCAAGCGCGGCGGGTGCCGACGTTCGGCGCGACACGTTCACGGCGGCGACGCCGAAAGGCGAGCGGAGTTTCACGAACCTCTATGCTGAGTTCCGTCCGGTTGATCCGGATGCGCGCTGGGTCGTGCTCGTCTCGCACTACGACACGAAGCCGGGGGTGGCGTGTCCGGGCGCGAACGACGGCGCGTCCACGAGCGGCCTGCTGGTCGGCATCGCGAACGCCTTTTCGGGATGGACGGCGCGCAAGGGCAATCTCCTGCTTGTCTGGACGGACGGCGAGGAGTGCATGAGCAGTTATGCCGCGAACGACGGGCTCTGGGGCTCGAAGCGCGCGGCCGAGTATCTGCAGGAGACGGGGCGTCAGGTTCAGGCCGTGATTTGCCTCGACATGCTGGGCGACCGCGACCTTTCCATCGTCGTGCCGGCGAACGGGACGCCGGCCCTCGCGAAGATTGCCGTCCATGCGGCGCGGCGCATCGGGAAGCCGGGGCTGGTGCAGTTGACGGACGACAGCGTGAAAGACGACCATGTGCCGTTTCTCAACCGAGGCTTTCGGGCAATCGACTTGATTGACTTCTCGTATGGGCCGGACAACTCCTTCTGGCACACGCCGAAGGATTCGGTTGAAAACATCTCCGAGGCGTCGCTCTTGCTGAGCGGACGTCTCGTCGTCGAGATGCTGAACATTCTGCTCTAGAAAATAATCGAATGTTCGAAT
>CAZWQY010000005.1:0-27714 GCA_964636295.1 uncultured Lentisphaeraceae bacterium | reverse complement strand
GAATGTTCGAATGAGCGAGTGGTTGGATCTGCGGCGGGTGAATGGGTGAAAAAGAAAGGGCCCCGGAATTTCCGAGGCCCTCGCTTCTGAATCGGTTCGCCGCTTACTTGACGGTGATGACCGAGTTGAACGTGCCCTGGTCGTTGGCGACGGCATTCACGTTTTCGGGATCGGCGCACCACGTGCCGTCGATCACGAACTTGTACTGATAGTCGCCCGGCGCGAGCTTGACGGTCGCCGTGTAGACGCCGGCCTTGAACGCCATCTTCTTTGCCGTCGGGTCCCAGTCGTTGAACTCGCCGGCCACATAGACGGCCTTGCCCTTTTCGGCGTGGACCGTGAACGTGACGGCCTTGGCCGTGGGCTTCTGCGCCGCGCAGCATTTGGCCGCACATGTCGCAGCTTTCTTCACGACAGCCTTTGCAGCCGGAGCCTTCTTGACGGTCTTGATCTTCATTTTTGCCTGTTTCCTTTGTTTTTTTGCCCGCTAAAAGCCATTCTCCTAGCGAACGGGCAAATAGTATCTCATATTTTTTTGATTTGTCAATGGGAAAAGTCAAAAATGAGGCCGTGCGGTGCTTAATAGTGGTAGTGATGCCGTTTGGCGGCGTAGAACGAGGCGGTCACGAGCACGGCCAGCATTTCCGCCACGAACAGGGAATACCAGACGCCGTTCAGGCCAAAGAAGAGCGGCAGCGTCAGCACGGCGACAATCTGGAACACAAGCGTCCGCAAGAAGGAAATCGTGGCGGAGACGACGCCGTTGTTGAGGGCCGTGAAGAACGCCGAGCCGAAGATGTTGAATCCGCAAAAGAGCACGGCCACGGAATAGTAGCGGAACGCGGTGACGGTCAAGTCGGTCAGGGCGGCGTCGCTTCCCATGAACAGGGCCGACAGGGGCTTGGCGAACGTGAACGCCGTCAGCGCGAGCACAAGGCTGGCGGCGAGGACGAGTACGTTGCTCTTTCGGAACAGTCCCCGGAGTTCGGCGTTGTTCTGCGCGCCGTAATGGAAGCCGATGACGGGGGCGACGCCGATCGCGTAGCCGAGGAAGACCGACACGAAGACATAGCCGACGTACATGACGGCCCCGTAGGCGGCGACGCCGCCCTCGCCGGCGTATTTCATGAGCTGGCAGTTGTAGAGGATCGTGACGATGGAAATCGAGACGTTGGCAACCAGTTCGGACGAGCCGTTGATGCTGGCGCAGGACAGCGCCGCGAAGTCGGCCGTCGCGTTGCCGAGCCGCAGGGTGCGGGCTTTCCGGCTGAAGAAGTAGGCCAGTGGCACCAGGCCGCCGACGCATTGCGAAATCAGGGTCGCGACCGCCGCGCCGACAAGCCCCCAGTTGAAGACAAGGATGAAGAGGGCGTCCAGGACGATGTTCGTCAGGCCGGCGCCGATGGTGATCAGAAGTCCGAGCGTCGGACGTTCTGCCGTGACCATGAAACTCTGGAAGAGGTTCTGGAGCATGAACACGGGCAGCGCAAAGAGCAGGATCTTTCCGTAGACGACGCAGTGCGGCAAGAGTTCGGCGTCTGCGCCCAGCAGGATGGCGATGGGCTTGAGGAACGCCAGTCCGAGCGCGGCAAAGACGAATCCGGTGAACAGCGTGGCGTAGGTCAGGAGGGAGAATGTCCGATTCGCGCGGACGCGGTCGCCCGTTCCGAGCGTGGCGGACACGAGCGCGCTTCCGCCGGCGCCGAACATGAAGCCGAGACTGCCGAGAATCTGCGTGAAGGGCCAGATCAGGTTGATTGCGGCGAACGGGGCGATGCCGACGAAGTTCGACACGAAGAATCCGTCCACTGCGCTGTAGATGTTGGTGAAGATCAGCATGACGATGGAGGGCAGGGTAAAGCGCAGAAGCCGTCCGTAGCCAAAGTGATCTGAAAGCTGTATGTGCATGAGTCCGTTCCCTGGTCGTGAGAAAAGTGGCGCATTATAGCAAATTTTTCTGTTCTGAGGTTCGTTTGCCCAAGTGGCTTCCCTTCGTAAATGTTATAATATCGACGTTTGCGGCGGGAGGGGCGCAGATTCGCTGCGCGCGCAAGGAAAGGACTGTTAGACATGCCGACGCTGAAATGGGCCGGGAGCGATTTTGACGAATATCTTGTTGCCGGAGAGCCGGGCAAGCGAGAGCGGGCACATGGATGGGCGACTGCCATTGGCCTTCAGGATGTGGACGGACTCAAACCGTCAGATTACCTGATTGAGACAGCCAAGCGACATATCGAAGGTGAGATTTCACAAGAAGAGGCCCGTCGCCTCGTTGACGAATACTACGAAACAAAGGAAGGGCATGATCTTCCAGCGGATGTCCAGGAAGCGGACAAGGTCTCCGCCCGGATGATCGCCGTCATAAATTCGCCGACGTTCAATTTCTCGGTCGCGTATTATCTTGGACTTCATCGCCAGATATTTGAAGGCGTGTTCAAATTTGCAGGTGAAGTGCGCAGTGTGGAACTGACCAAGCGCGAGTGGGTGCTGGATGGGGATTCGGTTCAATATACGCCCGCTTGCATGATTAAGGATACCCTTGAATATGATTTTGACCGAGAGCGGAAGTTCAGGTATAAAGGGCTGTCGGAAGATCGGTTTGTCGAGCATTTTGCCTCGTTCATCTCTGGCGTTTGGCAGATTCATCCATTTCGTGAGGGGAATACGAGGACGGTTGCGCTTTTTGCCATCAAATATCTTCGTGCGCGCGGCTATATCGTGACGAATGACCTCTTTGCCGAAAAGGCGTATTATTTTCGCAATGCACTTGTTCGGGCCAACTACGAAAACGACCGTCTGGGTGTCGAGAAAACGCAATTGCCGCTTGAAGAGTTTTTCAAGGTTTTGATCTTTGGGCAGGACATTGAATTGCGCAATCGTTTTTTGCGGATCGGACATGAATACGGCACGACGGCGGCAAAAGCGATGGAGAATCTGCATCGGCACGATGTCGGAATAAAGAGCGGATTAAAACATCTCGATGTCGGGATAAATGTCGGAATAAATTTCACGCAAGCGGAAGAAGCGGCGGCACAGGCGATTTTGCGTAACCCCAGACTTACGGCCTCGAAACTTGGAGATGCGGTGGGGGTTACGTCAAGGCAGGCAGAACGTATTCTAGCCTCGCTGAAGAAGAAGGCGAACCTTCGCCGTGAGGGTGCGCGCAAAAACGGGCGATGGGTTTTCGGGGTGGGCGCGTGAGCCTGCGCGCGCGGAGAAAGTCGCGCGGACAAAAAAGTTAGCCGAGGCTATTGACAGGGCGCGGGGACATATGTTATCCTACGCTAACTTTTTGGAGAAGCCAGGCATCTGCTTGGTGGAACGCAAACAAACGAAAGAACGAAAATGAAAGCAGCAGTCGTCTATTCAACGCTCACCGGCAACACGAAGAAGGTCGCCGAGGCGTTCTGCACGGGGCTGGGCGAAGGCGCGGAGATCTTCGACGTGGCCAACGCTCCCGATCCGGCGGCGTACGATCTCGTGGCCGTCGGCTTCTGGGTCGATCGGGGGCATCCCGATGCGAAGGCCATGTCCTACATGAAGAAGATTACGGGCAAGAAGGTGTTCTCCTTCTTCACGCTGGGGGCGAAACCGAAGACGGCGCACGCCTTCAAGTGTGCCTACACGGCGGCGTCCTTCTACGGCGCGGGGTGCGAGCAGATTGGCGCGTGGCACTGCCAGGGCGCCATTGACCCGAAGCTCATCGAGCAGATGCGCAAGATGCCGAAGGTCGCGGGCAATCCGCACGCCGCGACGCCGGAGACGGAGGCCCGCTGGGCGGCGGCCGCCAGTCATCCCGACGCGCAGGACCTCGCGGCGGCGACTGAAGCCGCCAAGGCCGTCCGCCAGATCGTCACGGGCGAAGATCCGTTTGCCGAACTCAAGGCCAAGATGGCCGCTGCGGGGATGAGGTGAACACGGACAAGTCCATTCTCGACACCCCGACGGTGAAGAAGCTCAAGGCGCGCCTGAACACGCTCCTTGACGAGTACCTTCTGCATGACGGCTGGGGACATCTTGAAATGGACATGCGCATCCTGGCGCGACACCAGAAGGAAGTCGTCATTCGCGCGGGGCGCGAATACCGCTTTGTGGTGGATTTTCAAAACACGCCGTCCGCAGGAAACGCGGCGAGCGTTTCAGACGCTGTCCCTTTAGGGAAGGGAAGCGAAGCATAATGCGAACAACGCCCGACGGCACGGTTGCCGTACGGGACAACACAAACGAGGCGGGTGGGCCGCCCAAATGAAAGGAACGAAAACAAAACAAAAGGAAAACGAAAATGTCTGCTCAGACACTGAACAAGAAAAGGTCGGGCTTTACCCTGATCGAACTCCTCGTGGTCGTCGCCATCATTGCCGTCATCGGCGCGGGCGTGGCCGTAACCTATAGCCGTCTTGACGAGCGCGCGAAGACCGCCATGGAAATCAACGACGTCGGGACGCTCACCAAGACAATCCAGCACTGGTCGTTTCTGCACAACTGGGCGCTTCCCGACCACCTGGACTCGCTCATCGACACGGAGTACCGCCTCTACTCCCAGATGTCCGCCGGCTCGCTGCAGAACATTGATGACTGCAACGGCACACGCGGCCTCTACGCCCAGGCCGGCTACACGTTCAAGGCGGCGGACGTGAATGACGACGTTGCCGACGCGCTCAAGGCAGGCGGCATCTCGGTCGTCTATCTGCACGACGCCACGCGCACGCCCGCAAACGACTCGACGTTCACCGTCGGCGACATGCAGTCCGACATCGACGTCAGCGAGACGGCCGCGACGGTTGGGGCGGACGACACCAACGCCAAGCTGCTCGCACAGGCCCAGATCAACGCCCGCGCCGATGTCGCCGCACACGACTTCACGAGCGGACCCTATGTGCTGACCTACACGGATGCCGAGGGAAACGAAACCTCCGTGAACTACGTGAGCGCCGCCGCGTTCAACCGCGCGTCCTCGGGCGCCGAGACGACCGTCGCCGCGCAGCAGACCTGCCGCAAGCTCGCGTTTATCTGGTCGGACGCGGAGGACGGCTCCGGCGCGCGGATGGGAGGCATGGACATGCCGATGAACCTCACGAAGGAAATCATCTCGAACTGTGGGCTGAAGCCGGCGGATGTCGCCAAGCCGACGCAGTCTGCCACTGAGGCCATTGCCGACGGGCGTTCCTATTGGCTGGTCGCGTTCGGCCTTGGCCGCTTCGCCACGATCTACAAGGGCAACGGCGCGCGCGTGGACACGCCCGTCCTCTCGAAGCGCTACAATGACGAGACGATCTACAGCCGCTACATCGTCGTCGTGAAGGTTCCGACGGATGCCTATAACTCGATGGAGAACCCCAGTGGACTTCGCCCGCAGGTTGCGTGCGTCCTGAGTCCGCAGGGCCTTTCCGCCGCCGCGCTTTCCGACACGTATCGCAACGACGTGAAGGCGACGGAGAACTGATCCGTTCCGAATGCGCTTCGGGAATTTTCCCCTGGCGCCAGACTCCTTCCGTCGGTCATTCCGGCGGAAGGAGGGACGCAACTCTTTCCCCACGACATGAAGAACGGACGCCGCTCAGGCTTTACGCTCATTGAACTGCTGGTGACGGTGGCGCTTGTGGCCGTCATCGGCGCGGGCGTGGCCATCTCGTATGGTCGCGAGGTGGTCGAGAACGCCCGGCGGCAGATGACGCTTCACGAGATGGGGCAGATACGCGAGGCCTTCCTCCGCTTCTGGGCGGACAACGCCGCGCAGATGATGGATGGCCTGACGGTCGCCGACAGCGCGACGTCACTTCCGCACGACTTCGCCTCATCTTCGCGGTTCGTGGCCGCCGATGCGCAGACATACGAAACGCCGACGACACAGAATCCTCAGCGGCTTTACGGCGTGTTCGAGTTTTTCGAGCGCTACGGGCTTTGGCCGCTGTTCCAGAAATCGGTCGGCGATCTGACGACAGGTGCGCGACGCGTGCAGGTCTTCCAGTCGATGGGTGAGGATGGCAAATATGAATTCAAATCGCTGTCCGCGCAAACGGGCAAAGGCTGGTGCGGCCCCTATCTCGCGTCCGGTGCGCGCATCGATTGCATCCCCCACGCCACGGACGCCTATCTGCTGGAAGCGGTCATCACGAGTGGCACGGACAAGAAACGCCTCAGCAACGCCGCCGCCGTTCCCGACGCGACGGTTCGCTTTCCCCAGCCCGCGACGAAATACGACGATCGCAACGGCGGATTCTACCGCGTCCTCTATTTCGAGCATTGTCCGTCCGAGTCTGTCGGACAGCCCATCTACCGGCGGCTGCTTTTGCTGGCGGCGGAGAATCCGCGCGCCTTGGATTCGGAATCGGAACTTGCCCGCTTTCGCGGCAATCGCCGTTACAGCGGAAGCGACGCCGCGCCGCCCATTGACGCGACGACGGGGGCGATCACGGCGCATGATGCGGCGCACGGCGTCTTTTTCATGGAACTTCTGAACTTTGATACGGTGTACAGATGAGCGTGAACGCCCGATCAGGAATGACTTTAATCGAACTGCTGATTGTCCTGGTGATTCTCGCCAGTCTCGCGGTGAGCGTGGCCGTCTCGTCCGCCGGGATGATTGACCGAGCACATGCCGAGGAGACGATGCGGCAGGGCGAGGCGATGCGGGACGCGCTCGAACGCGCCGACGGACTCAGCATCGTTTCCGACTTGGGCGTTCTCTTCGACACGACAACGCCGGACGAGCCCACGCGCAACGCCCACAACCTGGCGCGTCTCGGCTATCTTTTCTGTCCGTCGAACTTCTTTGAAGTCGTTGTTGGCGAGGGCGCCTCGGCGACACACAGCACGGTCTGCAAGGTCGTGCCGCCCTACACGTCGCTTTCGTGCGAACTGCTGACGACGAACGTCTGTGCGCAGACGGGAATTCCCGCCGGGCTGGAAGCGCGGTTCGCGTCCGTCACGAACGGACTTGGACGTGTCACGCTCGGTTGTGGCTGGCGCGGGCCGTATTGCCGCGAAAAGGTGCGCGATGCGGACGGCCAGTTGCGCGATGGCTTTGGCGGACTTTGGGAATGTGCCGTTTCGCCGACGAATGGCCTGCTGATCAGCCGTGGACAGGATCGTGCGGAAGACGGTCTTTTCACGACGAAGACATGGCAGGAGCAGGATCGGCTGTTCGACGTCCGAACGGGAACGGGACTTGTCTCGCTGGTTGTCTCGCTCGACGAGAACGGCCTCGCCGAAGACGCCGCCATCAGCAATCTGTATGTCTTCGCCTACGCGCCGAAGCTGACGATCGACCGCACGTCGGAGGAGCGGGCCGCCGTCGGAATCGACGTGACCTGCCGCGCGTTTCCGAATGCGTCATCCGCCACGGTCTCGGGCTTGAGCATGGGTGCGCGCGTAGTCTTCGTTGTCGGCGAGGACGCGGCGAACCGATTTTACGCCGCGCGTCCGCAACGGACGGTTCTTCGCCCCGGCGTGAACGAACTTCTCAAACTGAAAATTGCCAACAGGAGCGAATGAGCACGAAAACGACAAAAGGCCGCGCGGATGCGGTGGCCGTCCATGACGGACAGGCATGGCGTCTCTTCTGGGGCCGTGACCTGTGCGAAGCGTCCGCGCCAACGCCCGCGCCCGTGAACAGGCTGCCGTCGTCGTTCGTTGACGCGCTCGTCCAGGCAGAATGCCGGCGCGTTCGGTTTTTGGTTTCGGGCGACGTGCATCGCATGGAAGGCGCCATTCCCAGCGGAATGTCGCTCGACAAGGCCAACGCCGTCATCCGTGCCTCGATGGCCGAGACGAGCGGCGTGGAGACGGACGGTCTTGTTGTCGCGGGGCGTTCGATGTCGTGGGGCGGCGTGCGGAGGCCGTTCACGCTCGCGTGCGGATTCGACGGAGACTGGGTGGCGGACATCCACGCGACGCTGTCCGAAGCGGGACTTGTGTGCGGCGGTTTCGCGTCGCTCGAACTGGCGCTGCTGGCGACGTGGAAACCGGCGCGCGACGCCTCTCTCGTCATTGTGGGCATGGGAACATCGTTTGTCGTTCCCGCGCCGCGCGGCGCGAATCCGGGGCCGCAGACGATTCCCTGCGGACTGCGGCATTTTCAGTCGGATGCCGCGAACGGGCTGGCGCGTTTCCAGCGCGCCGCCGCCACCATTGGGAAGGACGCGCCCCTGCATCTCGTCGTGTTGGGAGGGGGCGATCTCGCGGCAACGTTCGCCGCCGCTGGATACGTCCATGTGATCGCGGAGAACGACGACGGCTGGCTTCGTGCCGCCGCCCGTGCGGTTTTGCTTGCGAAGCCCAACCGCACACAGGGCGTGTCAATTCCCGTGGCCAATCCCTACGAGCCGCGCAAGAGGTTTTCGCAGGGATGGATCGTGGCCGCGTCGCTTGCGATCCTTGCGCTTCCGGCGGCGTTCCGTCTGGCGTGTGCGTGGCAGACGGAACGGAACTGCCGACAGCTGGCGGCGGCCGCCGCGCCGTTTCGTCCGCTCGAAACGCGAATCGAAAAGGCGAAGAAGGCATTGTCGTCCGCCGAAGCGGAATTCGTCCGAGAGCAGACGGCACAGCGGAGTCGTATCGTTGCGCGCCGTCCGCTGGTGGCGTTCGTTGACGTGGCGTATTATTTCTGCAAGCATGCGGGAACTAGTCTGACGCTCGATGCGATTGAGCAGAACGGAAACCGGATCGACGTACGCGGCACGTTCTCCGATCCGGAGGATGGCGTTGCGCTGAACCGGGGTCTGCTTGACTACGCCCGACGAAAGAACATGGAGGTCGTGAAGAACGAGTTCGTCAACGAGTCCGCCGGCGACGCGGCGTTCGTGAATCGCTTTGTCATTTCGCTCGACTGCGCACGGGTCGGCGAGGAGGGCGCGAAATGAATTTTGGCGATTGCATTCGGCGTTCCAATTCGTGGCACTGGCTGGCCGCCGTGGCGGCCCTCTCCGCCGTCGGGTCGGTGTTTCTGCCCACGTACGGTTGGAAAGACGCGCTCGCCTTTCGGCGGACGTTGCTCGAACCGCGCGTCCGGCACGCGCAGACGACGCTGGACGGACTCAAGGCGCTCGACGAGATGGAGGCGCTTGCGGCCGACAAGGCAACGGCGGATGTCAAGGTGCGAACGGAAAAGCTCCGGCGCGACTTCGCGGCATACGGGTTGGATTCGATTCCCGTCGGGGACGAGGCCGTATTCGCGGCGCAAAGTCGCATTTCCGAAGCGTTGTCCCGGCATCGCATTCGGATCGTCTCGAACGACGCACACGCGGCGAAGGCCGTCCAGCGTCCGACTCGTCCGTCTGTCGCGCCTCAATTTCGGACGTCTGAAATCGGCTATGTGGTCACGGGCGATTTTCGCGATGTGTTCCTGTTCCTCGTTGGCGAAACGCACAGGAAGTCGAACGAGGCGTTTCGGGACATCGTCGTGCGGCGCGGCGAGGACGGTGGCATGGACGTTTCGTTTACGTTGCGGGTGATGCACAAATGAGCGCGACCGTCGATACCTCTCGCGTCCGGCCGTCCCATGCCGTGCTGAGTCTCCTGCCCGCGAAAGCGGCGCGTGCTATCGGGGCTTTGCCGCTTTCGGTCGAGGGCGCGAACGTGACGGTCTGCCTGGCGGATGCGACGGACTTCGCGGCAATCGAGCGCGTGGAGGCGTTGCTGCCGGAGAAACGGATCGCATTCGTGGAGGCGCAGGATTCCGAAGACTTCCGCCGCGCCGTGCGCGAGAACTATCCCGACGCCGCCGTGACGGGCGACTTGGAGCGTCCCGAAAACCTGTTCGCGCACGTCCTGCGCCGCGCCCTTGCGCGCAACGCCTCCGACATTCATGTCTGCCCCGCCGCGCGCGAGGCGCGCGTGCGTCTGCGCGTGGATGGACGGCTGGTCACGGACATTTCCATTCCGTCGGTGCGCGCCGCCGAATTCGTTTCCTACATCAAGGTGCTGGCGAATCTCGACATTTCCGAGAAGCGCACGCCGCAGGACGGCAACGTCGACACGCAGGTGAACGGATTGACCGTCAGCCTGCGCGTGGCGACCGTGCCGACCATCCACGGCGAACACGTCACGCTCCGCATTCTCTCGCAGACGCGCGAGACGAAGTCGCTCGACACGCTCGACAATCTCGGGTTCCATCCTCGGCAACGGCGTCTGTTCGAGGAGGCGTTGGCGATGCCGGATGGCGTCGTGATTCTTTCTGGTCCCACGGGGAGCGGCAAGACGACAACGCTCTACGCCGCCTTGCGCCGTCTGGCCCGACCGGACGACCTTCATCTCGTGAGCATTGAAGACCCTGTGGAGAAGCCCGTTGCGGGCGTCACGCAGATCAAGGTCGATTCGCGTCAGGCGCGCGTCAGCTTCGAGAAAGCCTTGCGTTCCGTCCTTCGGCATGATCCGGACGTGGTGATGGTTGGCGAGATCCGCGACGGGGAGACCGCGACGACGGCGCTCCGATCCGCGCTCACCGGCCATCTCGTGCTGACGACGTTGCACACGAATTCCGCGTCGGGGATTCTGACGCGCCTCGTCGATCTCGGCGTGCCGCCCTACCTCGTCGCTGCCACGCTTCGTCTCGCCGTGGCGCAGCGCCTTTTGCGCCGCCCCTGCCGCGAATGCCTGACGTGGGAGACGGCGGACGCGGAGACTTGCGAGAAATACGGTTGGGATGCGAACAATCCGCCGAAGATTCCAAAAGCCCACGGATGCGCCTACTGCGGGGATACGGGGTATTCGGGGCGGACGGCCATCTACGAGATGCTGCCCGTGGGCGAGGCCGTGCGCAAGCTGCTGTTGCGGGGCGAAAGCGAGGGCGACATTTCGCGCTGGCTTCGGGAAACGGCGCCCGACCTGACGTTGCGCGGCGATGCGCTCGCGAAGGTCTTGGAAGGGGAGACGACGCTGGAGGAATACCACGCGACGGTTGCGGAGGAGCTGGCGATCTGATGGCAATTTCCTTCGAGACAGTCGAAAAGAAGGGGCGTGAGCGCCGGTCGCGCAACGCGGTCGAGCGGATTCTGGCCCGCGTCCTCGTCCGCAGGGGCGCGATCGAGCAGACGTTTCTTCAGCTGGTCATTCTGCTCAAGGGCGATGTGCCGGTCGTTTCGGCGTTGGAGACGTGCGCGGAACTTTCGGACAGTGACCTCAAGCTGGCGCTCGTCGAGACGGCGGAACTCGTGCGCGGCGGACGACCCCTTGCCAAGGCGTTTCGCACGGCGATGCCGTGGATCGGCGAACTCTTCATCGGCCTTGTGGACGTGGGCGAGGCAAACGGGTCGTTGCCGCAGATGTTCACCTATGCCGCGAAGATCATGCGGCAGCGGCGGACAATCCGCAATCAGGTGATTCGCGCGATGACCTATCCCGCGCTGGTCGTCGTGATGGGGCTGGGCGTCGGCTACTACGTGAGCACGGTGGCGATTCCAAAAATCGTGTCCGTGATGGGCAATCCGGACGCCCTGCCGCCGATTACGAAATCGCTTCTCACGACAAGCGCGTTCCTTCAGGCCCACGGTGCCGGACTCCTTCTCGCGCCCGTGTTGGCAGTCGCGGGATGGGCGCTCCTGCGAAAGATTCCGAAAGTCGGCGTCGTCTGCGACCGTCTCTCGCTCCGCGTGCCAATTTTCGGGAAGGTCGGGCGATTCGCGGCAAACGCGCTCTTCAATCACACGATGTCCATGCTCGTGGCGAGCGGCATTTCCGTCGTGGATGCCCTTGACCTCGTGCGCGAGACGCTTGGAAACGGCTGGTATCGGCAGCAGCTCGCAGCTGTGCGGCAAAAGGTGAGGCGCGGGCGAATGTTCTCCGAGGCCCTGCGCGAGACGGCTCTGCGCAGTCTTTCGCCGCTCACGCCCGCCCTCGTCAAGGTGGGCGAGAACGCCGGCAACATGGACGAGGGGCTGAACTATGTGGGCGACTACTACGGCGACGCGCTTGAACGGCGGCTCGACCTGCTGGGCAAGCTCGTCGAGCCGGCGTTGATTGTCCTCGTGGGCGGCATGGTCGCCTACGTCTACATTGCGTTCTTCATGGGAATGGCCGCGATGAGCGCGGCGGCACGCTGACGAGGAATTAACATGAACAGTGGAAATGCGAAAATGAAATCAATTACAAGGAACGCGCGGCGTTTCATCCCGCTTGTCGCGTGTCTGGCGGTCGGGCTGAACGTGCGTGCCGAGAACGGGACGGTCGTTCCGCAACCGTCGCGCGCGTCCGTCCCTGCGCAGGAGGCGGCACGTCTTCCCGCATTGCTTCAGCCCGTCACGTTGAAGGATGCCAACGGGACTGCGGAAAGCGGGTTCGTCGATCCATTTCGCCGACGGGGCGAAGACGGCGACGGGCCGGGCTTTGGGCCGGGCGAGGATGGCCTCATGCGCACGACGATGGGCGAGATCTCCAGCGAGTTCCGCATCCTCGCCATCACGATTCCGCAGGACACCAACACGCCTCGCGCCGCGCTCATCCAGTTCCACAACGCAGACGAACCCATCCTTGTGCAGGAAGGCGACCTCGTGCGCGTGGATCGCCTCGGCGCAGACGGACGGGGGCGGCGGGCGAAGAAGGCGTTCCCGCGTGGGCGGACGAGCACGGGCGGGAAGGCGGCCGTCCTCGGCGGACGCGCCGCGCCAAGCGGAAAGGGCGTTGACCTCGAGGAGCAGCTTCGCAAGTTCGTGTTCTACGTGAACGTGAAGAAGATCGAGCCGACGTTCATCGAGGTCTATCACAACAAGAAGCGGCCGGACGAGACCATTCGGCTGAATTGGTGAGAAGGGGCTGGGCGTGAATCGATACCGGAGAAGAGGGAAAGAATTGAAAATGAAAACAGCAGTCTCTCATGTCGTGCGACTGGCGTCCCTTGCGGCCTGCCTCGTCGTTGCGCGGGACGGACAGGCGGCCGCGTCCGCCGCGCCGCCCGCCAATCCCCTGATTTCCTCCTTCTTGTTCCGCGATGCGCCCATCGAATACGCGATGAGCCTGCTGGGCGAGATGTGGGGGCGGCACATTGTGGTGAACGATTCGGCGAAGCGAACCTTGGTTCGCACGTTCCTAAAGGACATTGACTGCGAGGCCGCGCTCAAGGCCGTCTGCCAGAGCCACAACCTCTGGTACCGGGAAGATCCGCAGAGCGGCGTCGTGTTCGTGCTGAGCGTCGAGGAGTTCTCGCGGGCCAGCCTCTTCGACGAGAAGAAGTTCGTGGAAGTCGTGACGCTGGCCTATCCGCGCGCGGAGGACATTGCGGCTGCCATCCAGGAGGCCTATCGGGATGTCGTCGTCTATTCCGCGCCGGACGAGGACGACGACGATGAGATCGGCGACATTTCGCGCGCCCTCGACCGCATGGATCAGCTGCAGGATCGTTCGTCGGTCTTGGAGGGCGACGCGGCGGGACAGCAGTCGTACTCCTCTTCCGGGCGCGGACGCTCGTCGAGCCGCCGCCAGAACGAGAATCTGCGCGGCATGGAGAACATTCGCCGCTTCACCGACGACCGTCAGCGCGTCGGGCAGTTCATCGACTACGCGACCCGTCAGCCCGGCACGACGACGATTGACGCGTCTGCGCAGGGACCGGTTGGGGAATCCGCCGCCGCGCCGAAAGTCGTCACACTCGGCGTCGTGTTCGTGTCGATTGTCCGTCGGTCGAATACGATCGTCCTTCGCTCGTCCGACCGGAACATGCTCGCCCAGATTTCGGACACGATTCGCAAGCTCGACGTGCCAAAGGCGCAGGTTCTGCTGGAAATGCGCGTGCTGCAGCTCGACATCACGGACGAAAAGGAACGCGACATCAGTTTCCTCGGCGCGGAGTCGGGCCATTCGGACGCGCTTTTCGAGGGCGGCTTTTCGCAGGGGATGAACGTGCGGCAGGAAACGGGACGACTCGCGCTCGACAACCTCTCCGGCTTGGGCGGACATCCCGTGTTCCAGATCCTGAGCGACCACTACAAGGTGCGGATCAAGCTGTTCAACCAGAAGGGAAAGGTGCGGACAATCGCGACGCCCAGCCTTCTCGTGGCCGACTACGAGGCGTCGCGCGTCTTCATCGGACGCGAGACGAGCCTGCTCTTAAACCAGGAGGAGAAGCAGTCCGTCACGAGCGGGGACAATCCGGTCATCGTCAAGACCGTGAACGCCGAGATCCAGCGGCGGCAGGTTGGCATGTCGCTCGTGATTACGCCGAAGATCCACGCCGACGGAACCGTCACGTTGCGCGTCATGCAGGAAAGGGCGTCGACCGACGACAACAATCCGACGAAGATTTCGTATGGCACGGGCGAGAACGAAGTGAACTATGAAACCATCCCGGTGAACCTTCAGATCATCACGTCGTCGATTGTCGCGCAAAGCGGACAGACCGTGGCGCTGGGCGGATTGATGCAGCACGACGAGAGCGACGTCGTGCGGAAGATTCCCTGGGTGGGCGACATTCCGTATCTCGGCGCGCTCTTTCGCTACACGTCGCGCGAGATCTCCGACTCCGAACTCCTCGTGCTGATTCGTCCGACCGTCATCAAGATGCCGTCGATGGCGCAGGACGCCGCGTTCGACTTCGTGCGCCGAAACGTGCAGGACGGCCGCAACCTCCGCGAAATCCTCGGCGCGTCCGCCGACGCGCGCGCGGCAAAGGCGGCGGCACGGGCGGACGAGACGGCGGCGGACGCGGACAAGACGTTGTTCAACCAGGACGACGACTTCAGGTGGATGCCGCGCGGCGAAGAGGGCAAGGGATTGAAGATAGATGACTGATCCGGTTCTCGATCCGCTTTTTGACGTGATGGCCGCCGCCGACGCGACCGACCTCCACTGGTTCGACGGCGGCCAGCTGACGTTGCGCGTGCATGGCTATCTGCGGACTGTGGCCGTTCCGCCGGAACTCGCCGCCATTCCGTTCGACGATCTGACGGCGCGGCTCGTCGGCGAGGCGGGACTGGAAACGCTGCGCCGCAATCGCGAGTATGACGGCGCGGCCACCGTGTCCGGCAATCGGCGCATCCGCATCAACGCCTACTGGAAGCTCGACCGTCTCGCCTGGGCGATTCGTCTCCTGCCCAACCGCTTCTTTGCGTTCGACGAACTGGGGCTTCCCATCCCGTTGCTCGAAGAGATCTGCTCATTGCGCCAGGGACTCGTCCTCGTGACGGGCGCGACGGGCAGCGGAAAGACGACGACGCTCGCAAGCATTCTCCACCGCATCAACCAGACGCGGCACGAGCACCTCTTCACCATCGAGGATCCCGTGGAATACATTCACGCCTCCGACAAGTGCCTCGTCTCTCAGCGTGAGGTGGGACCCGACACGGCGAGTTTCCACAACGCGCTCCGTGCTGTCTTGCGCGAAGACCCGGACATCGTGCTGCTCGGCGAGATGCGCGACCGCACGTCGATGGACGCGGCGCTCACGTTGGCGGAGACGGGACATCTCACGTTTGCGACCTTGCACACGAGCGGTGCGGCGGAAAGCGTCAGCCGTCTTGTCAGCGCGTTCGACGCGATGGAGCAGCAACAGGTGCGCGAACGCCTTGCGGCCAACTTGAAGGTGGTGATCACGCAGCAGCTCGTGCCGTGGAGCGACCGCACGGGGCGATCGCTCTGCGCGGAGATCATGACGTCTACAAAGGCGATTCAGTCCTCGATTCGCGACAAGAAGGAGCGGCAGCTCCCTTCGCTCATCGAACTCGGCGGCGAACAGGGCATGGTGACGATGAACGGTTCGCTCATGGAACTCGTGCGCCGCCGCCACATCACGCGCGTGGAAGCCATGCGCTATTCAAACGACCCCGATGCGCTGGAAAGGATGCTGTAGTCCATGACTGTCGCGAGAGGATTTATTTTGTCGGAGGAAAGCGAGAAGAAATGATAGTTCTACTCTACCCTTTGAGACTGTGCAGGATTTTCATTGGCACGGCAATGGAACTGATTTTGGCATCATGGTATCTTTTACTCGGGTGCATCTGTCTACGGAGTGAACTGCGAGGCAGAGGATTCTATTATGTGGGAAGTTCCTGCGAGACCCTCAACAGGGTCGTCAAGAGCGCTCGATTGGCCAAGAGGTCTGTGGCATACTGGCGTCTTGCCGCACGGGACGGCGACGCCGATGCAATGAGCAATCTCGCGGCGTCATTTGCATTGGGCGATGGCTGCATAAAAGACCTTGCCCTGGCAATTCGCATATATAAGAAAGCGGTTGAGCTTGACAGCGCTCCGGCGATGCACAACCTTGGTCGGTGCTATCAAGTTGGCGAGGGCGTACCACAGGATCTTCGGCAATCGGTCACCCTGCTGAAGAAAGCGGCAAAGCGTGGACTTGGCATTTCAATCTACTATCTTGGCCTTGCCTATTATAGAGGCGAGGGTGTTCGGCGCAATTTGCAGAAGGCCGCCGAGTGTTTTCGGGAGGCAGCCCGCAAGGGCGTGGCGTATGCCCAGTATGACTATGCGGTATGCCTGTCGGATGGTGACGGTGTGAGGAGGAACTGGTTGTTGGCCGTTCTGTGGTTGTGTCGGTCATATGTGACCGGCGGATGCATTCCTTCACAGGAAATCGTTGAGAAAGGGGCGTTGCTTCGATGGCTGTACGGAGCGTTTGAGTTAGATGACGAAGGACACGTTGTCTTGGATGAATCATCGAATGAAAGGAATTAAATGAAGAATATAACAGGTGCTTTTTTGCTTCCGTCCGACAGGGCGGAACTGATGAAAAGGCTTTCCGAAAAGGGGGGCGGACACGGCGAGATGATGAGGGGAATGATGGGGCGCGGCGACGCGCGCGCCGCAGAGGAAATCTGGAAATCGCTGCGGCCGACCGCGCGCGGCCCGCTCGTCATCTATGTCCACATTCCGTTCTGCATCAGCCGTTGCGCGTTCTGCGGCTTCTACCGCAATCGGGCGGATGACGCGGCGATCGATTCCTACGTGAAGCGGCTGCTCGTCGAGATCGACCGCGTGGCCGACGAAGGCGTGTTCACGACGAAACCCGTGAACGTGGTCTATTTCGGCGGCGGCACGCCCACCGCCCTGACGGCCGACCAGCTGCGGCGGCTCATCGGCAAACTCAACGCCCGCTTCAACCTGGCGCCCGACTGCGAGTTCACCGTCGAAGGCCGCCTGTTCGCGTTTGACGACGACCGTGTCCGCGCCTGCCTCGATTCGGGCGTCAGCCGTTTTTCGTTCGGCGTGCAGAGCTTCGAGACGGATTTGCGCCGCAGTCTCGGCCGCCGCCTCTCCCGCGAGGAGACGATGCAACGCCTTGCGCGGATCAAGGAAATCTGCGGAGACCGGATTGCGCTCGTCGCGGATCTCATCTACGGTCTTCCAGGACAGACGCAGACGGACTGGATGGAACGCAATGTCCGGACCGCGCATCTCGAATCCGCGCTCGACGGCGTCGACCTCTACTCGCTCAAGGTCTTTCCCGGCTCGCCCATCGCGACGCGCATGGAGCGGGAAGGATACTGGACGGAGGAAGAACGCCTCGCCCGCCATGCCGAGGCAAGCGACTATCTCGCCGCCCACGGCTGGAAACAGCTCTCTACGACGCACTGGGGGCGCAACGCGCTCGAACGCAATCTCTACAACACCTACGCAAAGATCGGCGTGGACATGATTCCGTTCGGCTGTGGCGCCGGCGGCTTCATTGGCGACTGGAGCCTCATGCAGGAGGGCGACCTCGCCGCGTACATCAAGGCTGTGGACGCCGGCTTGAAGCCAATTGCCCAGGCGATGCTCAACCCGCCGATGCGCCGCGACGCGATTCGATTCACGCGCCAGACTGACCTAGGCTGGTTTGACCCGGCCGAGATTCCCGAAACCGACTTCTCGCCCCTTCTTGAAAATTGGATTGCGGCGGGCGTGTGGCGGCGGCAGGACGGGCGTTTTCGTCTGACGCGCCTCGGCGAATACTACCAGACAAAACTCAACGCGCTTCTCACGGGCTTTCACATGGCGGCGCACAGCGGAGGACGCACGCCATGACGCGGCAGTTTTACTGGGACACGGAATCGCTGGTGACGGTCGGACTTTTCACCGCGCTCGCAAAGGTCGTCTCGCTCATGGTCGCGCTTCTCGGCGGCGGCATGAATCCGTTGACGCTCTTCTTGAAGAACGGCATCGCCACGGCGTTGCTGGCCGTGCTCGTGGCGCGGGTGCGCAAGTTCGGTGTCTTGGCCTTGTACGTGCTCGTGGGGCAGGTAATTTCCTTTCTCATCGCGGGCGGCGGCATGAGTCTGCTCCTGCCGGGCTTTCTCGTCGCGGCGCTCGTGAGCGATGCGCTTATCGCGATGTTCGGCGGCTATCGGCGCATCGGCGCCGTGCTGGCGGGCGTGGCGGTTTACGATTTTCTGGGGCGCGCGTTGTCGCTTGGCTATTCGTTCCTCCATGCGCGCGAGAACCTGGCGATGGTCGCGGTGGCTGGCGTGTTCATCGTCCTGGGGTATCTCGGCTGTCTGCTGATCGGCCTCCCGTGCGGGGCCAAGTTTGTAAAGGAGTTGCGTCATGCCGGCATTATCCGCGAAGTTTGACCCCGATGCGACGTTGTGTCGGCGCGACGTGCTGGACATTCGCACGCGCCTTCTCGTTTCGCTCATCGTGACGACGGCGACGCTCTATCTCTCGTCCAACGTCACGCTGGCGACAATGGCCGCGTTCACGTTCATCTACTTGCTTCAGACGCGCCGCTACGCGGTCATCGTGGGGGCCTATCTGCTGATGCTTGTGATGACGCTCCTGTCGCTCGGCATGATCTACGGTTCGTCTCGCCTCTTCCTGTGGGCGTTTCCGAGCGCGGGCATGGCGAAGATGATGGCCGGCGCGTTGGACGGCTTTCACACGCCGTTCCTCCGCTCCATCCCGTCGATGAACGTTCTCCTCGCCATCGGACTGAACTTCTCCGTCCAAGGGTTTGTAGGGACGATGAAGAGCGTGCGTTTGCCGCGCTTCCTTTTCATCCCGCTTCTGGTTTTCTGCCGGTTCGTGCCGGAGTTCGTGGACGTGATTCGGCAGTTGCGCGATGCCGTGCGAATGCGCGGATTCGCCGTTGGCTTCGGTTCGGCGATTCTGCATCCGTTTCAGACGATCCGCCTCACCGTCGTGCCGCTTGTGGTGCGGACGCTCCGCATGGCGGATAACTTGTCGATGGCGGCGGAGATGAAGCGCGTGGGATACGCGAAGCGTCCCACGCAATTGCGGACGCTCCGCTTCCGCCGCCTTGACTTTGCCGTGCTGGCCCTCACCGCGCTTCTCGCCGCGTCGCTGTGCATCTGGGAAGCCAACATTCCCAAGCCGACGCGAACGGGCATGGGGGCGCGGCCCCAGGCCGTCGAGCCGTCCCCCGCGTCTCACGCGACAGGAGATTTCAAATGAACGCCATCACCGCCGACCGTCTTTCCTATCGTTATCCGTTCTGTGAGACCGCCTCGCTTTTGGACGTGTCGTTCACGTTAAAGAAGGGCGAGGTGATGCTCGTCACGGGCGCGAGCGGATGCGGCAAGTCCACGCTGCTGCGCATCCTGAACGGACTCATTCCCAATCACTTCAAGGGCCGTCTGGACGGACGGCTCACCGTCCTTGACCTGCGATTCCCCGTGCCCCTGGAAGAGGTGTCGCGGCGCATCGGCACGGTCTTGCAGAATCCCGAAGAGCAGATCATGGCGACGACCGTGCAGGAGGAAGTCGCGCTCGCGCTCGAATGGCAAAGCGTTCCGCAGGAGGAGATTCGCCGGCGCGTGGGGACATCGCTCGCGGCGTTCGGTCTGACGTCCCTCGCGGCGCGTTCCGTGTTCAACTTGTCGTCCGGCGAACGACAGAAGTGCGTGTTGGCCGCCGTCATGGCAGCGGGCGCGGACATTGTGGTGATGGACGAGCCGACGGCCAATCTCTCGCCGGAGGCGACGGACGACCTCGCGAACCTGTGCCGCACGTTCAAGCGGCACGGCGTGACGCTTGTCATCGTCGATCACCGCCTCTACTGGCTGCGCGGCGTGTTGGACAGTTTGCTTGTCCTCAAGGACGGGCAGCCGGTCTTCCGCGCACGGCGCGATTCGGAAGGCGATTTGCTCGACCGCTTGGCCGCGCATCCCGATTGTTCGTCCTGGGGCCTGCGCCGCGTGCGCGTGTCGCGTCCCGACCTCTGCCCAGCGACGGCGCTCTGCGCGAAGAACGGCGCGGCCGTCACGATTCGCAATCTTTCCTTTCGCTATTCGAAGAAGACGGAATGGCTGTATCGGGACTTCTCCGCTACGCTTCCGCGTGGCGCGATTACGGCGATTGTCGGTGCGAACGGCGCCGGCAAGACGACGCTGGCCCGTCTGCTCTGCGGACTCCTCAAGCCCGTTCAGGGCGAGATCTCGTTCGAGGGCGTGGCACGGACGCTGCGCCAACGCCGTGCCCGCGCCGCTTTCGCCTTGCAGCAGATGGACATTCAGTTGTACATGCGCACGGTCGAAGAGGAACTGCTCTTTTCCGCGCCGCGCCGTCTCGACAAGGCGACAGGACGGAAGGACGCGGCGCATTGGCTGGAGGTGTTCGGGCTGACGCCGCTGAAAGCGCGTCATCCGCATTCCCTCTCCGGCGGCGAGAAGCAGCGGCTGGTCGTGGCCTGCGCACTCATGAAGCGTCCGGAACTGCTCGTTCTCGACGAGCCGACGAGCGGACTGGACGGACGCAACATGCGCATCATCGCGCAGGAACTGAAAGCCTATGCGAATCGGGGCGGCGCCGTGTTGCTTATTACGCACGACCTTGAACTGCTCGAACTCGTCGCCGACTGCCAGCTGGAAGTCGTTCGCGCCGAACCGCCGACGGAAGGAGGCATCTGATGCCGCCGCCGAATGTGGGGATGCTGTTCACGTCCCCGCCGAAGGACGGCACGGGCGTGACGGTCGGCGTCCGCGAAGCCGTCCGCGCGCTGTGCGGATTCTATCGGCATCATCTCCGGCTGATGGCGGCCGATCTTGCCTGCCGCGTGGCGCGGAGCGGGTTGCAGTTGCTCATCCCACTGGTTGCGCTCAAGGTCTTTCAGGTCTATCTCCCGGCGGGCAATCTTTTGGCGACGGGCTGGGCCGCGCTGGCCTTCGCCGCGCTCGCGATTCTGTCGGCGGCGCTGGAGTGGGGCGGGACGCTGTGCGGACAGCGGCTCGGATTCCGCATTGAGGCGGAGATGCGCGAACGTCTCTTCGATCACATCCAGCGGCTGCCGTTCGCCTATTTCGATCGCACGAAGACGGGCGAGGTCTTGAGCCGCATCACGGGCGATCTCCGCCAGGTCGGATCGACGGTGCATTTGATGCCGGAGGCCCTTGTCGAAATCGTGCTGATGCTGTCCGGCTCGTTTGCGGTGATGTTCACGCTGAACGCCACGCTGGCGGCGTGGACGCTCCTTCCCGTTCCGTTCATCCTCGCGTTCGCCGCCGCGTTCCAGAAACGCATCCACGCCACGTGGCGCGGCAATCGGCAAGAGGCCGCCGCCTTTGCCGCGCATGTTGAAAACGCCGTGCAGGGCATTCGCGAGGTCAAGAGCTTCACCTGTGAAGACCGCGAGCGGACGGCCTTCCGCCGCGTGAACGACCGCTTCCGCCGTTCGTTCGAGCGGATGAGCGCGCTCTATGCGCCGCTCAACGCGGGGACGCAGTTGATGCTGGAGGGTTATTCGCTTCTCTACATTGCTCTGGGCGCCTGGATGGTCGCCCATGATTCGGCGACGGTTGGCCAGGTGTTCGCGTTCTACATGTATTCGCGCTACGTGACGATGCCGATGATGCGCGTCGTCAACTTCCTCGACATGTTCCAGCAGGGCCTTGTGGGATGCCGCCGTTTTCTGGAGGTGCTGAAGGAGCCGCCCGAAGCGGACGTGGCGCGGGAGATGAACGGGGACGCGCGTCGCGAGATGCGCGAATCGTTCACCTCCGCGCCTACGTGTGCGGGACGCATTGAGTTTCGGAATGTCCGCTTTCGCTACCCCGGCACGGCGAAAGACGTGCTGGACATTCCATCGCTGATTATTCCCGCCGGCGGCGTATGCGCCTTTGTCGGCCCGTCGGGCGGCGGCAAGTCAACCATCGCCGCGCTCATGCCGCGTTTCTACGATCCCACCGAGGGGCGGATTCTGCTCGACGGACATGACACCGCCACAATTCCCAAGCGGACGCTTCGTTCCGTCATGGGTATGGTGGCACAGCGACCGTTCCTGTTTGACGGGACGATTCGCGAGAATCTGCTGTTGGCTGACGCTTCGGCGGACGAGGCCCGTCTCCTGTCCGCGCTGGCGGACGCCAATTTGGCGGATTTCGTCAGGGGGCTGCCGGAGGGATTGGAAACGCCCGTGGGCGAGCGCGGCGTGCGGCTGTCTGGCGGACAGGCCCAGCGGATTGCCATTGCGCGCGTGTTTCTGAAGAATCCGCCGATTCTCATTCTCGACGAGGCGACGAGTGCGCTCGACACGTTCGCCGAGGTGGCGGTGCAGGAGGCGCTTGGGCGGCTCGCCGCCGGCCGCACGACCATCATCATCGCCCATCGATTGACGACGATTCGCCACGCGACCAAAATTTGTTATCTTGAGAACGGGCGAATTGTCGAATCCGGTTCGCACGACGAGTTGGTCGCGAAAGACGGCCGCTACCGAGCACTTCTCGCCCTTAGCCGTTGCGCCGACCTTCTTCGGCCGGAGAGGGATCTGGAGAGTTAGATAATCTCCATGGACTGGTCGATTTTGTGATATACTTCACATCGACGTTTTCGATCAAGTGCCCATGCGTGAAAGGAGACACGAATGAATCGGCGAGTTGCAGGCAGACGGGATTTCATCAAAGGTGCAGGCGGCATGGCTGCCGCTTCGGTCTTGGGAACTTTGGTCGGAACGTCGGCGCGGGCGGACGAGACGCGGGCGATGTCGCGCATCGAACTGCCGGACTGGGCGTTGCGTGAAATAGATGAGACGAAGTCGCGGATCGACGCATGGCGCAGGAGCGGCGACGGACATGCGCTGTTCGTGTCCATCACCGACGTGCATTCTGGGCTTCCAGACATTTCAGACCCAATTGACTGGTCGGATCCGAAAAGCCACGTGCTCATTGCGCAGGAGGCCGTTCGCCGTCTTGGCGCAGAAGCCCTGCTCGATCTCGGCGACGCCGACTATCAGCAGCTCGTTGGCTGGCGCGGCCCTAAGCCGACGCCGGCGGAAGCCGACGAACTGATTCGCAGGCGGATTGACGCGCAGTTCAGGCTCTATCGCGACTTCGAGCGGCCCGTCTACTTCTGTCGCGGCAACCACGACCGTGGGCGCACGAACAAGGAGTTCTCTGCGGCCGAGTTTGGAAAGTTCAATCTGCTTGCCGCTGGACACGGACACGCCGCCACGCTTGGCGGAGAGCGCACATATGGCTATTTTGACGTGCCGGCGAAGAAGGTCCGCGTGTTCTTCCTCGACACCAGCGAAATCGGCTATTATGGATTCTCGCCGTCGCAGGTGGCATTTGTCGCGAAGGGGCTTGAGGCGTTGCCAGACGACTGGACTGCGGTTGCGGCGGGACACTACTGCATCGTCAACTCCTTTGGACGCTGGGTGGACGTCGGCAAGCCGTTGAAGCGCGCGGCGGCGGACGGAAATCTGCGCGGTGCCGTGAACGGCGACGCCCTGCACGAACTCTTTGTCGGGTTCGTCCATTCGGAGGCCGGCGGGAAGGGAGGCGTCAAATGGGATTTCACGGGGCGTCCGCAGCGCAGGTTTGCCGGATGCCTGTGCGGCGACTCGCATTTCGACAATCTGTCCGCCCTTGACGACGTCTGCTATGTCGTGACGCAGGGCTATGGCGGAATGCATCCGAAAGCCGTCATCCCCGGCGCCTTTGTGACCCGCGGCTGGGACAGGCGCAGAATGCCGCTGATCGACGTCCTCGGCATCCGCCGCGTCGATGGGCTTGGCGAGGCGAACGTCTTTCGCATCGGCGCAGGCGGTGCCGCTCGCGATCGGGCTTGGCGATTCTGACGCGCCGCAGGATAACCCCTGGGGTCTGTCCCCCGTGGTTGTTTATCCACGAATCACACGAATGAGCACGAATCCGTGCTAATCCGTGAAATTCGTGGTTGATTTTCATCTTCACCTTCATTCGTGAGATTCGTGAAATTCGTGGTTTCAACCCTCCCACTTGGGTCTGTCCCCACGATTGTCTGTCCACGAATCACACGAATCGCTACGAATTCGTTGTGCGGCGGCATTTGCTATAATTCCTTGCATGACATCCCTCCCGCCGATTCTCCGGTCGCCCGTGTTCGCGTGGGGCTGCGCGACGCTCGCGCGCGGCTACCGGCTCCGCAGCGCCTCGGACGCGCTCGTCGCCGTCGGGTCCCCGATGTCCGCCCGCCGGGGCGTCTCGCGCCTCTGGACGGCCGTGACGCCGAGCAACTCCGTTCTGCTCACGTGGCAGGACTTTTCCCCTGGCCGCCCGTCCCCGGCCGCCCCCGCCGCCCCGGCGGTCTCGGCCCAGCTCGAGCTCTTCCGCGACGGCTCGTTCGTCGCCCGCTCGAACGCCGTCGCGCGCGCCTACCGCCGCGTGAACCCGGACGACTGGGACGGCGACGGGATTCCGAACGCCGAGGACGCCGACCCGCGCGTCGCGGCGGACGAGCCGCGCTTCGGCCCGCGCCAGGCCCTGCCGCCGGGCGCGCACGCGGACAACTACTACGGGGTCGACCTCGTCGTGCGGGATGCGGACGCGCTCGTCTCCTTCGAGGGCGACGCGCCCTCGGCCCTGCCCGACCCGTCCTTCATCGCGAAGGCGGGCGAGACGAACCGCGTCACGCTCCTCGTCGGGAAGTCCTACCGCGTCCGGTGCCTCCTCCCCGTCGAGTTCGTCGGCGCGTCCCGTCCCGACGTCGCGGTCGGCGAGGGCGCGGACGGGCTTCCTGCGGTCAGCCTTCCCGTCCGGTGCGAGATCGTCGCGTCGTCCGCCGCGCCCGACGGGCCGCACGGGTCGGCGGACGGCCTGGAGACGCCGTCGGGCGCGTTCGCCGTCTGCGGCGGGCCGGGGGGCGGCGCGTACCGCCTCGAGCTGCGCGACGGCGGGCGGCTGGAGCGCACGGGCGGGTCGTTCCTGCCGCGCGAGGGGAGGCTCGGCCCGGGGGAGACGTTCCGTGTCAAGGTGCGCTTCGCGGCGCGCGCCGCGAGCGGGGCCGTCGGCGACGTCGCCGTGCGCGCGACCGTCACGGAGGAGGGCGCGGCCCCGGTCGTCTCCGAGGCGACGCTCACGGCCGTCCAGATCCTGATAGGCCCGACCGTGGAGGCACCGGAGAATGACAGTCCCTGGCGGCATAGGTATGGCATCTGTGAGCAGGTCGACTGCCGCGTCCGGCCAACGGGGATGTCCGTGTCCTGGAAAGCGGTGAAGGGCGGAGAAATGCGCGGCGGCAACTGCTTTGTCTGTCCGCTTGAAGCTGCGGAGAATCCGCTGGAGGCTTCTGTCGACGGCGTGACCTACACGCCGCTGATTCAGGTCATTGAGCCGAGCGGGGGGCAGGCCTTCGACCTTGGCTGGAGGACCTACGGGTTGCCAGTCGGCTGTGCTGGCGGCGTCGGACTTGAGGCGGACGTGCGCATCCTTCCCCTAGACGTCTCTTTCCAGGGAATCTCTGTCGAGGAAGTCCCGTCTGAAGTCGGCTTCCAGACGGGGTATTTCACGCACCCGTATTTTGACGGCGACCGCTGCCACTCGCGCGAGAACGGTGCGGGCATCTGGCATCGGGTCACGTCCGAGAACGTCATTGACGCCCGTGACACGGCGGCTTACGTGCAGTCGTATCCGCGCATGACGTCCGATGGACATCTGACGGAGTCCGCTTCGGAGGGTTGGATGTCCGGGCGGAATGTCTGGAGCGTCCCCTTTGGCTGGAACGTCTTCGGTACGGACGGAAAGGTCGAGCCGTTTAAGTGTTTCGCGTCGGAGGAGACACAGGCATTCTCGATCGATTCGGACGGGACGGCCGGTGTTCGGAAGTTCCGCCACGAGGTCGTGCGGACGATCCTTGGTTCGGTTTATCTAGATGGAGCGAAAGTATGGTGAGAAGTCTCTTTTCCCTCGGTGTTCTTTTCGTTGTCATGGTCTCCGGATGCGGCCGGCATCCGGGCGAGGTCTCGCTTGACGTTGAAGCGGAGATGGATGACGCCATCAGGATGCTTGGCGCGCCGAATCGGCACAGCCCGTGGGCATCCCTCGACGCGAAGATCACGTCAATCCCCGATCCGGCGATTCGTGCGGCCTGTCGTTCCCGATTCCAGGACAAGCTGTTCCGTGTCGAGTTGCGTGGAGAGGACTATGACGGCCTTGCGCGCCTCTTCAGGAACGTCAGCCTTGGTCTGTCGCCTTGTCGGGACAGCCGCATCCAGGCGTGGACGGCTATTGACGAATACGGCGCACAGCTCCGACGCTTCACATGGATGCGCCGGGAACTAGACAGGTGGAAGGCCATGGTCGCGAGCGGAGAGGCGAAAAGGCTGGCGCAGGAAGATCCTCATAAGTATGAGCGTTGGCGGCGGGCCTATCGTTATTGCCTTCATGAGTACGAGTGGCTTCTGATTTCCTGCGAGCGAAAGTTCGAACCGCTTTGCAGGGCTGAGCGGGCAAGCGAGGAGGAGCGCGCACAAGCTAAATGTCTGCTTGAAGGCTTTTTGGGCCGGCCGTTGCGGACGAACGCGGAACTGGATCGAGACAAGCGCGAAATCCAGTCGTTGCCTGAACTAAAGGCCCTTCAGTGAATGTGCCGATCCCATCCTGCCAACCAGACGCATGATGCCGCCCATGAAAACCCCGTTTGCTTTCCTGCCGATTCTTCTTCCTTCGGTCGCACTTGCGGTGCGCGTGGCGGAATTGCCGTTCGACGCGTCCGAGGCGGCGGTTTCGGAGGCGACCACGAACGTCCCGTTCGCGGTGGACTTCGGCGCGATGAGCCGTGTCTCGTTCACGCTCGCGCTCGATGCCTCGCCGACGAACGCCGTCGAGGTGTCCGTCGGCACGGACGCGGACGGGGACGGCGCGCTCGGACTGGACGAGGCGGACTGGACGTTCGGCTACGACTGCGGCCGCTGGTTTTGCCGCGACGCGGCGCGCGACCGCCAGGCGGAGGAGGCCGCGTCGCCGGCCGACGGCCGGCTGTCGCGGACGTTCGTCCTGAAGCGGCGCGACATGGACGGGGCGTGGAACCTGGTTCGCGTCACGCGACGCGGCGTCGCCGCCGTCGGCGAGGCGGTCGTCGTCGAGGGCTCGCGTCCGGGCGTCCTGGTGGAGATTCGATGACGCCGTTTTCGCCAATCCTTCCATCGCCTGCTCGAACGTCGTCGCCCAAGCCCCTGGGGCCTGTCCCCACGATTGTCTGTCCACGAATCTCACGAATCGTCACGAATTAATGGATTTGTCTCAAATAATTCTCACGAATCTGTGTTAATCCGTGAAATCCGTGGTTAAAAAGCGTTCTTTTCTGGGGACAGGCCCCAATGGACAGTCCACGAATCTTCACGAATTTGCACGAATATCGGCAGCATTATTCAAATTCGAGTGATTCGTGTTGATTCGTGGACAACAGCCGTGAGACAGCCGTGAGATATGCCCCATGGGAGTCTTGAAACCACGGATTTCACGGATTAACACGGATTGGCAGGTTTTTTTGCGCTGGGCTTGGGTTGTCCATCACGAAATGAGAATTCATTGCGGAATTCTTTTTCTCTCTCGTTGTTGGAAACCCTTGGGGTCTGTCCCCACGGGT